>SLDS01000137.1 GCA_007125175.1 Flavobacteriales bacterium
CCCACCAATGAGCTGATTGATAGCAATAGCTTCGAGCTGCTCGACAACAATATTCTCAAGCTCGAAGAGGCTGGAATCATGCACAGCGTGGATCTGTCTCCACTCACAGAGTCAGCACTATGGCAATTTAATTCCGATGGCAATGCTGTGTTCAATACAGCCAATCGCATAGGTGTCGGAACGGAGCTTCCTTCTGCCAGGCTGCATGTGCGGGGTGATGGAGGCCCCGGAGCAAGTTTTTCTGTAGAAAAGGAAGCCGGCAATCGCGTATTTGGCGTAAGCGGCGATACCGTGCATACCTCGGCATCCTCCGTGCTCAGCATTGGAGGGCAAGAACGCTACAAGGTAACCTTGCTACAGGGAGAAAGCCCAAACCTGCAATACACCCTCGGGGATACCGAAAGCTACATCGTGATCTTGGTGGAGGGGACGAGCTCGGCAGATGTTGTGATGCCACCCGCCACTGAGCACCCGGGACGGGTTCTCACCATTCGCCGCACAGGAAGCCCGCCTTTGGCTCCGCTCTCGGCTTCCACCATCCAATTTGATGGCATACAGCCTGATATTGGCAGCTCCCAGATCACCATGAGCGATTTTACACCACAAACGGTTCAGCTCATAAGCGCCGGGGAGGCGGGTTGGATACGCTTACAATAATTGACACAAGGAGTGAAAAGTTGCCCTTACATCCTCACCTTCATTTGCCTCGCGCTGAGCAGCCCGGATCTCTTGGCACAAGCAAATTATGAGCTCAGTCGACAGGTGATTGGTTCTTATGGGGGCAGCGCACCCGCAGGAGGCAGTATCGGCATCTCATTCACCGCAGGGGAAGCTGTGGTCAACACCCTGAATGCCGCGCCATATGCGCTCACCCAAGGATTTCATCAGCCCAAGTCCGGCGATCCACTGCGATTTGATCTGGAGCTGGGCTTTGCCTCTTGCCCGAGCTCCAGCGATGGCGTGGCTTCCGTAGTCAACATTCGCGGTTGTGCCCCTCCCTATCTGGTATCTTGGAGCAATGGGATCAGCGGCACGGAAAATGACCGCCTTACTCCAGGCCCCCACAGCGTGACCGTGACTGCGGGCCCTTGCATGCTCACTCAAGAATTCGAAATGGAATTCGATCCGGAGGGAAATTGCATCCTTCGATTTTTCAATGCCTTCTCTCCCAATGGCGATGGGGTAAACGACCGATGGGAGATCGAGAACATTGACTTGTCAGAATTTCATGACAATGAGGTGGAGATATTCAATCGCTGGGGGCAATCTGTCTGGAAAGGAAGGAACTATGACAATGAATCGGTGGTGTGGGATGGAAGCGGCCCTTCCGGGAAGGTACTTCCACAAGGCACCTATTTCTACCTCGCCAATGTAGCCGGGCGTGTGCACAAAGGATACATAGAACTCACAAAATGAAGGGACGCGGCCTCATAGCACTCGGTTTTTTGATCCTTTCGGTCTACGCAGCTTATGGGCAGCAGGAAGCGCTGTACAGCCAGTACATTTTCAACCTCTATGCGCTGAATCCGGCTTATGCAGGAGCGAGGGATGCCCTTTCGGTAAATGGAAGCTACCGCGCCCAGTGGGTGGGCTTTGAGGGCGCACCGAGTACGCAAAATTTCAATATACATGCCCCCTTGAGAAATGAAAACATGGCTGTAGGGCTTTATTTTCAAAACGATCAAATAGGTGCCCGCAGGGCCAGCCACATGGCATTCGCCTATGCCTACAGCTTACGCCTGGACAAAGATGCCCGTCGAAAAATAAACTTTGGTTTGCAGGCAGGAGCCATCAGTTACCAATACGATTGGGATGCCCTGGACTACCAGAACCCGGGAGACCCTGTTGCATTCAGCACCGATGGAAACTTCTGGTTGCCAAGCTTCGATTTTGGCGTGATGTACATCGCTCCCAAGGCATATCTTGGGTTGAGCGCCACCGGGTTGCAGAATTCCCGGCTCTACAGCAGTGTGTCCGATGATGCCCGCCTGAGCACCTTCCTTAACCTGCAAGCGGGATACATCCATAGCCTAAGCGATCAGATTGACATCAAGCCCTTTGGCTTGGTGAGGCATGAATTGGGAGGCCCGGTACAGGTCGATCTGGGCTTGAGTACTTTATTGATGAATCACTTGTGGCTGGGAGCCATTTACCGCCACGATTTTGGAATGGTCTTTTCGGCACAGGTGGTCACGAGCCAGTCGCTGGTTATTGGCTATGCATATGATTGGGCAATCAATGGCTTGCGCGCTGCTCAGAGCGCCACTCATGAAGTATATCTCGGTATTGATCTGAGCCTTTTCAAGGCCGATAAAGTTGGGGTAAGGTACTTTTGATACGGAATAAATCCATAGCGCTTGCACTGATCGCATGCCTGAGCTTGCTCGCAGGAGCAGTGATGGGTATGGAGGTCGACAGCCTCTGCCATGCCGTGCTTGCCAAGCACCGCGACGGGCAGTGGAGGGAGGCTTATCGCATTATGATACAAGCAGATAGTGCTGGATGCAATTCGAGTGCGTACAGCTTTGCGAAGGCTGAGATTTGGGCTGCACAGGGTGAGATAGACAAGGCCATGGAGCTATCGCGAAAAGCTATTGAGGCGGAGTCATCGACTGAGTATTCACAGAAATTCAGCACTTTGATAGCGCGTTTGGAGCAGCTCAGAGACCTGCAGGAGAGCTCCTTTTCGGCTGAGATAAGACCACACAAGAAAAGCCCTAACAAGGATTATATGCTCGCATGGTTAGAAGGCGAGAGTGCTGTGGTTCTCAAGCGTTCACCGCAAAGGGAGTATCAATATTTCCCCAGAAGATCGGCGAAAACGGATGGCTACCGCTTAGGGCCTGCCGATGAGCAGTGGCCTGAGTGGATCGATGAACTGCGAGAATGGCCCGCTTTGGAGTGGGGCCCCGCCTGTATTTTGCCAGATAGCAGCATTGTAATGGCCATGCAAATGAAGCAGCCCAGACCGGCTCGCACTGTGAAAGCTCAGCTCTACCATTTTCATCCAAATGAGGCATCGAAGCCACCCAAGCGATTGAGCTTTTGCGAAAGCAATGAAACTTGCCTTCACCCGAGCTATGATAGCAAGAGAAAAGTCCTCATCTACAGCAGCGATCGAAAAGGGGGCTTGGGTGGAATGGATCTCTGGGCTGTGAGCTGGAAGGAGGACGAGTGGGGCGAACCAATACACCTCGGAGCTGAGGTGAACAGCGATGCCCATGAGCTTTTCCCTCATGTGGATGGCGACTCCTTGTTTTACAGTTCCGAGCGCCTGGAGATGGGTTATGGTGGGATGGACATATACCTCTATAACCTCCAAACCAAAGAGAACACACTGCTGCCAGCACCTATTAATTCTCCCTACCACGATTTCGGGTTCCAAATCAGCCCTGAGGGGCGTGCTTATGCCGCTACCAACCGCTTCAGTGATGGCCGCTTTGATGCCATCTACACTTTTCTTTGGGAGGATCGAAGCCTCTTTTTTGAGAAGCTTTCCGGGCAGATCCAAGGCATAGAAGATGCAGGGAATGTGGTCGCTCATTTGGTCAACGATCAGGGAGACACCCTACAAAGTGTATTGCTCAATAAAGATGCGAGCTTCAGTTTCGATCATGTACGGGGATTGAGACAGTATCAGGTAGTCCTGGAATCCGAGGAAGAAAGGGAAGGACCGCTACAGATGGATTTATTCGACAGCAGCGGACAGGTTATCAAGACCGTCAAGGGAGATTGGGGGGCAAGTGGATCTATTTTTGAACTGCTTACGCCAGAAGACTATTTCCTCGAGCGAATTGAAACTGAGGATGAGAGTATCCTCGATATTGAGATCATTGGCAAATATTTGAGCTCCGAGGGCACTGAAAAAGGCGTCCGAATCATCATGGAGGATGCCGAAGGCAATGAAGTGGCCAGATCTTTGACAGATGATGAGGGCAAGTTTATTTTCAAATCAGTACAGGCCGAGGCTCAGTACCAGTTTAGCGCGGAGGGTGTGCGCCTGGATGATGAGATCCATATCATCGATCAAAGTGGCAGGGTGATACAAACCATAAGTCCTGATGAATCCGGGGAATTCGTGTACGTGCGCATCGATCCCGATGTGAAAACGATCACCCTCACCAATGAGCTGCGCAAGACCATCAAAGTTGAGGAGGGCAGCGCCTTCAAATTGCCACAGGTGTATTTCGAACTGAACAGGGCCTCTGTAACCCGGGCCGGTGCCAAGGTGCTCGACAAATTGGTTGAGCTATTGAATAACAATCCGGGTGTACGGGTTGAATTGTACGGGTACACGGACTCGAGAGGATCTGCTGATTATAACTTAAAGCTATCCCAGCGCCGGATCGATTCGGTGATGGAATATTTGCTGGAAGCAGGAATTGATGCCAGGCGCATGGGAGGGGAAGGACGCGGCGAGACCCAATTGCTGAACCATTGTGCCGACGGTGTGGAATGCTCTGAGCAGGAGCATGCCATCAATCGCCGTACGGAATTGAAAATTTTTGAAATTACCCCCTTAGATGTCAAAGACCATGAGTGATAAACCGAAACGACAGGAATCGCCATTACTGAAATATTTGCTGACAAGCGCCGCAATTATTTTGATTGTGCTGCAGGCACAGGCCCAGCCCAATAAGGCCATCCGCTTCATGGAAGAAGGCCGTTATGATGCGGCTGCCAAGGTGCTCAAAAAGGACTTTTTCAGCAAGAAGCCCGGTGAAAACAGTGGCTACCTGCTCGCTCAGTGCTACTACAAACTGCAAGATTATGAGGATGCTTATGATATCATGAGCCTTATACAGGACGAGATAGAGGGCTCAGGCGAAAAGGCGCGTTTTTTCATGGATGTGCTCATAGCCAATGATGACTTCTCTTCGGCCTACCTCGAAGTTTTGCGTCGCATGGCTGAAGGCGATTCGGATCCAAAAACCTATCTCTGGTTCAAGAAGATTAGCGATTTGATCAAGTGGGATACCACAAACACCGGCTCTCTCCTGGAAATGGTATCGGGTATCAATACCCCGTACAATGAATATGCCCCCATCGTTGATGAAAACCTCAACATGCACTATGTGACCGACATCAACAGCATGCAATCCATATTTCCCGCCTCCTACTCGGGGCAAAACATACACCTGATCTACAGAACGCGCTACAGAGAAAGGGACCGCAGCATAGAGCGCCCGGTGATGGCTGTGAAAAACCGGAAATACTACGACCACGATGGGCCCTTTGCGCCTTGGCCGGGCAGGGATTTGCATGCGGTCACCCTGCGCGAGGCCGAGGTGGCCACCCAGTCGGCCAGGATGGGCATCTATTTCCTCAATTTCAAGAGCGGGGAAGAGCCCACACCCTTTGTGCACAACGGAGAATATCAGACCGGGCATCCCACCTTTTCTGAAGATGGATCGCGGATGTACTTTGCCTCAAATCGGCCCGGAGGCTTTGGGCAAATGGATCTATGGTATTGCGACTGGCAGGGCGGGCACTGGTCAGAGCCTGTGAATATGGGGCCTGTGATCAATACCCCATCCAATGAGATGTTCCCGCGCTTTCACCTGTCTAGACTGTTCTTCTCATCCGATCGCAGGGACATGGGCTATGGAGGCCTCGATATGTACATGTCAAGCGCATTGACCAATTTCAAAAGCGTCGCCAATCTGCGTGCGCCAATCAATTCGGCCTACGATGATTTTGCCATCGGTATGTTGAACCATGTTGACGGTTTTGTGAGCTCCAACAGGCCCTCAGGCATCGGGGGAGATGACATTTACCGCATCGTGTTTTACCCTGAAAAGGCCGATCACAAGGATCGTGTGGTGCGCTTTAAGGATGTAGCGCCCCCTGCCGGCACCATTGCCAGAATCATGCAGAGCAGTGGAGAGTTGCTGCAAGAAGTTGAGGTGGATGATAAGGGTAAGTTTGTGCTAAAGGGGGCGAAATCCTTAGAGCAATATACCCTTGAGCTGGAAAACCACCTGGTCGAGGGCATGGTGATCGAAGTCTTGGATGAGCAAGGCGAGCCTGTTCAGTCATTCGAAGCCGATAAAACCGAAAATGTGATTCGCTTTGAGTTGCTTTCGCCAAAATCCTTCGATCGCGCACTCGTAAAGCGCGACACAGAAGGACCGCAGCCGCGATTTCCGCTAAAAGGCAGGGTGCAGTCGGACAAGGGTGAAAGCCTTGCTGAAACCGAGCTTAGTCTGGAAGCGCGTGGTGGCAAACTCATTTCCAGCACCAAAACGGATCAGGAAGGCCGATTCGATTTTGGTGAAGTGGATTATGAAGAGGACTTTACCATCAAGACAAGCGGAGTAGAATCACCGCACCGTATTGATATACTCGGAGAATCGGGTGCTGTGGTACAAAGCATTGAAACCATTGGCGTCAGCTCCAATGCCTTCAACTACTCGAGGAGCCTGCCGCAGTCCGATTGGATGCTGGCTTCACCTGTGCTCGCTTCGGGGACAAAGGCCATTTTGATTTCAGACAATGTGGACAAGGACACCCCCTTGCTATTTGAAACCATGGATGGCAAAGAGGCGGAAGAGATACTCTTGGATGCGGAAGGACGATTGAATCTAGGCGATATTCAAAGCAAGGAAGCATATCGGATCAGGTCGCAAAAAGGACAATTCAGCCCCAATGACCGCCTATTTCTGCTCAATCAGGATGGAGACACCTTGCAGCGCTTGAGCCCTTATGATGAAAGTGAATTCCGATTTGAGTACATGCCCGAGGAGAAAGGAAGGCCCCGTAAGGCTCCCAAACCGGAGCCCGAGCCCATTCCAGAGGCCTTCGAACCGGGCACCTTTGTGGCCCACATTAGCGATTTTGACTTTGGGGAGGCATATCCCATGTTGCTGCTCACTGTGGGAGAAGATCAGCAAGATACCGTCTACGTGCGCAGCAATGGAAACTTGGTCTTGCGCAACCTCCATCCCGATAAGCGCTATGAATTGGTGGTGATCAAAGACGAGCTCAATAAGGAAGCCATACTGCGCATACGCCGTCCCGATGGCACAGATGCCCTGATAGAGACACAGATCGATGATGAGCAACGCTTCTCATTCCGATTGCTCGATGCAGAAGATTACGAGCTCGGCGGGGCTCAGGCAGATGATGGTAATCGAATTGACCTTTTTGGCAAGAGCTATAGCGACAAGGACCTCTACATGATACCTGTGGTGCTCTATACCGGGCAAGATAGCCTTGAGCAGGGAGAGAGCTTTCTCGCCAAAGATGGCAGTATGCTCTTCAAGAATGTGGAGAGGCGCGATCAGTATCTCCTCTACTTTGGCAAGGGTATTCCGGAAGAACTCTATGTGAAAAGACCTCAGGGCGACTACGTGAAGGCGAGGCGTATAGGTGATCTTTATTACGAGGTCGACTTCAGCGAGCCGCCTATCGCAGAGGAGGATCTGCCGGATGCCCCTGACAGAAGGGAGCAGCGCGAGTTTACCGTACCACACATCTATTTTGATTTTAACTCATATTATGTGAAGGCTGAAAGCCGACGCTCACTCGACATGTTCACCCGATACATGAAGCAAAATCCCGATATCTCCATCGAGATTCGCGCCTATACAGACTGTCGGGGTTCAGATGCCTACAACATCACACTCAGTGAGCGTAGGGCGGGTTCTGTGAAGGAATACTTGAGTAAAAAGGGAGTGGAATCCGAGCGCATGCGCACCCGCGGCTTTGGTGAGAGGTATCCTGTCAATGATTGCGTAGATGGCGTAGAATGTACAGAAGAGGAGCATGCGCTCAACCGCAGGGTGACTTTCATCATCCTCGATTGATGGTGATTTTTTGTACATTCACTTCACAGAAGTGGATCATTTTTACACCAATATTTCCCTCCTATGCCGATCAGCAAGCCCTTTAATTTACAGAAGTGGATAGACGAGAACCGCCATTTGCTTAAGCCCCCCGTGGCCAATAAAAATCTCTACCCTGAAGGCACAGACTACATCGTAATGATAGTCGCCGGGCCAAATGCCCGCAAGGATTATCACTACAACGAAACCGAGGAGCTCTTCTATCAGATCGAAGGCGATATCAATGTGCGAATACAGCAAGACGGCCGAGCTGTAGATGTGCCCATTCGTGAGGGAGAAATGTTTCTGTTGCCACCCAAAGTGCCTCATTCGCCCATGCGATCGGAGGGCAGTATGGGGCTTGTCATCGAGCGCGTGCGCAAGGGTAGCTCTTACAAGGATGGGCTCCTCTGGTTTTGCGATGCTTGCAATCACAAGCTTCACGAAGTCTACTTCCCCCTTCGCGATATCGAAAAAGATTTTTTGCCCAACTTCAAGCACTTTTACGCAAGTGAGGAGCTGCGCACCTGCGACAATTGCGGCCATGTGATGGAAACGGATCCGCGTTTTGTATAGGCCTTGCCTTTTGCCTTGGCAAAAATTTCAGAGAAATTACCCTTGATCAACGGATGAGTGTGACATGTCCGCTCAGCTCCACGCGCTGCCCATTGAGCACACGGGCTACGATGCGGTAGGGGTAGAGCCCGGCCGGGCAAAAATATTCTGAGCCCTGATGGCTTCCATCCCAAGCCTCGTCTATGTGTGAACTGCTGAACACCAATTGCCCCCATCTATTATATATTTCCATCCGAAACTCATCCACATCGATGCCCTCGGCCCTGAATATATCGTTCAGGCCGTCGCCGTTGGGCGAAAAGGCATTTGGAACATAGAGGTTGCCCTCCACGAATACCTGCAGAGAGTCATGCTTTTCGCAGCCATTCTCATCCACTACACTTGCGTAAAAGGTGGTGGTCTCCAAAGGAGATGCAATGGGCTCATCGCAGTTGAGACAGCTTAGGTATGGGCTGTATTCCCAGGTAATGGGGTAATCGCTATTGCTCTCAATCTGCACATCATCTCCAAAACGGATGATGCGGTCGCGCCCGGCAAAGAGGAAGGGGCTGGGCAGAAAGGACACCCATGCCTGAGCACTGCTGCTGCAGCCGTCGGCATCCATGCCTTGCACTTCCACATAGCCCGGCATATCAAAACGGGCGAAGGTAGTTTGTGCAGTGGCATCCTGGTAGCGCTCAGAAGGAATCCACTGGTAAAGCTCCCCTCCCTGGGCTGATACCTCAAAAGGCTGTGAGGGACATACAAGGCTGTCTACTTCGAGAGTGATGTTCAGGAAATTAACCAAAACGAGCACCTGCATGCTGTCCGAACCACAGGCATTGCTGCCCACCACAGTGTAGGTGATGCTCGACTCGGGTAGCGATTGGGTATTGGGGCCCGTGGTGCTGCTCAGGGCTGTGGAGGGCGACCACACATAGTTTTGTGCGCCACTCACATTCAATTGTGCCGGCTGTCCATTGCAGCTTACAGCCACTGTATCGCCTTCGAGCACAGGGGGAGGGTCGAGGAGCACAACTGTCATCGATCGACTTAATTCGCATCCATTGTCAGTGACGAAAGTAGCTGTGTATTCAGTCGTTTCTTGTGGACTTGCCGTGGTGCTTGGGGTGGTGGTGCTGCTCAGTCCTTCGGCAGGGCTCCATTCCACTTCTCCCTCAAAGTCAACTTCGATCTGTACCGACATTCCCAGACATATGCTCACGTCATTGCTTATTCCAATGTCGCTGCCGTCCACCTCAATATCTATCGTGGCGCTCTGGGTGCCGCAATTGGTAGAAGCCAGTAGGGTATAGCTCATGCCTACATCGCTCTGGAAGATGGGATTGGGAATGTTGTTTGCGCTCAAGCCCTCCGAAGGAGACCAGAAGTAGCTCTCGCCACCGCTGGCTTCAAGCTCTGCGGGCTCGCCCGGGCACACTACTTCGGGTATATCCACAATGAGCTCTGGCCCGCTCTCTACTTCTATCACGATGCTTGTGCTATCGGGCCCTATACACTCATCGGTGCTCTCGGCATATAGACTTACCACATAGGTGCCGGGACTCTCATAAGTATGGCTTGGCTGGAAATCGCTGCTTTGCGTGCCATCACCAAAGTCCCACAAATAACTGTCGGCCAAACTGGATCCATTTATGAAATTGATCACTGTGCCCGGGCATATTGCATCCTCTTCTTCTATAGATGCAATGGCACTGACGTTGGAGAGAATGAACTTGAATACAGCCATATTGCAGTTATTGCTGTTATTGCTCTGCGACCACACACCCGGCTGCGTGGGAAAGTCGCTATTGCCGCCGCAGCCCGCGCATACTGCGTGGTATACGGTGCCATCCTTGTCGAAGCGGCTGGTGCCACCATCCACATGCTCATTGCTCATATTGCCGCCTATGAATGTGGCATACACCAGGCTTTCGGCCTCGGGAGCAAGTACCATCAGGTAAAAATCGCTTCCGTTTGTGGTGGTTTGAAAGGCATCTGGAGTAACCGGAAGTCCCGTGGTGCTGCCCCCTATGGGATTCACCTCTCCTCCCCAACCTGCCACATATATTTGGCCGCAGTCGCTCACAAGAAATGCTGAAGGAGAAATGTCAACTCCCCCTTGGCCCGTGCCAAGTACAGTGCTCCACAGACCCTCGCTGAGGTCGGGGCTGAGCTTTTGAATCCATTGCCCGCTATTGGGATTGCTGTACACATCGCCGGATACGGGATAGCTGCCCTCGCTCTGCCCGATCACGTACACATTTCCTTCGGTATCGAGCTGTACGAAATAGCCCAGATCAAAGTCATTGGTGCCGAGATAGGTGTAGTGCAGCAAGGTGGAGCCATCGGCCGAAACGTGGCCCACGTAGGCATCGGCATCTCCGGCATTGTTGCCCTGGTAGGAATCTCCATTCCCGAGATTGGTGCTGCTGGTAGTGCCTGAAAAATAGACAGATCCATCGACGGCAAGCTGCAGTCCAACGGCATTTTCCACCTCATTGCCGCCGGTATAGGTGGACCAGATAATCTGGCTCAGGGAGGGGTTGAGTTTGACCAAGACGCCGGTAAGCTGCCCGGGATATTCGCTGGCATAGCCACCTACGATGGGAAAATTATTCGAGCGGGTTTGGCTGGCGATGTAGGCATTGCCCTCCGCATCCAAAACGATTTCACCGCGGAAGGAATCGCCGTAATTGTAGTCAAGGGCAGTATTGCTGGACACGCCGTCATTGCCGAAGCCTCCCAGATAGGTGCTCGCCAAGAGCTCGTCGCCATTGGGGCTGAGCTTGCTCACAAAGAGATCACTGCCGCTTGTATAGGTGAAACCTATGGAAGTAAATACCGTGGTGCCACCATTGAAAAAATCCTGCACCACACCGGGCGTGGTCGGGAAGGCGCTAGAGCCCGTAGTGCCTAGGATATAGGCTTCGCCCGCATCCGATACCACAATGCTGTGCGGTGCTTCATTGCCGGCGCCTCCCAGGAGCGTGCTGTATAGCAGTTGGCTGCCATCACCGCTGAACTTGGTGATGCCACAGTCCACGCTGCCTCCTGCGTAAGTGGTCTGGACCGCACCCGGCGTGGTGGGATATAGATCGCCAAATACGATGGCGCCTGCATAGAGATTGCCTTCATTGTCGTAGCTGGCTGTGAAGCCAAAACTGCTCGAGGTGGAACCGATATAGCTGGAAAAAGCGAGTTCCGGATCGATGATCAAGGGGAGGTCTTCGCGATAGCCGTCCGGAAAGCGATAGCTCAGCCGATCTTTGCGGAGGTGGTAGTGGCAGGTCACCCGCTTGGGCTGACCATCCTCATGAATCTGATAGGCAAAAGGGGCCAACTCGCGAAAAGAACCCACCGAAGTGTGAACCACCAATTCTCCGGCCTCGAGTGATGTCCGATCAGCGCCTTCTATCCGCAGGGATACCTCTGCAGGATCCACACCGGGGGCCAGGGTGAACGCGTATTTCAGCACGCCCTTGCGCAGATCAAAACGCGCATCAATTCCCGGCTTGAGATCCTTGTACACGACCGATTCGTAGCCATACACGTCACGGGCCCACTTCATCGGGTCATTGCCCAAAAAGAAGTGTTGCGGCCCATCTTTTTTACCGGACTTCTCTTGTGCAGCCCCAAAGTCCATTCCTTCAAAGCGAAATTTGATGGCATGCTGCTTGGCTTCACCCTCCATGGGCTCGCCGTGATAATGCCTGTAGCGCTTGTCGAAAAAATCACTTTCGTGAAGCAAAAAGCTGAGGCCATCGCGATCGATGTAAGCGTGGGCACCGTCAAGCTCGGCCTTAAAGCGCACGTTGGGGTGCCACTGACCTTTGTTTTCCACAAGGGAGGGGCCGTTGGCAATCAGCGCGGAACCCAAAAGGCAGAGGATTAAAATGAACACGAATCGCTTGTCGACACGCAATAGCATAGCACTAAATTACATAAAACTGACGCAATAGCTTCCAATAGGTTGGATGAAGCATATCTTGTCTTTGTGCTAAGTAAGGGCTTATTTTACAAGGTTTTGATTTGTGTGGCTTGAGGCGCCCGGGAGAAATCGAACTTGCTTCGTCCACATAGCGCTGTCAATCTTATCCTTTGGCCATGGCGGCTTAAGCCTGCAGCTTGCTTAATTTTGTGGTATGCTGAATGTACATGTTCACAAAATATGGCTTGCGCCAGCCTTGGCTTTCAGCCTACTGTCGTCTTGCCGCAGCCCTGAGGATGGTGAGGCTTCAGGCGGGGATGAGTCAGAGCTGTCGGAGCAAGCAGAGCTCTTGCTCGAGCCTCCTCTGCGCTATGGCCTCAATGAGGATGCCTACCTGATCACGGAAGGCACCTTCAAAAAGAATGAATTTCTGGCAGACCTGCTCTTGCGCTATGGGGTGGAGTACAGCGCCATCGCGGAGTTGGATCAGGTTTCCAGAGATGTGTATCCGGTCACCCGTCTGCGCCAGGGTAGCAAGTACGCACTTTTCATCAGTCCTGATAGCAGCGCGGATTTGCATTACCTGGCTGTGGAGACCACCAAGGAGGATTATGTGCTCTACCAACTTCGCGACAGCATTGCCGCTTTTATGGGCACCAAGCCGGTGAGCTACCGCAGGCGTGAGGCCGCCGGAGAAATTTACAGTTCGTTGTACCAGACCATGGCGGAGGGCAATCTCCCCATCGAGCTCGCCTTGGCCATGAGCGATATCTATGCCTGGACGGTCGATTTCTATCGCATACAGAAGGGCGATTGGTTTCGTGTCGTGTACACCGAGAAGTTGGTGGACGGAGAGGTGGTAGGAGTGAAGGACATCCTGGCTGCGGAGTTCAATCACCGCGGCCGTTCTTTTCAGGCATTCCAATTTGATGACGGTGAAAAACTGAGCTATTACGATGACAATGGGGAGAGCCTTCGCAAGGCTTTTCTCAAGGCGCCTCTGGAGTTTTCACGAATTAGTTCGCGCTACTCCAAGAAGCGCTTTCACCCTGTGCAAAAGCGCTGGAAAGCCCACTTGGGAACCGATTACGCCGCCCCCACGGGCACACCGATCATGAGCACCGGAGATGGCACCGTGATCGAGTCTTCATATGGCAAGTACAATGGCAACTTTGTGAAGGTAAGGCATAACAGTACCTACACCACACAATACCTGCACATGTCAAAGCGGGCTGTGAAAAAGGGCCAGGTGGTGAAGCAAGGCGAGGTGATAGGCTATGTGGGGGCTACGGGACTGGCTACGGGGCCTCACGTATGCTACCGTTTTTGGAAAAATGGACGGCAAATCGACCCATACAGCGAGGAGATACCTCCCAGCGAGCCTGTGCCTGACAAGTTGCAAGAGGCGTATCGCATGCACATAGACAGCCTGATACCGGCACTCAATGCCATCCCAATTTTGCCACCCGCCGTGGAGGCAGAAGAGGAGCTGATATGATGACCTCATCACCCACTAATGAACACTTCTGTATCCTCATCCAAAAAATTTCGAAGAAATTTAATCTCCTGTTAAAAACATCAGTTAATCAATTGATTAAATCGTCACGTCGAATGATTTTTCAGACTTGTACCAGCACGCCAGTACAACCAAAAGGCTGCTGCCTGAAAAATTGTATCGAGACGCGAAGCGGATATTCGTTTTCAAAGCATCTCGACACATTTTTTTTTGGCCGCAAAGTATCGGAACAGATGAAAATCAGGTATAGCCAAAAAAAAACACTCGATGTGACGACCTCTTTTTCAGTGAATTTTGAACATGAAACACCCGCAATGCCCGCGTCTGTGACCTGACGATCCGTTGATTGAGGAATATTTACATCGGAAAATTTCAAAGGAATGTAAGTCCACTAAGTTAACCACTTAATTATTAGGCAAAAATCCGTCACGTCGAGTGATTTTTCAGGCTTGTACAGGCATGC
>SLDS01000067.1 GCA_007125175.1 Flavobacteriales bacterium
GTGAGCCCCTGCTGCGCCACACTGCTGATGAAGACGTAGGGCAACTTGGGCAGGGAGGGCCTGATCTCGGCTTTGAGCTCCTCATCGAGCATGTCGCTTTTGGAAATGGCGAGGAGGCGGGTTTTGTCGAGCAACTCGGAATTGTAGGCCCTCAACTCTCCGAGCAGTATTTCATACTCTTTGGCTATGTCGGCACTATCGGCGGGAACGAGGAATAGCAGCACACTGTTGCGCTCAATATGCCTGAGAAAACGCAAACCTATACCCTTGCCCTGACTCGCTCCTTCAATAATGCCGGGAATGTCGGCCATCACAAAGGAGCGATCGTCGCGGTAGCCCACGATGCCCAGGTTGGGCACCAGGGTGGTGAAGGGATAGTTGGCGATCTCGGGCTTGGCAGCTGAGACCACCGAGAGCAGGGTGCTCTTACCGGCATTGGGAAAACCTACGAGGCCCACATCGGCCAGTACCTTTAGCTCCAGGATGCGCCATGCTTCCTGGCCATCCTCACCGGGCTGTGCGAAGCGAGGCGTTTGGAAGGTGCTCGACTTGAAATGGCTATTGCCCAAGCCCCCGCGTCCACCTTTAAGCAGGATATACTCCTGATCGGCTTCGGTGATTTCGGTGATCACTTCACCGGTATCGGGGTCGCGCACCACAGTACCCAGCGGTACTTCGATGTAGGCATCCTCACCGCTCTTGCCAGTGCTGGTTTGCTTACCGCCTGCCTCGCCGTGTCCGGCAAATACGTGGCGCTTGTACTTCAGGTGAAGGAGGGTCCACATGTGTGGATTTGCCCGCAGTATGACATGTCCACCACGGCCTCCATCGCCACCGTCGGGGCCACCTTTGGCCGTCCAGTTGTCGCGGTGCAGGTGCTTGCTGCCGGCTCCGCCTTTGCCGGAGCGGCAGTTGATTTTTACATAGTCAACAAAATTGCTCTTAGACATGGCGATCAATGGCGGCGTAGATTCGCTCGCTGATGTCGTCGATGCTGCCTATGCCATCCACCTCCTCAAGCTTGTGCTGCTTGCGGTAATACCCGGCTACCGGAGCCGTTTCCTTCTTGTACACGGCGATGCGGTTTTCGATTACAGAAGGGTCTGCATCATCGGCGCGCCCGCTGCTCTCGGCTCGCTTCAGAAGTCGGCGCTTGAGCTCCTCGTCATTTACCGTAAGGGCAATCATGAGGTTAATATTTTGGCCTTTGGCCTCCAGAAACTTGTCCAGAGCAATGGCCTGTGGCTCCGTGCGGGGAAAACCGTCGAAGATAAATCCATTGGCCTCGGGGTGGGCATCCACTTCGCTCTCGAGCATCTTGATGGTTACCTCATCGGGCACAAGGTTACCAGCATTCATATAGGTTTGGGCCAGCTTGCCCAATTCCGTTTCGCCCTTGATATTGCGGCGAAAGATGTCACCGGTGCTGAGGTGCACCAGCTTGTATTTCTCCACGAGGCGCTCGGCCTGCGTTCCTTTTCCGGCACCGGGAGGGCCGAAGAGTACGAGATTGATCATATTTCAGGGTGTGTCTTGGGAAGTACGATTTGGTATATGTCATTGAGATTGCGACCCAAACCATCGTAGTCAAGGCCATAGCCCACCACGAAGAGGTTGGGAATTTCGAAACCGACATAATCGAGCTTGATATCGCCATGATAGGCTTCGGGCTTGTACAAGAGGGTGGCTACCTTGATGCTGGCAGGATTTTCCGCACGGAGCCCTTCCATCAAATGCTCGATGGTGTTCCCAGTATCCACAATATCCTCCAAGATAATGAGGTGACGCCCTTCCACATCGGAATTCAAGCCAATCTGCGTGGAGATCTTCCCGGAACTCTCTGTGCCGCGATAGGAATTGAGCTTTACGAAATTGATCTCGCTGTTGATTCCTATGTGGTTCATCAGCTCCGCTGCAAATCTGAAGCATCCGTTCAGCACCCCCACAAACAGGGGGTTCTTTCCATCGTAATTCGAGTTGATCTCTACTCCCATCGCCCTTACGCGTTCCTTGATCTGTCCTTCGCTCAGGTATGGTACAAATTCCTTTCCGTGTATCGTGATTTTGCTCATGCCAGTGTATGAAATAAGTTGCGAAAGTAAGCATTTCGCGAATGAGGGCTTTTGGATTTTTGGTTTTCACCATTTCATTAAGAATCCTGCTTTAGCTTGTTCGCTTCCGCAAAAACATTTTGGCAGGACTTTGTAGCACACATTCACAGCTCCGACAAGATAGCTTTTAGGAGGCAGGCCATCCATCAATTCACAGCATGCCACCTGGGATAAGGCGGTTCAAGAGCTCCGTGATTTATTTTGTCTGTGAGATTTGACTATGTTTGTTTGTACAATGAAACATAATAAAGCACAAACCGCTAGCCTGCCCACGGCCCTCCTCCTGCTCTTGGCAGCCTTTATCAATGGGCCAATTCTGCATGCTCAGTACTCGACTCCCGGCTTTGGCCAGGCATTTACCATGGAGGATCTTGTGGAGCTCTCTGATGGAACAGTGCTCTGGGAGTCAGACCATTTTACTGTAAATGCAGATCTGAGCATTACAGGAGCGGATACGCTCTTGATTGAGGGCGAGGTTGAAGTCCATTTTGCGGAAGCGGTGCTGCTCACCATAGAAGGAGCTCTGCTCACTGCCGGAGGAGCCAAGCTCACCACCGCCAATTGCTGTGAGAGCCACTGGGGCGGTATTCGCTTCGAAAGCTCCTCTCATGGGCGGCTGCAAAATTCCGAGATCACATATGGTGGCGGCATACGCGTGCTTACGCCAAATTTTGAAGCAGTGAATTGCCATATTTCTCACCACAGCGCCGTGACATCCACAGGAGGAGCCATAGGGCTTTCGGGAGGCATGGCCCTCATAAGCCACTGTACCTTTGAGGGCAATGCGGCCTCGGCCATCTCGAGTCCGGCCAACATCAATACAGCGCCAAGGATAGAGCACTGCCACTTCGAAGGCAACAATACTTCGAATGCCAACCGCCCGCAGATCAACCTTGGACCCTCTGGAGCTGATACCACCTACATTGTCGGCAACTGGGTAGTCGGTGGCAATCCCTCGCTCGACCAAACCGGTGGCATTGCTGTATCATCACTTCTGGGCAATCCTTGCCATGCGGTGATAGATAAAAATGTGGTCATATACAATCGATACGGTGTAGCGGTCATCGGCAATAATATTCATTCACGGATTACGGGCAATGGATTAAACTACAATAATATACAGGAAGACCCCATGCTGGGAGGCAGCGGTATCAACCTCAACAGCACCGGGGCGAATAGCCATGTTATTTTATCCAATAACATTTTGGGCAATCACTGGGGCATTACCCTGCAGGGCACAGCCCAAGCCAATATTGGTGAAATTGACAACCCGGAAGTAGGCCCTGGCCTCAATTACATCAATTACAACCAAAATGAAGGGGGTCTCTTCGACCTGTACAACAATACGTCGAATACCATCATGGCTCAGGAGAATTGTTGGACACCGCTCAACTGGACTCCCACAGTGGAAGATGTTGAGTCGGTGATATTCCATCAAAACGATGACCCTGAGCTGGGCGAGGTGATTTTTATTCCCTTCATCGCTTGCGGGTACATCAACAGCACCTCCAATACATCGGCTTACAGCAGCAGTGTATACCCCAACCCGACGCAAGGCGAAGTAAGCGTGAAGAGCAACTTTGGGATGCGAAACCTGGCCCTCCACGACATGAGCGGACGCTTGGTACGTGAACGGTCAGTAGGGGGTAGCCCTCTGGAAAGCACGCTGCGCCTGGATGGTCTCACACCGGGCCTGTACTTGCTGCGCATTTCTGGTGCACAAGGAGCTACAAGTACCAAACTCGTAGTAAACTGAGCTCAATTCTTCTTCTGTGCGCAATCGCCCCCAAGACTTATCTTTGCGCCAATGAAAAAAGCTTTTTACGACCGGCATTTTACCCTCGGTGTGCTCGGAGGGGGGCAGCTGGGGCGCATGCTGTTGCCTCCTGCAAA
>SLDS01000038.1 GCA_007125175.1 Flavobacteriales bacterium
CCTTGCTAGGCACCTCCACCGCCGCACTGGCCCAGAATGTATCCATCAACCTGGATGGACTGCCGGGCCATGCGTCTTCCATTTTTGACGTAAGCAGCACCGACAAAGGGGTGCTACTGCCACGGATGAGCGAAGCCCAGCGCCTCGCCATTGCCAATCCTGCCGAAGGATTGCTGGTATACCAAAATACAGGCGACCGCGGATTTTATGTCTTCAGCAATGGCAGTTGGCAAGCGCTCACAGCATCAGCTGGCCCGACGCCCGATGTCGACTTGCCGCAGTCGAGCGTGGCCTACAGCAATAATTTTTACACCACCACAGGCAGCTGGGGCACCATACCCGGCATGAGCGTGAACGTGACTGTACCTGCCGGCAAAACCGCCATGGCTCAGGTGCTGGCCGATATTGGCGTGGCCACCAATGCCACGGGCAACAACAACCATTCCTGCACCGACCTGGCCATCATACGCGATGGCGCTCTGCTACCCGAGGCAGGCTACAAGCGGGTGACCGCGGGTACGGGTGCCAACAGCTCCCACAACAATTTTTACAAAAATCCGGTCATCACCGGCAATGAAGTGCTGGGGCCGGGCACTTACAATTTTCAGCTGATCGCCGTGCGCACCTGCACGGGCGGCCAAACACGAAATGCCATCCTGGGCGGCGACAACAGCAGCATCCTGCAAGGCACGCTCAAAGTAAGCCTCGAATTTCAATAAGCCATGATGCGCACTTTGACCATTGGCCTGTTATGTATCGTCGGCGCTTTTGCCGCCAAGGCCCAACCCAGCTCCCTGCACAAGCAAAAGGTGGTGATCCTTGAAAGTACGAAGCCACAGAAAGCATCGATTGACATCGACCTCGGTGCACTGCGCGCGGCGACAACCACTACACCGGCCAGACCAGGTGGCATGCGGAGCCAACCACTCCATCTAAACAAAGAGACCGCCTCTTTCGATCGTGAAAGCCTTGCCATCGACCTTGACCTCCTCTTGCGCCCTACAGATGAGCCCGCATTGCCGCGCCATAGCCCATCAACCCCGCACAAGCCATGACCAGCGTAACCAACCTTCTATGGAAAGCAATGTTGTGCATCGCGGTATGCTACACCCCCACCGTGGCACATGCCCAGTACCTTACGGTAAATGGCCCCGTGCACACGGACGACACGGCCGTGCTTACCCTGCACAATGTGCACCTCAATGTGGAAGAAGATGCCGGCATGCCGGGCACAGGTTCCTGGAAATTCTCAGGCAGCCAGCCTGCATTGATATTCAATGCGAAGCTTACTGAAGCCACCATACCGAGCTTACTGATGTACAACTCTCAAGGCATTCAGCTCATGGACAGAGACCTTAGAATTACAGAGCAAGTTGAGTTTGGCATAGGTATCATCCACACAGGTGCACAGAGAATGATATTAAGCAGCGGCACCACCACAACGGGCGCCCGAGTGCTGAGTCATGTGGATGGCGTGGTGGTAAAAGAGGGTAACACACCTTTTGAGTTCCCAATCGGCGCGAATGGGCACTACCAACCTTTGGCACTTGTGGACATGAGCGGAGCTGAATCAAGCTTTGAGGCGCGCTATGTAGACGATACCCACCCCAACCCCCAAGGACCCTGGCAGAATGGGGACAATTGGCCAGTGAGCACCTGTGATTATTGGGAGCTTCAGCGCATAGAAGGAGATGCCACTGCACAGGTGCAATTGTCTTGGTCGAACAGTCCGTGCAGCGAGGTGAACGACCCGCAGTACATGCGTGTGGCCCGGTACGCGTCAGATGAGTGGGGGCTCCTGCCTTCTGAGTCCAATGGATCTGTCAATCAAACAGTGATTACTGATGGACAGGAAGAAGAATTTGGCAGTTTCGCCCTGGCGAGTATTGGTGGAGGCATCAACGTACTGCCCATCGAGCTGCTCGACTTCGAGGCGCACCACCAACCCGACTACGGTGTCAAGTGCAGCTGGCGCACTGCTTCTGAAACCAACAACGACTTTTTTACCCTCGCCCGCAGCGCCGACGGGCAACACTGGGAGGTACTTGAGCATATATCCGGAGCTGGCAATAGCAGCACTACGATGCACTACAGCTACACCGATGTCGCCCCTCTGCCCGGTACGGCTTACTATCGCTTAACACAAACGGACTATGACGGCAGGCTCGAAACCTTCGAGCCGGTGGCTGTGCACCTCCCCGCCCAAGCCGGCGGCCTCCACCTGCACAAAGCCTATAGACAAGGCGGTGAATTGCGCCTCCACATCCAAGCTCCGGATGGGCCCATCCGTGCCGAGGTGTACGACCTTCTGGGAAAACTGCTGCAGCGCACGCAGATTCATGCCCAAGACGCTGCGCTCCCATTGCCCGGTGGATTGCCCCAAGGGGTATACATCATGCGGCTTGAGCAAGGTGGTGAAGCGGTGGCAGGGAAGTTCTTCTGGTAAGTAGCTTGGAAAGATTTTAAGAGAAAAATTTCTCCGACCTTTGTTCTGTGGAGTTTTTCTTGATCCCGGTGCAGTGATTCAACGAACCTGGAATAAGTTGGCACTACTTAGAGCTTCACACGCATCGGCAAAGCATAAACCGGGATGGCCGTAAAGAATCGTCTGGCAAGCGCTTGCGTTTGCATGTTCACATTTTTTTCGCCCATTGGGGCGTGCGCCCAAAATGAGGTCTTTACCCCCGGTTCCACTGCCGAGTATGCCGTCGAATATACAGGTGGTGCATCGGTGGTACATGATACCATCTCCATACACGCAACAGGCAGGCCATGGCAAGCCGATGCCACTCAGAAGGAAATCATCATCACTTACCTCGCTGATGGAATAGACAGTACCGTGTTCGGTGAGCAATTCTCCATAGGTTGGGTAAGTACCGATACTACCGGCGCGGTTGAGAATGAAAAAACCTGCTGGTTTCATCCGCCAAGGCATAACCAGTATGCCATGCTGGAATCAGCACCATTCCCGAGGGTAAACTATCCTCTGGCCCTAAGCAAAACATACTCCCGAGTGCTGTTCATCGGCGAAGGATGGGGTGAGCTGTCAAACTCGAAAATCACCTGGGTTTATGAGGTGATCGAAAACGAGGGAACCCGGTGGAGAGTCAGCGCGAGCGCCATTTCCGAAAAGGAAGCTGAAAGAGTCAATAGGCTCGACTTCACATTTTGCGAAAACGAGGGTTTTTTGGAATTGAACTACACATTTCACAATCAATTGAAAGTCAAATTGAGGAAAATCATCCGGCAATGAGCCTCAAATGCACCAAAGGAAAATTCATTCTATTCGTGGGTGAAAATCCCTGAATTTCGAATGGAACATCGGGAAAAGTAGCGTGCAAGACTCCTTGTCCGCGCGAGATTATGAAAACACCATGCCTCTCCACCACACCTTCCTCTCCACCCCCATCGGCCTCATGAAGGCTGCGGCCACCGATGCCGGGCTGTGCTACCTCCAATTTGCGGAAGCGAAATACGCCGACAAACTGTGGGATAAAGTGCTGGGAGGCCTTGAAACCCCTGTGCTTGAAGCGGAAAACGATGTGCTCGCTGCGCTCAGGCTTCAGCTCGATGCTTATTTTGCCGAAAGGCTGAAACAATTCAACCTGCCACTCGGAGCCTCAGGCACCGCTTTTCAGCAAAGGGTGTGGCAATCGCTGCTGCAAATACCATACGGCAGTACCTGCAGCTACCTTGAGCAAGCCCGTTCCTTGGGCGATACCAAAGCCATCAGGGCCGTGGCGACCGCCAATGGGGCCAATCCCATTGCCATTGTGACACCTTGCCACCGGGTGCTGGGCAGCAAGGGCGAGCTCACTGGCTATGCCGGCGGATTGCAGCGCAAGCGCTTTCTGCTCGAGCTGGAAGGCTTCTCTTCATCGCCAAGCCTGTTTTAGCCCAGCTCAACTGCTCCGCATTGGCTACCGCATCTTGTCAATCCGTGCTACCTTTGCCGACAGCAGGCATCTCCCACAAGCTGCCACCAAAA
>SLDS01000047.1 GCA_007125175.1 Flavobacteriales bacterium
AGAAAAACTCCTTGATCAGTTTTTTCCGGAAGGGTCTTCGGCCTAACTGCACCGAATTCCCGGCATCTGACTGTAATCAGCCCCGCACGTGCGGGATGGTTCGAGCCCAAGAGGGGGAGCTTCAAAAGCCGCTTCGATTACCGCGAGGCGGCTTTTGTTTTTGGTGTCTCGTTGTACCTTGTCAATGCTTAACTCAATGTCAATCCGAAAATGGACAGTGCGAAGAAGCATCACATTTATATTCTGTATTCCGCATCATGTGACAAGTTTTACGTGGGCTACAGTCCACAACCATGGAAACGGCTTGATCAGCACAACAACAATGATTCGTCCACCTTCACAGGAAAATTTGGCCCCTGGAAAATGGCAGCGCTATTCCGGGTAGAAGGGAACAAAAGCGATGCTTTGCGGATAGAAAGATTCATCAAGAGACAGAAGAGCAGGCGGCTGATTGAAAAGCTCATACAAGAAAATTTCGTCCCAGATGGGGCTTTGGCTCAGCTGCACCGAATTCCCGGCATCTGACTGTAATCAGCCCCGCACGTGCGGGATGGTTCGAGCCTGATAGGATAGGGGGAGCTTCAAAAGCCGCTTCGATTACCGCGAGGCAGCTTTTGTTTTTGGTGGATCCCGTGGATGTGGATAAGGATTCTCGCCCGCCAGGTTCGCAGCAGCACAGGGATTGGTGTCAGAAGATGGAGGTGAATTTTTGGCTTTCGCAAAGCATTGTAAGCCCGCCCTACTTACACCTTCACTTCCACCACGTGCTCAGGGATTATCAACTTCCCGGCGGTCTTGCTTTTCACTTCCTCAATGCTCACCCCCGGCGCCAATTCCCTCAATATAAATCCGCCCTCGGGGTCGATATCGAGTACAGCCAGATCCGTTACGATGCGCTTTACACAAGCTACTCCGGTGAGGGGTAAACTGCAATTTGGCAGCAGCTTGCTCTCCCCTTTTTTATTGGTGTGGGTCATGGCCACGATGATGTTTTCGGCCGAGGCCACCAAATCCATTGCGCCACCCATGCCTTTGACCATGTAGCCGGGAATTTTCCAATTGGCGATGTCGCCTTGTTCAGATACCTCCATGGCTCCCAGTACCGTGAGCTGCACGTGCTGCCCGCGTATCATGGTAAAACTCATCGCCGAATCGAAGAAACTTGCACCGACTTTGGTGGTGATGGTTTGCTTGCCCGCATTGATGAGGTCGGCATCTTCTTCTCCCTCGTAGGGAAATGGGCCCATTCCCAGCACTCCGTTTTCCGATTGAAATTCCACCGAAATTCCTTCCGGAACGTGGTTGGCGACAAGGGTGGGAATGCCGATTCCCAGATTCACATAGTAACCGTCTTTGAGTTCCTGTGCAATGCGCTTGGCAATGCCTTCTTTATCAAGGGCCATTCCTGAGGGCTTTAGTAGATGATGCGTAAGCGAGCCGTGAAAGTACAACTTCGTTTGCAAAAGCGAAAAAACCAAGCACCCTGCATGGACTCGACTCTCCATGAGGATGTCCGCAGCGATTGATTGAAATCAATGGGCAGTAGCGCCTTCAAGCATTGGCAGTGGCCTCTTTCATGTTTTCAACTTGCTCATGTCCGGAATCCCTGCCTGCGAAAGGCTCAATGATCACATTTCCAATTTTCTTGCCGGAGGCCACGTAGCGATAGGCATCCTGAATATCCTCCAAGTGCATACTTCTGTCGATCAGGGGCCTAAAGGCTTTTGTCTTCATCAGGCTCAGCACGTGATCGAGGCTTCGCTGAATATTTACCGGAAGGGGAAACTTCACTTTCTTGCCCTTGCCAAAGGCAGTGAGCAGAGAGAGGTATAGGTTTTGTCCATAGGGGCCGAGTTCAGATGAAATGTATACGCCGCCGGGCTCCAGCAGGTGCTTGCATTGAAAGAAGGTGCTCTTGCCTACAGCGTCGAAGATGAAGCGATAGCGTCCTTTGTCATTCCTGAAATCTTCCTTGCGGTAGTCGATGATGCGATCGGCTCCGAGCGCGCGAATCTTGTCCACATTGTCGGTGTCGCATACGGCTGTGATGAGGAGGCCTTTGTGCTTCAGCAGTTGCAGGCCGGCAGAGCCAATTGCTCCCGTGGTGCCATTAAGCAGCACGTTTTCTCCTTCTTTCAGGTCCAGTTTGTTGATGAAGTTGAAGGCATAATGCGCCCCTTCGCCGCACGCGGCTGCTTCCGCAAAAGTGAAGCCATCGGGAATGCGGGCCATTGGAGCATTTTCGGGCAAACAGATGAACTGTGCATGGCTGCCTATGCCATGGTCGTGAAAGCCCCAAATGGTATCTCCCTCCTTGAATCGGCTTACTGAAGCACCTGTTTTCACCACAATACCAGCAAAGTCGCTGCCAGTAGATGGATGCCGGGGCCGGGGGAACCCGGTGAAAAAACGCACTACAAATGGAAAGCCGGTGAGGTTGCCACAGTCAGTGCGGTTTACCGTACAGGCCTCCACGCGTATGAGCAATTCACCAGCCTTGGGCTCCGCTCGGGGCACTTCCTTCACTTCAAGCATTTCTGCCGGGCCGTAATGGGGGCGTATGGCAGCCTTCATGGTAGCGTGATTCATGGCATGTGAAGGACTTATATGCCTTCGATTTCAAAGATAGCAAGTCCAATCAGCAAATAGACCCTGCATTACACCATCGGCGGCAAGTAGGGATGGATGTACCATAGGCTAAGTGCAGCGGCTGCGCAAGGAGCTCCGGAGGGCCATCACTCAGATGCGGCGCTGGAAAAAGCACGAAACTCCTCAAGCTCCACCGAGCATGGCATATCTCTCAGGTTCCAGAAGTAAACGATGATTCTGCCCGTGTTTGGGGGCAAGTCGAGGTATCTGAATGCTTCAAATTCCCGGCCATCCCACTCGGAGTATACCCAATTGATGGGCAGCATGTCGTAGTAATGGTGATTGCCATCCACATCATCGGCCGAGATGATGAAATCCATGGGCAGGTGCTTCACGCTTGTTGAGATGCTGGCCTTGATGTACACAGCGTCTAGGGTGTCGAGCATGGCTGCATCGCGGCTCTCCCACATGTTGATGTAGTGGTCAGATCCGGTGTAATTTACCCCGTCTGCGGGGATTGCTATCTCTGCGGGCCGGTGTATTTCTTTTCGCTTCAGCAAGTGCACATCGTTTCGGGGATCGCTTGCCAGGGTGTCGTAGCGGGTGGAGTAGCGCTCGCAGTCGCCGCTGTAGCAAATGGCGTAATCCGACCTTCCGGCACCGTTCCTTCTCGGGGTGAGTGGAGGCAATTTTTGCTCGGCGCGCAGGCGGTGGTATCCCCATGATGAGGCCAGGAGTCTGTAGCCCTCGAGGCTATTGTCGGCCGGGTGCAGCTGTGCTGAGGCATCCTCGGTCATGCGCTCGTAGAGGCTGTGATGCAGGTGCAGCTCCCGCCATAGGGCTGTGTAGCCTAGATTGGCATGCATCGCCGTCTGTACCGGAATGGCGAGAAGCATCAGGGAGAGGTATTGGCTGTAGGGCACATGCTTCCGCAAAAAATCGAGGGCAAAGGCAAAGCTGAGCACAAAAAGCGGCACGAAGAAGAGGCCCGTGCGGTCTTCGGGAAAGTTGACATCGAGCAGGTGGCAGAGGGCAATTGCCCCGATCGCTGAGCCCAGGAGCAGGCTGCCTACTACAAAGCCTGCATCGCGCTTGCCGCGCGCGAACCCTGAGGCTGTGAGGAGCAGGGCTGATGCTCCACCCGCGCTTGCTAGAAAGAGTAGCAATCCCTCTCGCTCATCGAAGAGTACGTACCTGCTCAATGTGCGCACTGTCACCGTGATGAAGCCGTCTTTTTCGCCGTAGTACAAGAGGCCTCCGCTCTTCATCGCAAAGGCAAAGGCTGTGGCAGCTGCAAAGGGCAGCAGCCCCCAAAGCAGTAGGTGAAGCCACTGCATATGTTGGTAGTTTGGGCTGTGCTGTACACGGGCCATGCAGGCCCTTTGCAGAAGCTCCCAGCCCAGCATTCCCAGCACGAGCATATAGACCGTCATCACAGACATATTTGCCGAAAGGGTGAGGGCCATGGCCACGCAGGTGCCGATGAGCATGCCTGTGCTTCCCTTGCGGCAAAATTGGATAAGGCAATAGATGGCTGGCAGAAAGAAGGCCATGCTGAGCCCGTAACCCCTCGTTTGTGCAAAAAACTCGAGTAAAAGGGTAGGGGTGAGCAAAGCGATGAAGCAGGTGAAGGACGTCAATTTGCAGTCAATGAGTCGGCTAAGCTTCCAGCTCATGAGGGCATACAGGGGGAAGAGGAGGAGGTTTGGCAGCCGAAGTACCCACATGTCAAAGCCCATAAAGCGGGTAAGTAAGTAGCTCAGTGCGGAATTGAGCAGGTGGTTGTTGGCATCCCAGATCATCACATGTGGCAGGAAGTTTCCACCCTGTACATAGAGCAGGTAGGTCACCGCCTCATCGTGGGATGGAGGCACTGTGAAGGCCCGTACAAAGAGATATACCCATAGCAATCCTGCTATGAGCAGGGCAATCCGTGCAAGGCTTTGTTGGCTCATCCGTGCGCTGCTGTCTTGGTCGCTTAGTTGCGAGGGCGTACAGTGCGCTGCTCGATGCGCTTTTCGAATTTTTCCCCTTTCAATATCCGCTGCACGAAGATGCCGGGGGTGTGAATGGCATTGGGGTCGAGCTCGCCTGCGGGCACAAGTTCTTCTACTTCTGCGATTGTGATTCGCCCGGCAGTGGCCATCAAGGGGTTGAAATTGCGCGCGGTGGCCTTGTAGATCAGGTTGCCCTCGGTGTCGCCTTTCCAGGCTTTCACAATGGCGTAGTCGGCTTTGAAGGCCCGCTCCATGATGTACATCTTGCCATCAAATTCCCGCACCTCCTTGCCTTCAGCTACTTCGGTGCCATAGCCCGCCGGTGTGAAAAAGGCTGGTATCCCGGCTCCGGTGGCCCGGCATCTTTCGGCGAGGGTGCCCTGGGGTATGAGCTCTACCTCGAGCTCCCCACTCAGCATTTGCCGCTCAAACTCCTTGTTCTCCCCCACGTAAGATGATATCATTTTCTTGATTTGCTTTTTTTGCAGGAGCAGACCCAGGCCGAAATCGTCTACGCCGGCATTGTTGGAGATGCAGGTGAGGTCGGTAATTTGGGTCTCGGTGAGGGCCCGAATGCAGTTTTCCGGGATGCCACACAAGCCGAAACCTCCCAGCATAAGGGTCATTCCGGATTGAATGCCTTCGATGGCAGCGGCAGCACTTTCTACGGTTTTATTCATGGGGGTGCTTCGGTTTACCAGGAGATATCATCCTGTTGGTTAAAGATATTCTGTGAGCGCGAGTAAGCATCGCAGTCCAATTCGATTTGAAGGTTTTCAGGTTTGGTGAATTCTCCCCTGCGCAGGTCGAGAGTGGGATCGGCGAGTGCTGCCTTCATGTAGTATCCCCAGATGGGTAGGGCCATATTGGTACCCATGCCGAGGCTGAGGCTCCGGAAGTGTACAGAGCGATCTTCGGCACCCACCCACACGCCGGTGACCAGATCGGGAGTGAGACCAATGAACCATCCGTCCGATTGGTTTTGGGTGGTTCCGGTCTTTCCTGCAATTTTCATCTCACGGTCAAAGCCATCATAGGCCCGGTTTGGCAAATCCATTTTGAGCCGCATTGCGGTACCCGTTTTTTTGCCCGTATGTGGATTGTAAACCCCATCGATGGTTCCCTCCATGAGACTCAGCATGGTGTAGGCGGTGCGCTCGTCCATGGCCTCACTGGTCTCGGGCTGTACCTGATATATGGGGTTGCCGTTTTTGTCTTCGATGCGCGTCACGTATATGGGTTTGATGTGCACCCCCATATTGGCAAAGGTGGCATTGGCCGAGGTAATCTCGAGCAGGCTGAGGTCGGCCACACCAAAGCACTGCGACACCACAGGCTCCATTTCGCTCTCAATGCCAAGATCCCTTGCGAGCTTGATGACAGCTTCCGGTCCAAATTGCTTCATCACCCAAGCCGTCACCGTGTTTACCGAATTTGCGAGGCCCCATTTCAGGGACACCATATAGCCATAATCCCTGTCGGGATCGTGTGGGGTGTAGTCTTCCAGCAATTCAAAGGTTCCTTTGCGAAAGGTTGTCGGCACTTTGGGCACCTCGTAGCAGGGCGAATAGCCCTCTCGTATGGCTGTGGCATATACGAAAGGCTTGAAGGTGGAGCCCACCTGTCGCTTGCCCTGCTTTACGTGGTCGTACTTGAAGTAGTTGTAGTCATTGCCTCCCACCCAAGCCTTTACAAATCCATTGGAGGGGTCGATGCTCACCAGCCCGGCCCGCAAGATGCTCTTGTAGTAGAGTATACTATCCATGGGGGTGAGCATGGTGTCTCGCTCACCTTGCCAGGTGAAGACCTTCATTGGCACCTTTTCATTGCGAAATTTCCATACCACGCTATCGGGCTCGCTATAGTCCCACTGCTCGAGGCAGTCTTCAGATAGGCAGGCAAAGATGTCATGCCCATCTTCATCCTTTTGGCGTTCGAGTTTCACCCTGCGGCCACAATTCGGACACTCTTTGCCCATCATAATGCGGTAGCGCTGCGTGCGGCGCATGGCGGTATTCTTGATGCCCTCAATTTCTTGCTTGCTCAGGTTGTTGGAAAAAGGAGGATTGTTGTATCGGGCCACATCAGCAAAGAATTGATCCTGAAGCTCACCGCCCAGATGCTGCCTGAGGGCATCTTCGGCATAGCCCTGTAGTCGGGAATCTATGGTAGTGAATACCCGCAGCCCGTCCTTGTGGATGTTGTAGGCTTCGCCATTGCTCTTGCTGATGATGTAATTGCCATCTTCATCACGGGCGGAGAAGAGGGCTTTGAGCTCCGATCGCAGCACCTCGCGAAAGTATGGGGCTAGGCCTTCTCTGTGATCCACACGCTTGAAGCGCAATTCCAAGGGCAGCGCCACGAGGGAGTCGTAGTCCTGCTTCTCTATGTAGCCATTTCGCTTCATTTGCGAAAGCACCACATTGCGCCTGTCGCGGGCGCGCTCGGGCCGCCTTACCGGGTTGTACAGATCAGGACCTTTGGCCATGCCAATGAGCAAGGCCGCTTCTTCTATGCGCAGGGAGTCGGGTTGCGAGTTGAAGTATACCTGGCTGGCCGATTTGATGCCCATGGCATTGTTGATCCAGTCAAATTTGTTCAGGTAGAGGGTGATGATTTCCTCTTTGGTGTAGCGCCTCTCCAATTGCACGGCGATGATCCATTCCTGAAATTTTTGGAAAATGCGCTGAAGGCCATTTCCGGGCTTCTCGGTGAAAAGCATCTTGGAGAGCTGTTGGGTGATGGTACTGGCTCCACCCCGGCGGCCGAAATATACGGCAGCGCGCATGGTGCCCCTCAGGTCTACTCCGGCATGATCAAAAAAGCGCTCATCTTCGGTAGCGATCAATGCCTGAATCAAGTAGGGCGACAACTCCTCGTAAGAGGCATTGGTGCGGTTCTCGAGGTAGAAGCGGCCCAGTATCTCCCCATCGGCCGAAAGCACTTCGGTGGCGAGATTGGTTCGTGGATTGGCGAGGGCTTCTGTGTCGGGAAGGTCGCTCCTGCTGGCCATGAAGAGCAAGAGTGCCAGCATCAGAAGCGGGGATAGGCACAGCAGCCAGAGCATGACCATCCACCTGCGGGCGGGTTGTCCTTTTTTTGCTTTTGCCGATTCGCTCATTTTTAGCTCATTTTTGCTCATGCACTAACGCTGTATGTTCTCATTCCTTGCCCTTTTGGCACTTTTTAGTCTAGCGGTGGCTGGATATGCGCTCTATGCGCAAACCAATATTTCGTATGCCTTCAAGGGTGTCCACCCTCATGGCTTGCTCGATCTCAAAGGTGTATGTGCCCTTCAGGGGAAATCGTTTGTTATAGGCATATAAGACCCGGTTGCTGGGATAGCGCCCGCTGTGTAAGAAGCCGCTCCCGCTGCCCAGCCATCTGCCACTAGCATCGGCCAGATACATGCCAATGGTGTCGCGTGAGCTCTTTCCATTGGGGAAAGTAGTCTTTAGAAAGACGTACAAATTGCGGTAGGGATAGCTTTCTGTATTGCGCACATTGATCATGAAGTTGTGCTGGCTCACTGTGTCACTTACGTCAAAAGTAAGTACAGCGCGCTCGTTCATGGGCCATCGCGCCGTCGGGATTTCCACATTTTGCTCGAAGACTACATGCTCATCACCACAGGCAGCCATGAGCAGGGTTGTGGCGCAGAGCAAAAGAGATATGCGTAGGGCCTTGCTCATTGTTTTTTCGGGCTTTGACCACCTTTTTTGCCCCTTCCGCCCGGACGGTTCTTTCTGCGTCTGGAGGCGGATGACTTTCCTTTGGGCCCCTTCTTATCCGAGGCTTGTGCCCGCTTGCTGCCGCTTTCACCGGTCTGGCTCTTGGCTGCCCTCGGCTTATTGCGAGCACCTTTTTTGCGGGAACGCCCACCGCCCTTCTTCTTGTCAAATCGGGTGAGGCTGTCCTGCCCCACCACGTTGGTAAATGCTACATCTTCTACCACAACCACTTCTGAGTAGTCCTTGAGGTCTTCGGGAAATTTACCCTCCTGGTTCATGGCAATGATTTCTGTGACCCTCTCGCAGCTGAGCGGAATGGGGCTTCCGGTGGTATCGTCCTGATACATGTACCAAAGCAGGCCTTTAAAGATGTCGGTCTTCAGCAGGAAGGCATTCCCTTTCTTGGTTTTTATCTTGTTGTGGTTTTTAGGGAAATGCTTCAGGGCATCGAGGTAGGCATCGAGCTCGTAGTTGAGGCAGCACTTGAGCTTGCCGCATTGCCCTGCGAGCTTTTGGGTATTGAGCGCGAGTTGCTGGTATCGGGCGGCACTCGTAGACACGCTGCGGAAGTCGGTGAGCCAGGTGCTGCAGCACAATTCCCTGCCACAGGATCCAATGCCTCCGATGCGACCGGCCTCCTGACGGGCACCTATTTGGCGCATTTCAATGCGTATCCGGAAGGCTTCCGCCAATTTGCGGATGAGCTCCCTAAAATCGATGCGGCCCTCGGCGGTATAGTAGAAGGTGGCTTTGGAGGCATCGGCCTGATACTCCACATCGCTGATTTTCATGTCAAGCGAGAGTGTTGAGGCTATCTCCCTCGCCCTGTGCATGGTTTCATTCTCTTTGCTTCGGGCCTCTCTCCACTTGCCGAGTTCATCGCTATTGGCTTTTCGAAGTATTTTGCGCACCTCGCGCGCATTTCGGCTATTGCCTTTCTTGCGGTCGAACTGCATTCTGGCCAGCTCGCCTGTGGCCGAAATGATGCCAATGTCGTAGCCGATTGTGGCTTCTACCACCACAGCATCACCGATGGATAGCTGAAGGTCATTGCCAATGCGGTAGAAATCCTTGTGGGTTCCCTTGAAGCGCACCTCGGCCTGATCAAAGGCCTTCATGAGCCCCGGGAGCTCCATATTGCCCAGCCAGTCGTACACAGCGAGCTTATCGCATCCTCCACTGGCACAGGTGCCATTGCTCCTGCATCCGCGGGGGATCCCATTTTTTCCATTCGAACACGATTCACATCCCATTCTGATGCCTTATTTTTCTGCTGCGGCTTTCGACTGTTTTTTCACAGCCGAAAAGTAACGCATTAATTTCAAACTAAGTGAGGTGAAGAGCAAGTGCGCATTGGCATTTCGCTCAATGTGGTAGTGGGCTTCGCTCATGCTGTCGTGCAATTGGCTGAGGTCACCCGCGGCGAGGAAAGGCGCGAAGCGCTCTGCAAACTGTCGGCTCTCGGCATCAAAGTAAGATTGTCCGAGGTGCTCGAGCCGCATGCACTTGTGTACAAAATCGAGGGCGAATTCGAGAAAGCGCATCTGCCCATCCCTGCGCAATCCCTGAAAGGCGTCTCCAAGCTTGAAGATCTGCCCAAAATCGGGCTTGTAGGTGTGCCGCATCCAGTTGCTAAAAAGCCCAAAGTACTCTTTGCGAATCTCATTTTCACTCAGTATGGCGAGGGCCTTCTGAAAGCTTCCTCCCGCCATTTTTGCCAAGTCGGCAGCCTGTGCTGAGCTAACATTATTGCCCCTTGCGAGGCCCTCGGCCACTTCTTCATCGCTCAGGGGCGGACAGTGCACCCGCTGCACCCTGGATAGCACCGTGGGCAGGAGTTTGTCCGGCTGCTCCACCACCAATATGATCAAGGTGCGGGGGGTGGGCTCCTCGAGGGTTTTGAGCAGGTTATTGGCCGTTTCCCGATTCATATTCTCGGCCATCCAGATGAGGATAATCTTATGCCCTCCCGAAAAGGATTTGAGCGAGAGGCATTTTTGAATGCGATGTGCCTCATCGATGAAAATCCCGGGAAGTTTGTCCTCCCCGATTTTTTGCTGCCATTCCTGCAGGCTCAAGTAGGGATTGCTGCTTACCGCTTCTACAAATTCGGCGTGAAGCCTATCGGCCGTTTGCAGCTTACGGGGATAGGGAAAACTCAGGTGCAGATCGGGGTGGGCCAGATGATCGACTTGCTTGCAGGCTGGGCAAGTGCCGCAGCGATCTTCAGCGGGATTCTCGCAGAGCACATAAGCGGCAAAGGCGAGCGCCATGGGCAGGGCACCACTGCCCTCCACACCCGAAAACATGAGAGCGTGCCCTATATGCCCATCGGCAACAGCCCGCGTGAGCTGGCTTTTCAGGGCCTTTTGACCTACTACTTGAGCAAATTTCACACCTGCGATCTAATTGCACAAAAGTAGCAAAATTGATGGCGGCGCCGGTAGCCCTATGCTCGCCTCTTTTCGACTCCCAAGGCAAAGCGCCGGGGGCGGCTATGGGGCCATTTGCCGATCACAAGAATATCGGGCCCGGTATTTTCTGCTAATTTTGCCACAGCACAAAGCGAGAAGCAATGACAACAATTGACCAATACGATTTTAGCAATAAGCGCGCTCTGATACGCGTGGACTTCAACGTGCCGCTCAATGAGCGCATGGAAGTAAGCGATGAAACCCGCATCAAGGCGGCAATGCCCACTGTACAGCTCATTCTGGAAAAAGGGGGCAGCGTGGTACTGATGTCGCATCTTGGCAGGCCCAAGTCCGGACCGGAGGCTAAGTTTTCCCTCCGCCATGTAAAGCCGGCATTGGAAAAGCTGCTCGGCAAGGAGGTGAAGTTTGCCGAAAACTGTATCGGTGAGGAAGCCAATAAGCTCTCTTCCGGATTGAAAGCCGGAGAGGTGCTCCTGCTGGAAAATCTGCGCTTTCACAAAGAAGAGGAGGCTGGCGATGAATTTTTTGCCGGAAGGCTGGCCGAGCATGGTGATTGCTATGTGAACGACGCCTTTGGTACGGCGCACAGGGCCCACGCTTCAACGACCATTGTCGCTCGCTTTTTTCCCAAGGATAAGATGTTTGGCCATCTTGTGGCCGGCGAGATCGAGAGCATCGACAAGGTGCTCAACAGCGATGAGAAGCCCGTACTGGCCATCATAGGCGGGGCCAAGGTGAGCAGCAAAATCACCATTCTGGAGAGCCTCTTGCCCAAGGTAGATCGATTGATCATTGGCGGAGGGATGGCCTACACTTTCGTAAAAGCGGGTGGTGGCAAGATAGGAAATAGCCTCGTGGAGGATGAATATCTGGAAACGGCTGCCGAGCTGCTCAAGCAGGCCGAGGCCCAAAATGTAAGCGTATACCTGCCGGAAGATACCCGAATTGCAGATGAATTCAGAAACGATGCCAGCACGGATGTGTGCCCGACCGATACCATACCCGATGGCTGGATGGGACTGGATATCGGCCCGGAGACGGTGAAGCGATTTGAAGAAGTAATCGGCAGCAGCAAGATCATCCTGTGGAACGGCCCCATGGGGGTTTTTGAAATGGACAGTTTTGCCCAAGGCACCATAAGCATCGCCAAAGCCCTGGTAGTGGCCACGGAGGCCGGATCCTTCACCCTTGTGGGAGGTGGCGATTCGGTGGCAGCTGTCAATAAGTATGGCTTGGCTGAGCGGGTAAGCTATGTGTCCACAGGCGGTGGAGCAATGCTCGAATACCTGGAAGGCAAGGAGCTGCCCGGTATCGCAGCCATCCGCGAAGGCTGATACGGCTTAGGGGCTCATCCTTTGCCTCAGGGATTGCTCCGTGAGATCGGGGTCTGTTCCAATTTTTCCTTGATGTCTTCCAGTTGGCGCTCCAACTCCTCATTCCAGCGGCTGCCTTCCAGCACCGGGTAGAGTTTGGGAGCCAGGCTGCTCAAGGGCTCGTAGAGGTATGAATCCGACTTCCATGAAGTGGGGATAAGTCTGTCAGTAGGAGGGAATCCCCTCCAGATAAAGAGCAATGCACTTGTGATGAGCAAAAATTTGCCGAGGCCAAAGAGCATCCCAAAGAGCTTATTGATCAAGCCAAGCGCTACGAGCTTGACAATGCCCTCCAGCACCTTTCCGAAAATGAACACGCCTATCACAATGCCAATGAAGAGCAGGGAAAAGGAGAGCACCATGCTGAGCTGCTCGTCGGTGCGAAAGCTATCTACCATGTAGCGTGCTCCCATGTCGCCAAAGGTGGCAGCGCCATACACTCCCAGCACCAAGGCCATGAGGGTACACACCTCAATGATAAAGCCCCGCCGGAAGCCGCGCAGCATCCCCCACAGCAGGGGCAAGACTAAGATGAGGTCCAGGTAAGGCATGTCGATGCAGTTTATGCGCCGGGCTCACACGATGAGCACTCCCTTCTGCCCCATAAGGGGAATTTCGGTGAGATTCGACTTTTGGATGGTTTCCGGAAGGAAAACGTATTTCTTGTCGTAGAGCTTGTCCTGCAGGTAAAAACTTACCCAATATTGGTTGTTGAGGGCGAAGAGTTCTTCCATGATGGGCTCGATTTTCACAAAGCTATTGCCGGGCAGCTCCTCCAAAAAGTGCCGGAGCTCAGAGGTCTTCACCTCTTCATCTTTGAGCTTGCCATATCCCCGAGATGAGATAAGCACATTGCTGATTTTTTCCTCCTTGAGGTTCATCAGGTAGATGTACCATGCCTCTTCTTGCCCTTCGCCCACTTCGGGGACAGCGGCCAGAGCTATGTCTTCAACTTTAGGTCGATCGATGTCTTTGATCACAGTACCTCTTTTGGTGCAAACTTAGAAAAAATGCAGATGCCACTGCTCACCGTGCTCAATGCGACGGGAAGGCGAGAGTGAAGGCTCTTGTGTACCTTTGGGCTGGATTGAAGAGCGCCGCATCACATTGGAACTACAGGAGAAAATAAAGCTATTGCCCAGCTCGCCCGGGGTGTATCAGTTTAAAAATGAAGGGGGCGATGTGATTTATGTGGGCAAGGCCAAAAGCTTGCGGAGCAGGGTGGGCTCCTACTTTTCAAAAGATGGTGGGCACAGCGGGCGCACCCGAGTGATGGTGCGCAAGATCGCCGATGTGGACTTCATCGTGGTGGCCAATGAGCTCGATGCCCTCCTGCTGGAAAACAACCTGATCAAAAAGTTGCAGCCCCGCTACAATGTGATGCTCAAGGATGATAAGACTTATCCCTGGCTGTGCATCAAGAATGAGCCCTTTCCCCGCGTGTTTTCCACCCGCACCAAGATCAAGGATGGATCGGAATACTACGGCCCCTATGCTTCGGTGAAAACCATGAACACCCTGCTCCGGCTCATACGCCGCTTGTACAAAATACGCACCTGCAAGTACGACCTGAGCAAGTCCAATATCGAGAAGGGCAAGTTCAAGGTGTGCCTGGAGTACCACATCTCAAACTGCCTCGGGCCCTGCGAGGGCTTGCAGAGCAGGGAGGATTACGATGCGCAGGTGGATGATATCCGCGCCATCATCAAGGGCAATATCTCCAGCGTGCTGCGGGTGCTGAGCGAACGCATGGAGCAGCACGCCGAAAAGATGGAATTCGAAAAAGCCCAGTTTATCAAGGAAAAACTGGAAATCTTGCAGAATTACCGCAGCAAGAGCACCATTGTGAATCCGGCCATGGGCAATGTGGACGTGCTCGCGGTGGCCTCCGACCTCCATACGGGCATGGTGAATTACCTCAAAGTGGTAGATGGAGCCATCATTCAGAGCCATTCCATGCACTTTCGTAAAAAGCTGGATGAGCAAGACGATGAACTCCTGATGCG
>SLDS01000170.1 GCA_007125175.1 Flavobacteriales bacterium
CCGATCAGGAAGGTCAGTATGCCCAAAGCCGAGATGGTGGTATAGGCCAAAATGGCCTTCATATCAGTCTTGAAGAGGGATAGCACAGCTGCCATGAGCATGGTGAGCCCTCCAAATCCCATCAAAAGATCGCTCCATAGCTCAGTGCTGCCGAGAACAGGCTCGAGGCGCAACAGTAGAAAGATGCCGGCCTTGACCATGGTCGCGGAGTGGAGGTAGGTGCTCACAGGCGTAGGCGCCTTCATGGCACCAGGCAGCCAGAAGTGGAAGGGAAACTGTGCCGACTTGGTGAATGCCGCCAGCAATATGAAGGCCAAAAGCAAGGGATACAGAGGGCTCTCTGCGATAAAGCCGGACTGCTCGACCAGCAATGCGATGCTGTCTCCTCCCACAAGCTGAACCACGAGCACGGCCGCAGCCAGCAGCCCCATTCCGCCTGCACCCGTGATGGCAAGGGCCGTGAGGGCAGACTTGCGGGAGGCGGCCTCCTCATTGTTAAAACCGATGAGAAAGAAGGAACTGATACTCGTAAGCTCCCAAAAAACAAACATGAGCAAGAGGCCATCTGCGAGCACAAGACCCAGCATGGAGGCCATGAATATGGACAAAAAGGCGTAGAACCGATCGATGTGAGGATGCCCCTTCATGTAGGAAGCCGTGTAGATAAACACAAGGCTACCAATGGCTGTGATCATCACCGCAAAAAACAGTGCCAGACCATCGGCCGAGAAGCTGAGATTGACACCGAGTGAAGGCACCCAGGTGTAGCTGAAGCTCTCAATGCTACCACGGGCCACACTACCGAGCAAGCTCACGAAGTAAAGGAGAAGCCCCAGGGGCACAGCACACCAGAGAAAGGGCCTGATCCGGGGAAGCTTCCTGAACACTGGCGGCAGCAGGAGCGCAGCGACAAATCCGAGCAGCACAGCTATGAGCATGGCGGCAAAGATAGATGAAAAGGCAAAGCCCCGTACCGAGATGATCGATTGCAGCATCTCCTTGGGGCTACATCACAGCCATCCAGGAAAGCTGCAAGGGAATACAAGATCATGTGGCGCCCAGTATCTTGCTCACATCATCGGGCAGGGCCTTAGGGCGTCCGCTCTCCCGATCAACACTGATCAGCGTGCAGCGGGCTGTAGTGAGCAGGGTCGAATCATCAGCCCTGCGAAGTTCATAGCTGAATACCAGCCGCAAGGGGCCTACCTCATCCAGACGGGTGAGCAGCCGCAAAGCCTCATCATAGAGCGCCGGACGCCTGTAGCGCACTTCAAAATCGCGTACGGGCAATATCACCCCCCTGTCCTCCAGCTCCCGGTACGACAGGCCAAGGCTGCGCAGAAGCTCAACGCGGCCCACTTCAAAATAGGCCGCATAATTGCCATAGTACAAGTATCCCATGCGGTCTGTCTCGGCATAGCGTACCCTGAAGCTGCTCTCGTGCTCTATCATCTCTCTTAGTGGTCTTTGGTATTGCAAAAATGCAAATTAAAGCTAAAGAGCGTGCTGAACGTAAGGAATACTCAAGCCAAGAGAGAGAAAAAGGGCTAATTTCTGTCGGAAAAAAAACCAGTCAGAAAAAAGAATGCATTAATGACTATCTCGATCGGAGCGCAAAATAAAAATAAAATGATCTCAAGTTTAAGCAGACCTTAGCAAAGTCGGATTGCATACCCTGCAAAAGGAGAATTTTTGGCAAAGGAAAGGCAGAGAAAAGGCGACCAAAGGCCAATTATTGGGTATTAAATTTACCGTGAAGGCGACGGGAGCATTTACGAAAAAAATTGTGCCAAAATCGCCTGTTGGCGCTGGATTCCAAAAAAAACTGTTCCTGTAAAACTTTTATTTCTGACAAGGGGCCCGGGGCTTTTTTTTTCACTTTTTTCTCCAAATATTTGTCCCGGCATCAGGTGAACGTTCATGGGTAGTTTGCAGGTGCGGAATTAACAATTCATTAACCTAAGTCACATTATTAAACAATGAGCAAACACGAAAAAGTGTGGGATAATTGTCTTGACCTAATCAAGGATAATGTCAGCCTCCAAGGCTACAAGACTTGGTTCGAGCCCATCAAACCCATCAAGCTCGACAAGCAAGTCCTCACCATTCAGGTTCCATCACAATTTTTCTACGAGTGGCTGGAAGAGCATTACATCCACCTGCTGAAAAAAATCATCCGCAAGGAACTCGGCGAAGACGGCCGACTGGAGTACAGCATTGTGATGGAAAACAGCTACAATGGCTCCAGCCCTTACACGGTAAAGATTCCTACATCCAACAAGCGGGCGATCAAAAACCCGCCCGTAGCTGCACCGCTCGACATCGGCGGTACCAAGCAAATCAAGAATCCTTTTGTCATCCCCGGACTGCGCAAAATCAATGTCGATTCCAATCTCAAGCCAAACTATTCCTTCGACAACCTCGTCGAGGGGGATTGCAATCGCCTTGCGCGTTCCGCCGGATTTGCAGTAGCAAAAAACCCCGGAGGCACCGCCTTCAACCCATTGCTGATATACGGAGGCGTGGGGCTTGGAAAAACCCACCTGGCACAGGCTATCGGAATCGAAATCAAAAATCGATTTCCCAATAAGACGGTGCTTTACGTAGAGTCAGAAAAGTTCATTCACCAATTCATAGATGCGGTGAAAAACAACAATGTAAACGATTTCAGCCACTTCTATCAGATGATGGACGTGCTCATCATTGACGATGTGCAATTCCTTGCCGGAAAAGAGAAGACACAGGACATGTTCTTCCACATCTTCAATCATTTGCACCAAACCGGCAAGCAAATCGTACTCACGAGCGACAAAGCCCCCGTGGAAATGCAGGGCATGGAGCAGCGCTTGCTCTCCCGCTTCAAGTGGGGTCTCTCTGCCGACTTGCAAACGCCGAGTCTGGAAACCCGTATCGCCATCCTGGAGAAGAAAATGTATGCCGATGGCATCGACCTGCCCAAGGAGGTGACCGAGTACCTGGCATATAGCGTCACGAGCAATATCCGCGAGCTTGAAGGTGCGCTTATCTCTCTGATCGCCCACTCTTCGCTCAACAAGAAGCCCATCACCCTCGATCTCGCCAAGCAGATGATCGACAAGTTCGTAAAAAACACTGCAAGAGAGGTTTCTATCGATTACATTCAGAAGGTGGTATGCGACTACTTCGACCTGCCCATTGAGCTGCTAAAGTCAAAAACGAGGAAGCGCGAAGTGGTACAAGCCCGGCAGATTGCCATGTACTTTGCCAAGAAAATGACCAAAAGCAGCCTTGCCAATATCGGCATGCACTGCGGTGGCAAAGACCATGCAACCGTGCTTCACGCCTGCCGCACGGTCAACAACCTGCAGGAGACGGATAAGCAATTCAGAAAATATCTGGACGACCTCGAGAAAAAGCTCAGCCTCCAATAGGCCCTTTGCTGCCCCATCCGAAATGGGCGCATAGCTCTGGAAGACTGCAATTATCGGATTTTAAGGCCCGCATCGCCATCCGGCGATGCGGGCCTTTCTCATTCCAGCTCTCCAATGCTTGGGATTCACAGCATGCGGGCAAATCGCAGCTTGCTGCAGAGCGAATTGCGCTTATCTTTGCATCGGGAAGATTCCTCCACCGAATGTCTCGCAAATACATCAGCATTTTGCTCGCACTTTTAGCACTCACCGCCTGCCGATCCATGCGTGAGTCCATAGCCGAAATACCACGCTATGCCCCTGAGGTGAAGCTGGTGGGCAAAGCCGAGATCAATGCGCGCTCCGCTCCTTTCGATATATCCTTCGCCGATGTCATCAATGATTTTTTGGTGCTGCATCTGTCGTACTCAGGAGGGTGTGAGGATCACGATTTTGAAGTGATTACACAAGGAAAGTACAGCTCACATTATCCACCCGAGATCGTACTCCATGTAAAGCATCACGACAATGGCGATCATTGCAGGGGCATCATCGATGAGAAGCGCTACTTCGACCTCACCGG
>SLDS01000114.1 GCA_007125175.1 Flavobacteriales bacterium
CGCATGCCTCCCGTCAAACGTGCGTGACCATATCGGGGTACGACTTCCACGCCCGGTTTGGAGCCTGTCCTGAGCGGAGCCGAAGGAACCCGCAGTTGGGCAGGTGGTTCGCACCCGACCCTGCTGAGCAGTTTTCGAATCCTTATCTGGCCATGGGAAATAACCCGGTGATGTATGTGGATCCGGATGGGGAGTTTGTTTTAGCTGCCGTGTTAATTGGTGCGGCAATAAGTGGAACAGTTGGATACATTGGTGGTAAAAGAGCTGGACTGGAAGGCGGGGATTTGTTTGCCTACACTTTAGGATCCGCGGTAATTGGCGGTATTTCCGGAGGAGTCGGAGCTTCGGTTGGCGCAGGAGTATCGGCATCTCTTTCCATAGGAGGGTTTGCTGGAGGAGCGATCGCAGGTGCAGCAGGTGGTGCGGCCGGAGGTTTTGTTGGTGGGTTTTATGGAACAGCCTTGAATAATTCCACTTTTGGCACAAATCATAATGTTTTTATGGGAGGCTTGAAAGCGGGGGTCCTAAGTGCCTCAATTGGTGCTGTTGTTGGTGGTACTATATCTGGAATTGCCGAATCAAAAGCGACGAGTCAGCTTGATAAGCTCTTGGCCGAAATGGATCGAACTTATTACGAGGACCAACTGTTCGCAGACATAGCTGCAGCGAATGGCGGAAAGTACGGTGTTGCTCCGTCTGCTTGGGATCGAGTTGATTTTTCAGGTCCCAATAGCTTTAGAGATGTTTTACAAAAATTGAGATTTCTACAAGCGCATAAAAATCAGCTTGGTGGAGAAGGATCGGAAGTAAGTAATCACTTTAACCTTAAAACTATTTCAGTCGATGATGGTTGGTCCCGACAGGGCATGGGAAGTGAATTTTGGAGCAAAACTTTTCACTATAAAGATGTTCAGTTTGATGTAAGAGCGCCTAATTATAAGTTAGGACATCTAAAGATTCACGGAATTTTGGGAAAGCCAGGTAGCCGTGCTTTATCCATTGGTGCAGTAGATATTCATGATGGCAATTTAGTTTGGATAAATTTCGCGAATAAAGGAACATATCAGTCAGCATACAATTACGTTTTTCAAAACCAGCCGTGGGATATCTTTAACTCCAGAACTCCTCCTATATTTATTCCCAACAGAAAATAGTATTAGCTATGCACAACTCGATTTTGAGACTTTTGGTTCTCGTCTTGATGGCAATAAGTGTCGGACAGAGCAATTGTGTTGATCATAAATTGCATTCCCCTCAACAATCAGAATATTGTGACAAAAGCATTCAGAACGCTCTGAGACATCTGAATATTCTGATTAACGAAAATGGTGAAATCGGAAATATTTTTCACGACCTTGATACATTAATAATAGCAGAGTTAAAGCTTAAGGGAAAACTCGGAAGAGCAGGTTATAAATACGGAATTCGAAAAATGAGCGATATGAGAATAAATGCATTGTTTCTAACTGACAAGCACCCTTACTTAGGCGAACCTTACAATATTTCTTCAGTCAGTGTAATTGATTTGGTCGAGAAGGCCGATAAACCTATATGGCATAATGAATTGCAGAAATATATAAATTCTCGAAATGAAGTTTTTGAAAAAGCCGAATGCACAAATGAGCCCGATAGCATAAAAATTCCTTCCGAAATGATGTGTTTGAATACAGCGGACTCTTCAATTCTGATAGACATCTTCTCAACACCTGTTTACTCCAATAGAGAAAATTATGCGGTAGAATTTACATTGGTTCCATTGCACAGTTTGCAAGAGCGTAATGGAGTTTATGCAATGGATGTTACCATAATTGTTGATAAGCAAAATGGCAGTTTGATTCATTGGATTGGAGGCCTTAGAGCCGGAAGTATGTCTTTATATGATTCACAATGCAAAAAGGTATATCAGGCTCCAAGGTAAGGATTGTACATATGTCGATGAGCTCAAGAATTGTTTAAACAAGTTTTTCGTTTCGTGCTCATATCGAATCAAATACACGGAATCACATGAAAAAAGTATGCCCCCAAGCAAAACACCTTATCCGCCCCCTCATCTCCTTACCAACCTGCGCTCAAAAAGCAAAGACCTTACAAGAAGCAATGCGAATGGATCGCAAGGTGACTGATGTAGCCGGGAGTGCTATCTTCAGGGCGGTGATGAAGATGCTAAGAATCGGGTCGCAACATTGCAAATGGCAAAGCGATCTCACCACAGGTAAATGAGGCGAGGCGGGTGCTTGGCATTATTGCCTGTAGATGAGGCAGTGATGTGGCACTTGCAATTCAAAACGCCTCTCTTCAACTTTTCATACCCTTCTCAATCATTGAGGCTTGATGAATTGTAGCTATTTTATCAGGTCAAATTTGTAATTTGGTTGTATGAATACTGAAAACAAACTCAGGAATAAGCTTCTCAAGAGAATTCAGCAGCTTTCAGCGAAACAGCTGCACGAGATTCAATCCTTGCTTAACGCACTTGAAACGGGGCACAAATCAAAAGAGGAAACCTTGAAGCTTGCTGGTGCATGGAAGGATATGGACGATTCGTTTTTCTCCGAAATGACGGAGAAACTCCATGAAAACAGGGCACAAGACAGACAAATCGGTGAAGTGTGACAGAATCTCTGGTTGATACCGATATACTTTCCTTTTATTTTAAGGGAGATACCAAAGTGGTAGAATCATTCCGCGAATACCTCCGGGTTTTTGAAGTAATCAACCTATCCATCATTACCTACTATGAAATTCTTGGTGGGCTCAAGGCCAAAAATGCTGTAAAACAGATAGAAGAATTTGAAACATTTGTGGGCAACAAGGCCATCATTCATATATCTCAAGATTCTGCCAACTTGTCGAGTAACGTTTATGCTGATCTTCGAAAAAGAGGAATTACAATTGGTGCCTCCGATATTTTAATTGCCGGAATATCATTGGTAAATGACCTTACTCTCGTTACCAACAACGAAAGACACTATGACCCCATTCGGGGACTGAGAATTGAGAATTGGACCAAATGAGCTGTTCGATTTAAATTGAGGCGTACAGGACTGATGTCTTGTCCCCGCCGGTTTACCTCCCGATAGGGAAGGCACTCCCATCACCCATGCCTGCCTGCCTTCCCTATCGGGAGGTAAACCGGACAGACAGGAGTTTCCGCAAGCCGTGCTCGATACCCTGATGCACATGGCCCTGGAGCCCTTGCTGAAGCGGTTGGAGAAGGGGAGGTGAGGGAACGGGCGTGGTTCGTGGCGCAGCATTGCAAATGCTGCGAAGCGGGGCGTAGTCCGTAACGCAGCATTGCAAATAGCGAAGCGATCTCACCGCAGGTAAATGCTGCGAAGCGGAAAAAACAATAGAGTACACATGAAGTTACTGTTTCCATGAATTCACTAACTTTGATACAAAGGATGCACCATGAATTTAGACGCTGACATCATTTGGATACAAAACGAAGTTGCCAAAATCAAAGATCCGGATTTGATCCGCGCCTTTAAGAGTTTGCTTCTTTACAGTGAGAAGAAAACAACAGGTGACTCGCTCGACTTGCTGCTGGAAAGGTCTTTGGCCGACCTGAAAGAGGGCAGAACCAAGTCCCATCTTGAAGTAAAAGACAAATACAAAAAGTGGCTTTAGAGCTTGAATGGACAGATACTGCAGACGAGCAGCTGGATAGAATCATTGATCATCTTGAAGCCAAGTGGACGGACAAGGAGATAGAGCGTTTTTTTGAGCAACTTGAAAAGGGAATTGAAACCATAAGCACCTATCCCAAACAGTAGAAAAAGTCCCTCCGAAAATTGCATACCCGCGAATACCAAATTTCCCCTCATACTACAATCTTCTACACATTTAACCCGGATAATGCATTAGAACTTCGTAGTGAGGGCTAAAAATGCGATAAAGTAAGCCGTTTTCACGACTGAGGCATAGCATCGCTATGGTGAAGGAGTAAAACGGAGTGAAACGCCTTATTTTGAAGCAGTTTTAGGACGTAATAGATTTTCTAATGCACTATCCGGGTTTAATACAGAAAAAGTGACAATACTTTTGCTGTGGTCCAATCGAATGGATCCCGACAGTCTTTGAGCTAAACCGTTTATTTCGAAAGTACTGCTAAATCGTCCCCGCCGGTTTACCTACCGATAGGGAAGGCTCCCCATCACCCATGAATTCCCGCAAGAAGTGCTCGACACCCTGATGCACATGGCCCTGGAGCCCTTGCTGAAGCGGATGGAGAAGGGGAGGGTGAAAAAGCTGAACCTGGCGTCAAGCCCTTGTTCAACATTTTCGTATGAGTCAAAAGCGCCGTCTCAGGCACGTTTTTGACGCACCTCCGCAATAGCGATAATCTCAAAAAAGTAAATGGGCTCATCATCCGATTCAGGACTGCCTTGAAAACGCCTCAAGCAGGTGCTCACATCGACTTGCCTCAGCATCAGGGCAGAGCCTATAAATTCTCGCAAGTGCAAGGCCCGGCTGGCCTTAGGGCTGAGCAGCGCATCCGATAGGGCTGCAGCCACATTGAGCCGGCGATCGTTGTCCACATGGCGCATCAGCAATGTGTTGAGCTGCAGGAAGCCCAATCCCACCGCATATTCGCAAAGCCTTTGACCCCGCCGCTCCCGACAAATCAGGAAGAGCTGGGGATAGTGTTGCAAATTTGGGTTGACAACGATTTGCTCAACCTTCAGTTCATCAAAGAAATACTGCCTTTCAAAGAGTTTTTTTCCCAAGTCGATCATCTTACTGTGTTTTTGAATTCGGGTGCAAGATCGATGCGCACTACACCCTGAATGTGCGCAGTGAAAAAAAATGCTGTCACGGGCATATCGAATGTGATTTTTATCACTCCATATCATGGGCCTCTCACAGGTATAATGGCTTTCTTCTCCAGGCAAAATGCGATCCCTATCTTTATCCCATGAGAAGGAATATGTGCTTGCCTCTTGGCAAAATTTTTTCACTTGCAGCCATCCCCGCAGTACTCCTACTCGGCTCTTGCAAGCAAGGTGCAGAAACTGAGCAAGGGTCGAAGGGACATAGCTCAACCACTGATTTTGAGGAAATAGCTGGCCCCGGATTGAGCCTTATGGAAAGGCAGTGTGCGACTTGCCACAAATTGGATTCCGAAGCCGGTGGGCCATCCATAGCTCCACACATGCGGGAGCTGAGGGAGGTGTATCGCTCCGCTTTTCCCGAAAGGGAGGCATATGTGCAAGCCATGGTAGACTTCAGTCAAAATCCGAATCGCGAATCGGTGTTGATGCAGGAATCCCTGGAGCGCTATGGGCTGATGCCAAAATTGGGAGTGAGTGAGCAAGATCTGCGGGCCATAGCCCAATACCTCTACACGCACGATGTGGGAAGCAAGGCATGGCTGGAGTCCATCGCTGGCATGGCGCGGGGTGGAGCTGCTTCCGCAAAAATGGAAGGAGCGGACAAGGACCTGCTGGAGCTGGCAAGGGACTATGCCCTTGGAACAAAGCAAGCGCTCGGAGGCCGATTGCTGGGAGCCATACAGGAGTATGGTGTGCCCGGAGCGGTCGATTTTTGCCATATCGAAGCCCTGCCTATTACGGATAGCATGTCCACACACTATGGAGCGCGCATACGCCGGGTGAGCGATCGTCCCCGCAATCCCGGCAATGCAGCCAATGCCGAGGAGCTGGCCTATATCGAGGCCCTCAAAGCAGCCAAAAGCAAGGGGGAGGATTTGCCGCCCATGCTGCAGGAAGAGAAGGGATTGGACAGGGCCTATTTTGCCATTGAGAGCAATGACATGTGCCTGAAATGCCATGGACAAAAGGGAGCGGACATCGCCGATGAAACCTGGCAGAGCCTTCGCGAGCGATATCCCGACGACAAAGCATTTGGATACGGCAGCGGAGAGATTCGCGGTATCTTTGTGGTGGAAATTCCTCAGTCGGTTGAGGAGTAATGGGCATTCGGTTTTTAAGACCTGTTCTGGCTTTCTTTCTCAGCGCCCTTCGCCGGCTTTCCGCTTAGATTTTGTTCATCATCCACTTCAGCGCCCTTATCCTTTTTGCTGAAAAGCCCGGAAGCCACGCCGATCAGTTTTGGCGCAAGCTGCTGCATGTAAGTGTCGGAAAGGCTGCCAATCACAGCGGCGCCAATGCCTGCATACACCCCGCCAAAGCGCCTCAAGACTTTGAATAGCACATATCGGCTGGCCACCTTTAGGGAGGCTTTGGTAGCACTGAGCTGCACCTTCTCATCCTCGGCCAGCTCATGTATGGACTCCCGGGCAAGGCTGGCAGGGTGGATGCTATTCACAAGCTGCTGCACCTGCCCTTCGATGCGCTGCTCCCTGACTTTGGTCTCAGCCTGAAGCTGCGCGATGCGTTTTTCCAATCGGGTATGCTGTGGGTTTTTCACAATCTTCCTTTTTCAAATGGCCATTCATCGGGATCTTCTTCGCTTTTGAGCTCCTTTTCGAGCATGCTGCGCAACAGTATTTCCCTCAAGGGCTCCTTTAGAAGGCTTCTCCTCGCCATGTAGAGTAGCCCGAAGAGCAGCAGGTAAAATCCGGCCACACAGGCAAAGCCCAGATGCTGACCCAAGTGCTCGGAGAGTACAAAGGCCGACCAGAAGCTTGCAAACAAAATGCTGATAAGCAGTATGATGCTAAGCAATATGGCTGTGATGCTGCCCGATAGCAGGGCGGCTATCTTCTTTGTGGCCTCCAGTTGCAGCAGCTCTGCGCGCAGCTCCACATAGCCTTTCAGTTCTTCACTGAGCTGCTCTATCCGCTCTTTGATCGTCATGGTGGAAAATTCTTAAAAAAAAAGAGACACCTCTACAGCTGAGGTGCCCCTGAAATGTATTGGAAGAGAATGCGCATTACTTCGCGCCATTGGTCATCTTGGCCGTGGTCTCTTGTACGCTCTTCTTGATTTCACTGATTTGCTCTTCGGCTGTATGCTTCAAGTCTTCAGCAGTTTTCTGCGCCTGCTTGGAAAGCTTTTTGGCGTTCTTCGCTATTTTCTTTCGGGTTTTTTCACCCTTGTCGGGGGCGTAGAGTACACCGAGTGCGCCACCTATGAGCGCTCCTGCCAGTACTGATGCCAATATGATTCCGCCGTTGTTGCCTGATTTTGCCATGATTTTTTTGGGTTTTTTGGTTTATAATTCGTGAAATTCTTTTCTTATTCAGGAGAGCTCGCCACTTGGATTTTGGGTTTTATCCCCCAAACTTGCAAGTTAAACCTCAAAAACCTTGCCGCGGCACTGATTTGTACTTTTTGACCGATATTTTGGCATAAGTCTCAATAAAAGCCCCTCTGAGTACTGAAAATATGGCCGATTTGTGGAATTTGCGCATGCCAGGTGTAGAAGATTTTTCACGCCGCGCTGCGGGCTGCTTGCTTTGACCCCTCGAAGAGCAATGGATACCTTCAGGGGAGGGTGACCTGCAGGTGAATTTCATGTTTTGTTTTTAGTGTTTTGCTCTTTTGCCTTTCTGCAAAAATTGAGATGGCCCGGCCGATATTTCTTCTCCCAGCGGTCACTTGCAGCGGGTATCGGGGCTATCAAGTCTACTTGCCGCTGCGTGCGGAATCGGAATAACCTTGTTCGTACAGGGTATTGAGCAAGCCAATCACCTCGCTGAGCGTCACTGCCATATCCTGCCGTGCGCGGGATTGGTAGAACTCCTTGTCTTGCACAAAGCGCTCGGCCTTGCGGTACTGCCTGATGTGGCTGCCAGCATCCTTAAGTGCCACATGAAGCGCGATAAGCTCTGAGACCAGCTTGGGCGAAAGGTATTCCGAATACTTCATATTGAGGATGTCCCAGAAGCCATCGGCCCTTTCGTTGAAGTACGCATAAATGTCATTGCTGAAGAGCTCTTGCTCTGCAAATCGGGAGGGGAGTTCCTCCACACTGAGGGACTCGAGCTCGCTGAGGAATTTCCTTCTCTGCTCGTGCAATTCGCTGGAGCCATCCACGTCGGGCACAAAGCCAAAAGCCCGTATCGAAAGTCCATCGCGGAGGCGGTTTACATTGCGGGCTATGAGGTAATCGATGTCATCGCGTACTACCTTCCAGCGCTTTTGCTTGCTGCGCACCAGCAATATATCGATGATAAAGAGGGTAAAAGCAGCTCCAAAAATTTCCGGGAGGAAATCGGCGGCGAGCTCATTGCGCTGGGCAAACCAGTAGCAAGCCATGAAGGCGAGCACCACCGCAGCGTACACCACAATGGGTATCTCGCTGCTGGTAAATAGCCTGCGGTTTAAGCGCTCGCGAAAGCTCAGGACTTTAGCCCTGCTCGGTTTGTTTTCCATAGTGTCGAAAAGTACTCTTTTTTCTCAAGTGTAAGCCCATTCTCGGAGAGCTCATTGCTCATTGCCAAAAGCAATTGGCTTTGCAGCAATTTTTTTCATTTGGCTCAAACCTCGGATGGCATCATGGTGAAACCCGAGCTACATTTCCTCCAGGCTGAGATAGCTGCTTCTACCCAGGCTCAGGTAATAGGCAAATATGATCATGAGCGCCACAGCCGGGTAGAGTCCGTAGTGGAAGCCGATGGATCTCGATAGCAGGAAATGTACCAATAGCAATCCGGCCGCCAATGCTACGATGTAATTGCTGTATTTGAAACCGCCTATTCTCAAAGTCTTAGTCTCATCTTCGCTCAGATCCACAGAGATTTTGGGGCTTCGGCACCAATCAATTTTTGCCACCACCTCGTGCTGTCCGGCTGTAGTGGTATAGTCCGCACTTTCGCCATTGGCGAGGCTGCCTACCTTCTCGCCGTCAATGAAAATGTGGATATCCCGAAATCGGTTGATGTAGGCATTGCTCCGCTCGATGCTTATTTTTGCCATGGTCAATCTCATCTTTGCTGGCACACTCAATATTTGCTGTATTCAAATGAATCCACCTTCGAATTTAGGAAAAGTAAAGCTAGACTTGATTTTAAAGATGAAGAAAATCATTATCATCACGGTCAGAAACGGTCAGTGAATTATATGCAGCCATTAGATAAAGCACTCCAAGAGAAAAAGACTGATTTCAAAGAGTTTGAAGCAATTGCGAGAAAGATTCTAAATTATATTCCGAATGTGTTATCCGGTTACAGTGAAAAAAATGGATATCGGATTTACACATCAGAAATCGCAGGCACGACAAAATATGTCAGACCAATCAATTTCAAGCTCTTTACCCTTGATATCAACGAATTTGACGAAAAGCTCAAAACGCTCAACGGAACTTTCGAAAAAATTAAGAGTGGTGATCTGAATATTTCTCCCGAGGAAAAAGAAAACATCAATAGCAGCTTGTACACCATACAGCAATCCATCGGGGCCGGATTGGATTTATTGGTTGGAAGCAACAGTGCCAGAAAACATGCGGGGAACAGATTTGAAGAGCTGATCCGAGCTCTTTTTAATGAAATTGGCATTTCAAACAAAAAGACAGTACTCCAAATCCCTTATGAAACAGTTGAAGGACAGAAGGTATACAAATGCGAGAATGACCTAATTCTATCACCCTACGAAAAAGTGAGATCCTCCTCCATTTCACTTGATGAAAATGAAATCGTAGTCTCGATAAAAACAACCTCGAAGGATCGAATGGGTAAAATATTTATTGATAAAATGTTGCTTGAAAGGTTTGTAAAGCACAAGCAGAAGGTAATTGGAATATTCCTAAACGATGTACAAAGAAAAGATTCAGATAACATTGCCTTCACGCTCGTGTCCGGGTTATTTATGGTTTACACCAAATTCCTTACCGAATTAGAGGGAATTTACTATTTGGATCCTCCTCCAAACACCAATAAAAAGCCTTACAACCGCTACATGAAGCCACTGTCGGAGTTGATAACGACAGATGTCTTCAAAATGCTATCCGCGTAGCTTCTTCCTTCTCGCCTTTGAATCTTGTTCGTCTCGGGCGGACCTTATCCTTTCAATGTGGCTTTTGTCCTCTAATCTTTCTTTTATCTGCTTACAATATTCTTTTTCCAATTCGGTTCCCAGCCACCTTCTTCCATAAGCTTCTGAAACTGCGTAAGTCGTTCCTGAGCCCCCAAATGGGTCAAATACAAGATCACCTTCTTTTGAAGAAGACATTACAATTCTTCTCAGCAATTCAACGGGCTTTTGCGTTTCATGTTCATATCGCTCCCAAGAACCATTGGAAAGGGTTGGTATCTCCATGACGTCTTTGGGCTTAGCACCCAATGGATTTGGCTCCCACACGTATTCCTTTTTACGCTTTCCATTTGAATATTGTGATGATTCGGCCTGTTTTCTCCTTGGATACTTTAGTGTGTGTTGATTATAAGGAACCCTGACTTCATCTATATTAAATTGAAATTGTTTAGACTTTCGAAAGTGTAAAATACTTTCATGGGATCTGCCCCAATCGTTGCCAAGGTTTGCCTTATTCCTGTAAAACCAAATAAGCCATTTACAGCCTTTAAACAGCGGAGTTGCCGACCATTTTATATCAGCCAAAATTTCAGAAAAGCCACAAATGAACAATGAGCCATTACTTTTCAAGACTCTCTGTGCCTCAGTAATCCAGGCCATACTCCAATCAACATATTCTTTCTGTGAGGCAAAGGAATCCCATTGTGCTTTTTTTATGTTGTATGGAGGGTCTGCAAAAATTAAATCGACGCTTGCTGGGTCGAGAGATTTTAAAAACTCGATTGCATCTGCATTATAAAGTTGTCCCAAATCAGATTGGAAATAAGGATCTAAAGCAAGCTCTGATTTGGTTGAAGTTCGATAATCTAGTTCGTACTGCATTTCTTCAACCAAGGAGTAAACTTGAGATTCACTGTAAACCCGATAGTTGTTAATCGGGTGCCTGGAACTTTTGAATTTTCCATTTTTATCCCACCTCCTAAGGGTCTCTGCGCTGACATTCAATAGCTTTGCCGCTTGACTAACTGAAAGATAGTTTTCCATTTGTAAAGATTAAACAACATTACACAAGTTTACACAGCAATTTTAGCGAAAAAAGCACAAAGTCCAAGTTGGCGTGGAAAAGAAAATCACACAATGACGCACTAATAACTTATGATACTTGGCACCTATGCGTATGCGCATGGATCATTTGCCAACTCCACTTCCTTCCAAATAGGTTCTAATCCGGCAATAGCTAAGGGCTCAAGGCCGCACGTCCACAGAAGCTTAGGAAAGGCCGAGAACCTCAATGGCATATTTAATCAAATGGTCGCATTCGGCCCCTTATCAACCATCTTTATGCAGGCGAAGCAGGCTGCCATTGCCCTCATCGGTGAGGATGTAAACCGCGCCATCGGGGCCCTGCTTCACATCGCGTACACGACGGTCGAGTTCGATTCGGCTCACTTCGCTCGCGGCATTGCCATCTACTTGGATCACCACGATACCCCGGGCTTGTAGGCCGCCAAGCAGCAGCTTGCCTTGCAGGGAGGGCAGGGCAGGAGAGGTATAGAAGTCCATTCCAGCGGGGGCTATAGCCGGAGTCCACCACAAGGCAGCATCCTTGAGTTCGGGCTGTGTATCGGGATTGGGGATGGGCGCTCCACCGTATTCATCGCCCCATGATACCAGGGGCCAGCCATAATTTTCGCCCGGCAGTATTTTGTTGAGTTCATCGCCGCCTGCGGGGCCATGCTCGCTGGCCCAAAGCAATCCTGTGGCCGGATCTACCGCAAGGCCTTGCACATTGCGGTTGCCAAAGGTCCAAATTTCCGGAAGGGCATCCGGCTGATCAGAAAAGGGATTGTCCGTAGGGAGACTGCCATCGGGTAGCAGACGCAATATTTTGCCGATGTGCGAATCGAGCTCCTGTGCTGCACTTGTCACATTGCGATCGCCGGTGGAGAGGAAGAGATATCCCTCGTGGAAGCAGATGCGGCTTCCAAAATGTGCCCCTCCGCTCACCTTGGGCTCCTGACGAAATAGTACTTCAAAATTTTCAAGTCCGCCCGATCCGAGTGTGCCCCTGCCCATGGCCGTACCTGCCAGGTCGCCACTCCCGGGCTCTGCATAGCTCAGGTATACCCAAGGCTCCGACTCAAAGTCGGGATGGATCGCCACATCGAGCAGTCCTCCCTGAAAATCAGCGTATACCTCGGGCACACCATGAAGGGGAGCACTTAGGCTACCGTCATTTTCCAGTATGCGCAGCCCGCCCGATCGCTCGGTGATGAGCAGACGCCCGTCCGGCAGAAAGGCCATGCCCCATGGGTTCTGAAGGCCTCCCACCACCTCAGTGATTTGCATGTCGGCGGGGAGCACCGGGGTGGTGCTGTCATCGTCATCATCGCTGCACGCTGTGAGCATAGGGAGGCATAGCAATAAGGCCACAGTCCATAGGCTGCATTTCATTCTCTGTGCACTCATATATTGTTTTGCTTTCCGCAAAAGCGGTAATGGGCTCGGTCTTCTTTTCATCGCATTAGGTGCTTTTTTATGCACCGAGTACAAAGGTAGGCAATGTACTGCAAAAGATCTATGTGCCACACGTAAAGGAAGATAACCTATCTGGACGACCGCTCAAAAAGCGACACAGCGTATGCTGGCCCCACTCTTTTTGGCCTTGCCCTGACGGATCAATTCATGGGAATCGCTGTACAAATACCTCACCCAAGCTGTGCTTGGAGTGGCTTCGCTATCCGTCCAATGCACACCCATGCGTCCAAAATCGTAAGAGTCGCCGTTGATGTGGCGCATTCCTCCGCCCACGCCGGAGAAGCCGCTGGAATTGGTGGCTCCGGTATTGGGATTGTCCCAGTAATCCAATCCGGCGATTTTCATTTTTCCTCCGGCTTCAAGGGAGCCTCCAAGGTAGTCGGCGAGTTGATTGAAATCGCTGTCCTTGGCGATACGCCAGCCCTCAGGGCATACCCCCCGGGAGTCTTTTACCACATTCCAATTGTAGAGCATTCCGTATATCTCCGGAAGGTCTTCATTATTGTTGTAGCGGGTATAGGCGGGGCCCTCTGTATTTGCCCAGAGGGAGTCGATCTCGAGGTGGGGTATGGGGTCACCGTTGCGATAGCGTGTGGTTCTCAAGTTTTCGGCCAGCCAGCATTGCTCTCCAATTTGTACAGCCGGATATACATTGCCATCGGCATCTACAGCAGTGTCGCATGGAGTGCTGCTGAAGGTGGCTACAAACTGTCGTGGAGAACCCTCCACATGGCTCCCATCTTCCAGCTTCAGGGAGGCCTCCATGATTTGTGTGCCCGATCCGCCCAGTATCCAATAGGTGTGCACATTGCCTTCCACATCGGTATAGCCCTCATCCACGAGTATGCTGCCGCCCCCGGATATCACTTCGAATTCCACCCGAATGCCTTCGATGTTTTGTAGCAGACGGTTGATTACCTTCACCCTGGGAGGTATCTCAAGCTCTTGGTAGGGCCCGGCCGACTGGTTTTTGCCTTCTACCGTTACCAGTGAGAGATCGCAGGGATTGAGATCATCATCATCGCGACAGCCATTCAGGATGAGCAGGAACAATGCTGATACAATGGCAAATTGTAGAGAGCGCTTCATGGATTAGAATTTGATTTGGAATCAAATGTAGACCCTCAGCCTGTGGCTGTCCAACAAAATAATGTGGATTTTTTCTGTTCTGAGTCCTCGATTTCAACTTGCCACAACAAAAAAACAGACCGCAATGGGCCTGTTTGGATCGGAAATGGGAAGCACGGGGCTGATCGCATTACTCATGAACACTTTTGCATACCGCATCTTTTCAGTGATCTGGGTTTTCCCAATTACATTGCGGAATCCTGAATTGAAATCTGAATCTATGATGAGAAAAACACGCGCCGCGCCCGTCTGGAAGCTGACGACCCATTGATTGAGGAATATTTACATCGAAAAATTCCAAAGGAATATAATCTCTCTGGTTTAATCACTTAATTATCAGGAAAAAATTCGTCACGTCGAGTGTTTTTCCCGGCTTTGCAAAGCTTCTCGCAAACCGAAAACTTTGGTGCCGGGAAAAATGTATCGAGACGCGAAGAGAGGGAGTGGTTTCCAAAGCATCTCGATTACAAGACTCTCGATTATTGCGCTTCGTTCCATGAGACGCTTTGTA
>SLDS01000153.1 GCA_007125175.1 Flavobacteriales bacterium
ATTAATATTTACTCGAGTAAATTGATTCACTGTGACTTTTTCTGGACTCTACAAGCCCTTGATGCGCTCGTTTAAGCCGATAATTGTCAGCAGGCCTTCACAGAAAAAAATATTTTTCCGGGAATTATTGGCGCGTATGCCTATTTGCTTTACTTTTGCCCCCGCTTCGGATAAGAAGCGTTTCTACCGGGTCCGGTAGTTCAGTTGGTTAGAATGCCTGCCTGTCACGCAGGAGGTCGCGGGTTCGAGTCCCGTCCGGACCGCAAAAAGCTCCCGCACAGGGAGCTTTTTTGCTTTTAGTCTTTTGCTGATGGATATCTACACCGTTTACATATTGTACAGCCCGGGATTCGATCTGTATTACAAGGGCATGACCAACAAACTGAAAAAAAGAATCTTTCAGCACAACAATAACCTCTCCCGGTACACCAAAAACAAAGGGCCATGGAAGCTGGTGTGGACTGCCGAGTATCCCACTAAAAGAGAGGCACTCATCGAAGAAGCAAGAATCAAAAAATTGAATCGAAGATCTATAGAGCGGTTGATATCCAGAAGAGGTGAGGAAGATTCTGATAATTAGAAGATACAGGTGCTTTCTTTTTCAAAAAAAAACCGGCTCATGGATATTAAAAGATGCCTCAATACAATCGATTGCGCTTGATCAGGTAGCGTAAGAGCACCTGATTGAATCCCTCCTCAATGGCTGAGGGGACGAAATCGATGCCGTACTGTCCACATCGTATCTTGAGTTGCTCCAAGAAGCTGCCCATCTCCTTGAGGTAGGCTTCTCTCACTTCATTGGGATGGGCCTTGACCTCCTCTCCACTCTCTGTGTCTACAAAGGTGTATGGGCGATTGTCGAAATTAAATTCCAATTCCGTGCGGCGATCGGCAATGTGAAATACAATCACCTCGTGCTTGTTGAACTTCAAATGCTGAAGAGCCGAAAAGAGCCTGTCCTTTGCTGCGGTGTTGTCAAACATGTCGCTGAGCACCACCACAAGTGATCTGCGCTCAATACGCTCGGCTATTTCGTGCAGGGCAGAGGCAGCAGCAGTGAGTCCGGGCTCATTGCCCTCCTGAGCCATGGCTTTTCCCATTTCCTGAAAAAGGAAAGTGTGATGCGCACGGGTCGATTTGGCGGGGGAGTGAAAATGTACCTGATCGGAAAAAAAGGAGATGCCCACCGCATCGCGCTGCCTGCGCATCATTTCGGTGAGGGCAGCTGCCGTGTACATGGCAAATTCGAGCTTATTCATGGCTCCTTCCTGCCGCCTTTCCGGATAGCGCATGCTGCCGCTCAAATCGATGAGAATGCGGCAGCGCAAATTGGTTTCTTCCTCATAGCGCTTGGTGAAGAGCTTCTCGGTTTTGGCGTAAAGCTTCCAGTCGATATGCCTAGTGCTCTCACCGGTATTGTAGAGGCGATGCTCTGCAAATTCTACTGAAAAGCCGTGAAAAGGACTTTTGTGCAAGCCGGTGATGAAGCCCTCTACCACCTGCCTCGCAAGAAATTCGAGGTGGGTGAGGTTCTGGTACTGATTGCGATCTATATTGAGTGGCATGGATAGCGAAAGTACGAAGAAATGCAGGATGGCTGCACCCATTTAGCTCCCCTTTCGGAGAAAAACAGCTTCCGCGCTGCAAGGCACCTACTGCCGACTACAGCTTGCATCGCCAAAACACGGGGTTCAAGAATAAGAAAAGCGCCCATAAGGCGCTTTCATGCATTTCTATTCAGAAAAGCGGATATCACATCTGTGAGTCGAGTTTCTCAGTAAGCACGTTCTTAGGAACTGCACCAACAGATTTGTCTACGACTTCTCCGTTTTTCAAAAAGAGGATGGTAGGAATGTTGCGAATCCCATACTTGCCGCTGATGGCAGGATTCTCATCTACGTTGACTTTGCCAACCACCGCTTTACCGTCGTAATCATTGGCTATTTCCTCAACGATGGGGCCCACCATGCGGCAGGGACCACACCATTCTGCCCAAAAGTCGACGAGCACTGGCTTGTCTGATTTGAGGGCAAGCTCTTCAAAATTACTTTCTGTGAATTCTACTGCCATGGTCAAGGTATTTCAATTGTGATTAGTGAGGCACTTTTTCGAAGCACCAATTTATTCGTACAAAATTAAGCATCCAATTGATATTGGACCTCAGGAAGGGCATCTAATTGCTTGATGGTATCATCGCTCAAATCTACCTTCACACTGCGGCTGGGCATGCGAATGCTAAACTCGCGCATGCTATCCAATACCCTAAACTCTACAGGACAAGAACTTCCATTGGGTTTTGAAGCAACGAGCTTGCCCAGCTCTTCCAGCAAATTTTCATCCAAAGCATCCAGGCGAAGCTTGAGGATTACTTTTCGGGTGCGCTTTTCGCGCAAATCATTGAGCAATTCGATCGAAGAAATTTTGAACTCCAGTTCTCCCGTTTTGGACCAGGCGCGTTTTTGCACCTTACCGCGCACGAAGAGGAAGGCACCTGTGAGCAGGTAATGCCTCAGCTTGAGGTAGTCTTCAGCAAAAAGAAAAAACTTGTGGCTGTCGTGAAAATCCTCGAGTTCGAAGGTTCCAAAGGGCTTGCCGTTTTTGGTGGTGCGGTGCTCCACACTGCTCACCATGCCGGCCAGAGCCAGCTCCTCATTTTCGATTTGCTCCAGCTTCTTGAGGTGCTTTAGATTTCCCTTGGTAAAATGATCAATCTCGAGGCGAAAATCATCAAGGGGATGGGAGGAAATGTAGACTCCGACCACTTCTTTTTCCTTGTTGAGGCGCTCGAGGCTGCCCCAGCTGTCGACGAGGGGTGGTACGGGAAGCTGAACCTCTACGGACACAGTATTGCCAAAGAGATCCGGTGGCGCATCATCGGCTTGCTGCATGGATGCCCCGAACTTGAGCAGCTGCTCGATGAAGCTTTGTCCGGAAGTGGTGGTAGCAAAATACTGCGATCGATAAATGCCTTCAAATTCATCAAATGCTCCCGCCAGCACCAGGCTTTCCATCACACGCTTATTGCACTGTCGCAAATCTACGCGGCGCACAAAGTCGTATACATCGGCATATGGGCCCTTGGCCTCACGCTCGGAAACAATGGTGCGAACCACCCCCTCGCCCACGCCTTTGATGGCGGCAAGGCCAAATCGGATTTCATTGCGATCGTTTACCGTAAACTTGAGTTTTGACTCGTTCACACTCGGCCCGAGTACAGGGGTGCCCATCCTTCGGCACTCTTGCATGAAAAAGGTCACCTGCTTGATGTCTTGCATATTGTTGCTGAGCACCGAGGCCATATAGGCAGCAGGGTAGTGGGCCTTGAGATAAGCCGTTTGAAAGGCCACAAGCGCATAGCAGGTGGAGTGCGACTTATTGAAGGCATAGCTGGCGAAGGCTTCCCAATCTTTCCAGATTTTTTCGGAAATCTTTCGGTCGTGTCCATTGGCTTCGCAGCCGTCGAGAAATTTTGGCTTAAGCGTTTCCAGCAGGGAAAATATCTTCTTTCCCATCGCCTTGCGCAATACATCGGCCTCGCCTTTGGTGAATCCGGCCAATTTTTGCGAAAGCAACATCACCTGCTCCTGATACACGGTCACCCCATAGGTTTCTTCCAAATACTCCTTTTGGGCTTCGAGATCGTAGCTGATTTCTTCCAGCCCATGTTTGCGCCTGATGAAGCTGGGTATGTACTCCAAGGGCCCTGGACGGTACAGGGCGTTCATGGCAATGAGATCATCGAAGGTATTGGGTTTGAGCTCCTTCATATGGGCCTGCATACCGGGACTCTCGTATTGGAATATGCCCACAGTCTCGCCCTTTTGGAAGAGTTCATAGGTCTTCTCATCATCGAGTGGTATGGCATCGGGATCGATCTCAAGCTTATAGCGGTCCTTGACGATTTCGATTGCATCCTTGATCAGGGTGAGCGTCTTGAGGCCGAGGAAGTCCATTTTGAG
>SLDS01000158.1 GCA_007125175.1 Flavobacteriales bacterium
AGGGAGGGCAGCAGCTACCGCATATACAGCGTGCAAGGGCAGCTCCTGCAGTCGGGGCCCTATCCCTCCGAAGGACTGCTCAACATCTCTGCACTGCCCGGAGGCATGTACATCATCGAGATCCAAGGACGCGGGGAGCTGAGGCGTGCTGTGTGGGTGAAGGCACTCTAAGGCGGTGTCTGTCCATTTAGTCAATAGTCTGATTCAGAAAGTTCAGTAGCAAGGCGCACGCAGGATTGAAAAACAAGGAGTTGACTAAAGTCAATGACAGTTTTCAATCCAAGTGCAACGCCGCTAATGGACTTTATGGACAGACTCTACTTAGGGGATGATCCAGCACATTTACCATCAACTGCCCAGATGGAATCCCTTAGGTCGAAGGAGCTTCGCATGGAAATGACTAAGGAGCTGTGAAATCCTAGCCCACGGCCATTGAGCGTCGGCCCGAACGTGCTCAGCGGGCGGGAAGCCGAAATGCAGCCCTGGGATATGGATCGCGCGAGAATGAAGGCCTTGGCGGCATTTTTGCTCTGCAAAAATGATGACAAGGCCGGCTTGCGAAGCGAAAATCAAAAATCAAAAGCTGGATATCGCCCCTTATCTCATGATGGCCACAGGCACTTCCAGAAAAAGAAAAACCTGCCTCCGTGTAGGAAACAGGTTTTGTGGGGTCTATGAAAAATATGTTGACTGCGCGGATTAGACAGCTTTGAGATCCATTCCGTCGAGTACATCCATTACCTCCTTCACGGCATTGGCAGAGGTATAGAGCATCTCTCTCTCCTGCTCGTTGAGCTGGAGTTCGATGATCTCTTCAATACCGTCCTTACCGAGCTTAGTAGGCACTCCGAGGTAGATGTCTTTGAGGCCATACTCCCCTTGCAGCCAAGCGCATGAAGGGAAAATGCGTTTTTGGTCGCGGACTACGGCTTCCACCATTTGAGCGGCAGCGGCACCCGGAGCGTACCAAGCCGAAGTGCCCAGCAGGTTCACGATTTCGCCACCGCCTTTTTTGGTGCGTTCGATGATGGCATTGAGCTTATCTTCAGCGATCATTTCGGTAACGGGAATACCCGCCACGGTGGTGTAGCGCGGCAGTGGCACCATAGTGTCACCATGGCCTCCCATAAGCACCGCCTGTATATCTTTGGGCGATACATTGAGCTCCATGGCGAGGAATGAACGGTAGCGGGCCGTATCGAGCACACCTGCCATACCAAATACGCGACTGGAATCAACCTTGGCAGTGAGGTATGAAGCGTAAGTCATCACATCCAGAGGATTGCTCACGATAATGATCTTCGCATTGGGCGAGTACTTGATGGCCTGCTCGGTAACGCTGCGCACTATACCGGCATTGGTCGCGATCAAATCGTCACGGCTCATTCCCGGCTTGCGAGGCAGTCCCGAAGTGATTACCACCACTTCTGAATCCTTGGTGCGGGCATAATCGTTGGTGCACCCCACCACACGGCTGTCGTACAGGTTGATGGGCGAGGTTTCCCAAATATCGAGTGCCTTGCCTTCCGCAAAGCCTTCCTTAATGTCGAGAAGCACTACTTCATTGGCCAGCTCTTTGTGAGCAATGACGTTTGCACAGGTGGCACCTACGTTTCCGGCGCCTACTACGGTTACTTTCATGGGTATGGGTATTTTACTGAGAGTCGGTTTCAGCGGCAAATATACGCGCTTTTCGGGCTCAGCACCCTTAGCCCCTGTGAATAATCCTTAAACCCGGATAATGCAAAAGCAGCTGCCAAATCTCGAATGTATTTTCACTTTCGTGAATAAATGTATATTTAGCCGCTTTTCCTGATTGCTGCTCAAAGAACCTTATGTATGTACACTGAATTTAGCAGCATGCACATTCGAAATCTCACTCGAATGAATGAACATCGGCAACCTTCGATAAAACGAGCGTCTTGAAAATGCCCGACGTAAACAGCCTGAGCGAAGATCAGCTGAAAAAGTTGATACATGCGGCCAAACGGAATAACCGTAGGAGCCAGGAGAGCATTTATAAAATGTTCTTTGCGAAGATGCTATCTGTGTGCAGAAGGTATACGAACAATGACGATCAAGCCAAAGATATTTTGCAAGACGGCTTTATCAAGGTGTTCGGAAAATTGGAAAAGTATAATTTTGAGGGCTCCTTCGAAGGATGGGTGCGCAGAATTATTGTGAATACGGCTATCGATCACGTTCGAAAGTCAAAAAAAGATTTTTTGCTCGCCAATGTGCAGGAATCGGTGGAAGATATTACAGAAACGATCGCGGAGGAGGAAACTCCCGAAGAACCGATCGAGATGAGCCTTGAAATAGGTGATGTCCGCGAAGCTATGGAACAACTCTCTACCGCTTACCGTACAGTGTTTAACCTCTACGTGTTCGAAAATTTCGGCCATCAGGAGATCGCCGATACCTTGGGAATCAGCGTAGGGACGAGCAAATCGAATTTGGCGAAAGCCAGAGCAAACTTAAAGAAAATCCTCACGAGGGAACTTGAAAATAGAAATGAAGAGCGAACAAAACTCATTTGATCAGCAGATTAAGGAGGCCTACGAAAGCCAGGATCTAGCCTACGACCCCAAATCTTGGGATGAGCTCAAAGGCAAACTCGATGCCATGGCCCCCAGCCCGATGCGCTACTTTTCGGCCATCAGTGTGGGTGCAGCTGCCGTTGGATTGGTATTTCTCATCCTCACCTTCACCGTGGGTGATGGCCCTTCTTCCCTATTGGATTCCAGCTCCGTCGATGGTTCCGGTATATCCGAAAAAGGTCAGCGAGAAATGAGCAGACAGCTCAGCGAAAGCCTGAACAAAGGCGATGAAACTGCCAGTCTTGAGGCAGTTCAAAGCGAAGAAGCTGCTACTGCTTCCGCAAAAGATGCAGACGCCCAGCAGGCTGAAGCATTCAAGGATGTGGATGGCCTTCACGGCAAAAGCCCCGAGGATGAGCGTGCCGATGCAGGGAATGACTTAGAAATTGGCGAAGGAAAGGAAGCCGAAGGCACAAAGGCTGCTGAAAAATCTAGCGCAGAGACCGCGAAAAGTACCGAGCAAGATGGAGGAGAGCTGGCCTCGAAAAAGAAAGTAGAGGATCCTGTGGCTGAAAGCAGTCCGATCATGATCCGGGAAGGCGAACGCATTCTAAGTGCATCCGCTACCCACACCAAAGTGGTACGTGGCAGCTGTATTGGCACTACCGTGCACTTCGAAGCCTCTCGTAACCACGGCGACAAGGCCAAGTACCTCTGGAATTTTGGCGATGGCTTTTTCAGCACAGAGGCCAACCCGAGCCACACTTTTACCAAGGCGGGCACATTCGATGTATCCCTCTCAGTGACTCCGCAGGGCAGTGGTAAAATATCATCCAACGTGGTGCAAGCCAAAATAGAGGTCATGGAAGTGCCCATGGCAGCCAGCCACATGGAGATCAATGGGCCGGAATCCGTCTTCTTTGAAAATGTAAGCCCGGATGGAGCCCAGGGAGAGTGGCTCCTCGACGGAAGCTCAATGGGCGAGAAGCAGCGCATCACGGTTGAAATCATGAGCGGCACCCAGCAAAAACTGCAGCTCGTGGCCAGCAATGAAAGTGGATGTTCAGACACCCTCACCCACATACTCCACCACCGTAGTATCGCGGAAAAGGTATTGCTCATCGACAGCCCGAACATCGAAGGGTATCAACCCAATCTGGAAATCGAGCCCGATCAGTTTGCCATTTTCGATTCCCGAAATGGAAAGGGCATCTTCCACTCTACCGATGGGGAGACCTGGGATTACAGCAATGCCTCTCCCGGAGCCTATGCGGTGATCGCTTTCGCAAAAAACGGTGGAGACCTCCAGGTATTTAAAGGCACCCTTAAGGTGAAGTAAGGCGCCGCTTTCGCCAGGCAAGCTTCCACCAATACCCCTGCGCTGGACCATCTGCTTCCCATTCTTGAATTTCCTG
>SLDS01000086.1 GCA_007125175.1 Flavobacteriales bacterium
AATTCTCAACTACTTTCTTGGTGATCGCTGGGCTCCAGATGGAATCCTTGACCGCAATATGTACCTCTCCTTGGTTACCATTCACGGTACCATCATGGTATTTTTTGTTTTGACTGGCGGATTGAGCGGCACCTTCAGTAATTTGTTGATTCCACTACAAATTGGTGCCCGTGACATGGCTAGTGGTTTTCTGAATATGCTCTCATACTGGTTTTTCTTTGTGTCGAGCGTAATTATGGTGGCTTCACTTTTCGTGGAAACGGGAGCTGCGAGCAGTGGATGGACCGTGTATCCGCCCTTAAGCGCCTTGCCGCAAGCAATGCCTGGATCGGGATTGGGTATGACCCTTTGGCTGGTGAGTATGACACTATTTATCGCATCCTCACTGCTCGGTGGTCTTAATTATATCGTGACAATTCTCAACCTCCGTACAAAAGGAATGAAGATGACCCGCCTGCCATTGACCATTTGGGCTTTCTTCATCACAGCAGTATTGGGTGTACTTTCGTTTCCGGTACTTTTTGCAGCAGCCTTACTTCTGGTAATGGACCGCTCAATGGGCACGAGCTTCTACCTGAGTGATATCTACATCGCTGGTGAAGCCCTCGACCCGGTGGGAGGTAGCCCCATTCTTTACCAGCACCTTTTCTGGTTTTTGGGTCACCCTGAGGTTTACATCGTTTTGCTTCCAGCACTCGGAATCTCTTCCGAAATCATTGCAACCAATTCACGCAAGCCCATTTTTGGATACAGGGCCATGATTGGCTCTATACTCGCCATCGGTTTTCTATCCTTCATCGTGTGGGGTCACCACATGTTCGTAACAGGTATGAATCCCTTCCTCGGCTCCGTATTCGTGTTTACCACCTTGTTGATTGCCATTCCATCTGCCGTGAAGGCATTCAATTACATCACAACCCTGTGGAAGGGCAATCTGAAGCTCACTCCTGCGATGCTCTTTTCCATTGGTTTGGTATCAACCTTCGTTACAGGTGGTCTTACCGGTATCATTTTGGCTGATTCGGCGCTCGATATCAATGTGCATGACACCTATTTTGTGGTGGCGCACTTCCACATCGTGATGGGGCTTTCAGCCATTTTTGGAATGTTCGCAGGTATTTATCACTGGTTTCCCAAAATGTTTGGGCGCATGCTCAATACCAAATTGGGCTTTGCTCACTTCTGGCTTACAATCATCGGTGGCTACGGTGTGTTTTTCCCCATGCACTTTGTGGGCATGGCGGGAGCACCACGAAGGTACTATCAGTACACGGACTACCCGATGTTCGATGGATTGGTAGACCTCAACGTTATCATCACCGTATTTGCTATCGGAGCGGCGATTGCACAGGGTATATTCCTTTGGAACTTCTTCTACAGCATTTTCAAAGGTCAGAAAGCAGTCCAAAATCCTTGGGGATCGACCACATTGGAGTGGACTACTCCGGTGGAGCACATCCACGGCAACTGGCCTGGAAAGCTCCCCGAAGTGCACCGCTGGCCTTACGACTACAGCAAGCCCGGCAAAGAGCAGGATTTTGTGCCTCAAACAGTACCCATCGAAGAAGGGGAAGAGGAGCACGGTTAATTGATTGCATCTGGCACCAAGAAATGAAAAGTCCTCCTGCATCAGGAGGACTTTTTGTATCTATCCACCTCAAAACGAAGCAGAATACAAGTCGGGCAAATAGCAGGTCTTTGCCTATCTTTGAGCAGCAGTCATGGACAGTGAATTCGACTTACGCAAGGAAGCCTCCTATTCCGATTCGGAATTGGATCGGGTGCTGAGGCCCCAGGCCTTTGGTGATTTTTCCGGCCAGGATAAGGTGCTGGACAATCTCAAGATATTTGTCACGGCAGCGAGGCAGCGGGGAGAGTCATTGGATCATGTGCTCCTGCATGGCCCCCCGGGCTTGGGCAAGACCACATTGGCCAATATCATCGCACAGGAGCTTGGAGTAGGCTTTAGGGTAACTTCAGGCCCAGTATTGGATAAACCAGGCGATCTCGCCGGCTTGCTCACCAATCTGGAGGAAAAGGATGTTCTTTTCATCGATGAGATTCACAGGCTATCGGCTGTGGTGGAAGAATACCTTTACTCGGCCATGGAAGACTTCAAGATTGACCTCGTGATCGATACGGGTCCAAATGCGCGCACTGTGGAGATCGATTTGAATCCCTTCACGCTCGTGGGTGCCACCACACGCTCGGGGCTTCTCACTTCCCCGCTCAGGGCCCGATTTGGCATCAATGCCCGGCTGCAGTATTACACCTCTGATGTACTCGCCCGCATTATTTCTCGCTCCGCCGAAATCTTGCAGATACCCATCCGCAATGAAGCTGCCCTTGAGATTGCCCGTCGCTCACGCGGCACGCCCCGCATCGCGAATGCTTTGCTGAGGAGGGTGAGAGATTTTGCCCAGGTGAAAGGCAGCGGTACCATTGACATGGAAATTGCCCATATAGCCCTCGAGGCCCTTGATGTTGATACGCATGGTCTTGATGAAATGGACAATAAAATTTTGGCTACCATTATCGACAAATTTCATGGAGGCCCCGTGGGCCTGAATACCATCGCGACTGCTGTGAGCGAAGATTCGGGAACCATTGAGGAGGTATACGAGCCCTTCTTGATACAAGAGGGCTTCCTGATGCGCACCCCCAGAGGTAGGCAGGCAACAGAGGCGGCTTATAAGCACCTTGGCCGAGACTACCGCACCGGTAGCAGTCAAAGCACGCTTTTTTAGGCGATCCCTTTGCAGATTCTGTGCTGCAAATGAAAAAGGCCGCATTTTCCATGAAAATGCGGCCCGAGATTAAAAGATGTGCGTAAATCAAAAAGAAGTACTCATTTGGCTTTCGAATACCTCGCGGATTAAGTCACCATAAATGGCACCAAAAGTGGTCATGCACCATGCTTTGAGGTGAACCCTCTCCTGAGGTTGTATCCAGCGGAGCGACTTCTTCAGCTCCTTCTTAAAAAGCGAGCGGTCAAAGCTGACCTTCTCAAGAATTTGCTTACTGAGTTCTAGCATTTTCGTGTAGTTTAAGTTCAATGATGGTACGTGAAAGATAGCCATTAAACGCGATTCCGCGAAATAGAGTATGCCCAATTTCGCTTGATTAACATAATTTCCGGATCAAGGGCGCCAAGTCGGGTGTAAATGCAAGGCGCTCACATACAAAGTGTAATGCTTTTTATGCGGGGCTAGAGAGGCGCTAAAGAGGCCCTTACCAAACTGCTCAGAATCCGTAGAAGAGACTCGCTCCGGCAAGGGCGTGGAAGCTATTGGCTCCCCTCAGTCCCTGCAGCTGGGGATCGATACGAATCACATTGAGAACGCTGTGCTCCAGGCGGAGCATGGCTCCAAAATTCTCGCTAAAATTGTAGCGAACCCCACCGATCATGGAGAGCTCCGTATCTCGGAAATCACTGGCAGTGCCATCCGGGCCAAACCAATTGCTCTCGGCGCTATACACCTTCACTCCAAAGGCAGGTCCCAAAAATGCCGACCAATGCTCGTCGAAACGGTAAGTAGGCAGCAAAGCCGCTTGCACATAGAAGAGATCGTTCAGGGTCTGCTCAATGGCAAATCCCGGCTGGGGGTTGACACTGCGGCCACCCTTTTGCACAAAGTTGACCTCGGCGATGGCCGAAAATTCACTTTTGGCATCTCCGAGGTCTACCCCCACCCCTCCCATGGCATTGAGCTTATTGAGGCTCACACCGGTTTGTCCCGTGCGGATCGTACTCAAACTCGCCCCGCCGTGCAGGTATATTTTTTGCGAAAACAGCTCTCCCGAGAGCAAGAGCAGTGCACAGAGGCTCATAGCTTTGAAAGCAAAGGCGCAGATGTGCATATCGCGAAAGGGTTTCCTTGGTTCCATTTCCATGTTTTGAACGGATTTGCCCAAAGGTAAGAAAGCCTGTGAATTCTTGTGCCATTTGCCTGCAGGCATGCCCTGAGACCCGGCTATGCGATGACAGCTATCCAAGTGGCGCGCTACCGCTATACTTAGAGTCTGTCCATTTAGTCGAGTGGCTGGATCATAATGTTCGATAGTCTCGTCTCGTCACAAGTGACGAGACGCACGCAGTTTTAAAAATCAAGGAGTCCCGTACGTACGGGATGACTGTTTTTAGAACAAGTGCAACGCCGCTAGCGGAAATTATGGACAGACACTACTTAGGGATCCATTTCAAAATAGAAGCCATCGGCCTGAATCACTTCGAGGCTGCTCCTGTTGCTGAGCAATGCGTAGAAGTAGAGCTGGTCTTCATTCCACTCATCGTCAATGGGGAAATTCAGGCTGTGCAGCACGGCTTCATTTGGAGCAAGCGGGGGAGAGGTGGTGGATAATGGGCTGCCATAGGTTCCATTTGCGTTGCCGCGAAAAACGAAATTGTGCTCGTATGGGAAAAGGTCATCCGGCCCATCTTTCTGGGCTTCGATAATACCATTTTCCAATATTCCTACTGTAAGATTGAAATCAGCAGCATCGAGGCCTATGAAGCGGTAAGCTATCTGCAAATCCATGCTGCGGGTGGCCGGATCAAATTCTGCCCTGCGTATGCGCAAAAAGGCTTGAGCGGGAGAACTTTGTTCGGCTTGAATCTCGCTCAGCCACTGCCCCGCAGCGATGCCAAAGGTGCCACCAAACTGCTTGCGGTTCACCACTCCACTCGGAAGGCTTGTGAGCATAAAGTCCTGAAGGAAGGTATTGCTCTCGGGAGTACGCAAATCCAAGGTATACCAGCCATTGGGATGGTTGTTGAGGGGAGCTGCAAATTGAGATGTGGCGTGTACAAATACAACAATAACTTCGCCGCAGCGCGATTGGTGGATATTGGCAGCTGTTGCAGAAGCGGGCGGACAGTTTGGGCATCGAAAACCCGTGAAATATTCAAGCAATGCCTTGCGGGGTACATCGATGAACTCCGCAGGGCTGAATACAACCCGATTGTTACCTTGCAGCTCGCCTGCTACGGCATTCATACTGTAAAAGCAGGGCTCCGCAGCTGCGAGGGAATCGCGAAAGTCCCTGTCGCAAAAGCGCTCATCATCGTATGGGCATACGCTGCGATCGCAGGCAAAGAGCAGTAAGCATGTAAGGCTGAAAAGAAATAACTTATGTATGGTGCTCATGGGTGCTTAAGGTACTAAAAACTACTGGTAATGCCAATGGTGAGTCCATTGCTGGCAGGAACCACGCGGCATACCCCTCCTACACAAAATACTCCTGCACGCTGCCTGCCGTAGCTCAGCATGATGCGGTGGCTGTCCTTGATGTAGCCGGTGGCCAAAACCGGGAAGTTGTAAAGTTGACCATCTGCATTGCCATAGTTGTATTGATTGATGGCCGAGATAAACCAATGCGGACTGGCCGTGTATTCCACGATGGCTGCAAACCAATCCTGAAGGTGTTGATCGGTGGTGAGCACCTGTAATTCAAATCGGAGGTTGTGGCCCCGCTTGATGGTCCAGTTTCCTTCGACCATGTAGAGATTGCCGTAAATCACTCCACGGGTGGGAACATCGTCGTAATCGTAGGCACCCTGTATCACATCATTGTCGTACACGATATTCATATACATCAAGCTTCCTTTGAACTTTGGCGAGAGCTTCTTGCTGATCCTTGCGGTAAAATCGGCATAATAGACACGATCGGATGGGCGAAAGAGAGCGGGTTCTATGCCCCTGCGGTTGAGATCAAAATCACCTACCATTGGATAGTCGGGTGCATTGACTTGTGTGTAGCTGAGGTCGAGCTTGGTACCGTATTTTCCGCCGATGGTGCTCTTTTTCTTGAAGGTATAGAAAAAGTCGGCGCGTATGGCTACCTCCCCATTGGGCTGGGTGGCATAGGGGTAGAATTGCGCGAGCAGTGCCGTTTGCAGCACGGAGGTGGGTGGCAAAAAGTTGATCCAACTGTCAAAACCGGTGAGCTCATCGCGTTCGCTCTGAAAGGCCATATTGCTCAATGAATTTGCCGTAAGGCCTACCCCAAGCCCTTTGCGGCTATAGCCCATATTGGCATTGAATCCCTGCCCGTATTGAAACAAGCCTACTGAGGGATCGAGATTGGCGGGAATGTCTAAAATGCCGGAATTGAATCGGGTGGGGTTGATGCCGATGCGGGCATACTCCGCCCCGGCATTGAAACCACCGATCAGATAGTTAAATCGCACCGATACTGCATCCACGTTTTCCGGAAATTGGTAGATGGGATCGCGATCACTTTCAAATTTGCTGACAAAGCTGCCACCAATGGTCAACTGCCCGGGAATGACAAATACCGAGTCGAGAACATCATTGAGATTGATCTCCGCATCGAGTCCTCTTACCAATCCATTGGAGTAGACGATGCCATTGTTGAAACTGCGCCGCTGCCTGCCGTAGAGCCCTTTGAGCGTGACTCCACGTTTGGGGCGTGCGACCACCCGCAAGCCATCAAGTGCGTAATCCACTCCAAGTCCGCGGTCTTCCCAGGTGCGCAGTACCATGCCTGAGCCGAATTGCTCATAGAAGTTGCCGACTGTGATGGAGATATTGTCGGCATGGTAGGCGGCATAGCGCATACCGACTCCTGTGCCACTCCAGGGTGCCCCAGCAGGATATCCCACGAAGGCGGGCACATAGGTTTCAAAGCGCATGCCGGCTTCAAATTTTCCCTGGGTGTATATGATGTTGCCAAAGCCCTGCAGGGCTGTCTGCTCATCGGGCACCACCGCCGATATGGCTTCGTCGGGACGGTAGTATTGCCCATCCAGAGAAAAGTTGCCGTGAATCTCGGCTTTATTGCCTTCAGACTCGGATTGCTGGCCGTAGGAGGCTTGCAGTGCTAAGGAAAAGGTGAACAGCAAGAGCCACTTGCCTGGTCTCATTTAGGCTTATTTGGAGTGTTTGAGAATCATTTTGTAGAGCTCGTACTCGTCTCCATCAGCGTAGTTGTTGTGCTGCCAGACGATCTTGCCATCGCCATCTACAAGGAAGGTATGCGGAACATTATTGACCCCCATTAGCCTTTTGAAGTCTTGATTTTCGTCGATGTACACTTCATAATCCCAAGAGGAACCATTCACGAAAGGCATCACACGGGACTTGCTGCGGGCATCGTCTATGGATACAGCTATGAGCTTTACACCGGTTTCATCCTGCCAATCATCGTACAAATCTGCGATGCTGTTCAATTCGCGCTTGCAAGGAGCACACCAGGTAGCCCAAAAGCTGATGACCATGGGATTGCCATCATTTGAGAAATCGGCAGTATTGAAGGCTTTGCCATTCATGCCTTTTACCACCGCTGAGGGAACAGGGTAGCTGTCTTGCGCCTTGAGCACAAGGCTGCAAAGGCAGATGAATATGAGGCTTAAGGCGGTATTGGTGGGTAAGCGCATAGATAAAGAGTATTGGGTAAAGAAGTATGCCGTGCCTGTGGAGGCACGGCATACATTATTCGAACAAAATCGTGCCAAAGTGAACGCTCAATTGCAGCGCACTCAGTGAGTGAGCATCACTTTGTGTGCTTGCGTGCCTTGATCGGTGGTGAAGTTGATCACGTAAAGGCCTTGCTGCAAGCTGGAAAGGTCGATGCTGTGGCGGTGGAAACCTTCACCAATCATGCCCAGGCCGTGGCTAATGACATGCTTACCGGTTACATCGAATACATCGATCTGGGTATTTTGTGCGCTGCGCAGGTTGAATTCAATATTGAGAATGCCTTTGGTAGGGTTGGGGAACAAGTCCAAGCCATTGAGTTGTTGCTCCTCCTCTGCAGAGAGGAAGCCAACTGCTGAGAACTCTGCCTCGACCAAAGAGAACTCATAGGATCCGTCGTACTCCCAGGCAATGGTTCCAAAGTTATCGCTGATGGTAACTGAACCATCAAGGCTACAGCCTGCCCATTGGCTGCCATTCATACCATCGCCGTAATCGTCTTCAAGGCTGAACCTATAGCACTCTCCATTCTCAAGTTGTACTGGCACATTGATCGTTTGGCCAGCTTGCGCAGCTCCATAGTTTGATCCACTTGCCACAAGTGAATTGTCAGATGTTTTGCTCAAGCTCCAGCTGGTTTCATCGGGCCAGCAATCAAAGGTGATGGAAATGTTGGCATCCACGCTGATAGAACGCGTTGCAAAGTTACTCACCATTAACACATCCTCCATTTCGTTGGGGTTTCCATTGATGGACTCAATGCTAATGGATACTTCGTTGGTTGCCAAAGGTGACTCCACAGTGATTTCAGGCACGCTTACTATGGTATTTTCAAAGAGGCCAAGATTGCCTTCCCAAGTGAAAGGGAATTGCTCGCCATTGACCGTCACCACGATGTCCAGCTCAGTAATGTTTTCAGCTCCGAAGTTGGTAACCTGAAAAGAAGGTGCCAAGCCAAAGGTGGCATCGCACACTTGCTCTGGAATACCCGCTAAAGCCTCAGCCGTGAGGGCATAGTTGAAGTCGCTTTCATACGTTGGTGTATTGTTAAATGCAGCTTGGTGCACTTCACGGCTGGTATTGTTTTGGATGAACACCACCATGGCCAGCTCGCCTAGGTTGTATACATTGGCATGCGCCCAGCTAAATTCGAAAGTTTGGCTTTCACCTGATTGCCATTCGTTTTGAATTGTTGTGCCATTCTGGTTGGGCAGCATTTGCTTCATTACGTGCTTGAATGAGGTTTCTCCGTTTGATCCGGCAGGTTCGTCAAATTCAATCAACTCTTCAATCACCACGGTGTGCAGGCGAAGGTTGGCATCTGTGAATTCTTGTGAAGCAGTTACGGTTACCTCTACTGATACCGTGGTGGGGCTAACGGAGTACTCCACATCAATATCGAAAGGCGAAGGTACGGCCTGCCTATTATTAATGGTATTCACATTCCAGTCGGCAGGGTGTCCATTAAAATGGTTACCGTCAATGGCAGTTTTAGGAATACCGGTTCCAGGGTAATAAGAAAACCTCGCTCCTGAATGGGCTGGGTTGTGTGAATACATCGGGTCAGTACCGGGAGGGGCGAGCTGGTACTTTATGGATGTTACTTTGTCAGTGTTGCCATCCAGGATAGCTTGCACGCCGGGGTTAAACGAGGCACAAGGCGGGCACGAGGCCCCGCTAAAGTGTTCTACCAGAACAAGACGCTCTGATTGGGCATTTACTGCTATTGCAAACAAACATGCAGCAACAAGGGTGTAGAATTTTTTCATTAGAATGAAAGGTTAATTAATGGTTAAAAACTGCAGATCACGCAGTAATCAACCTGTGACCTGCGACGGTAAAGATGCTTATTTTTTCGTTTGTGTACACCACTGTACAGGTTCAAGTGGTTTTTTCTGCATCATAAACTTGGAATCCTATTCTGTATTTATTGCATGTGCTGCATTGCTCGAGTAGAAGGGGGGGGGATTTTATTTGATATTAATAAAAAGAAATACTGTCTTTTAATTCGAAAGTCATACCTGGTTTTTGAGTACTGTATTTCGCACTTTCAGGCAAAAATCCTTGTAATCCTGTTCTGAATTTTTCGGCTTTATGATGCAATGTTAAGCACTAAAGTTCTACCTTTGTTTTGAGGGTTCAGGTAAAGAATACCCCTGAGTCCGTCGCTAAGAAATCTGCACATGAAAAAAGTTTTCCTCCTGAGCCTGTCTCTTTCTTTGATTGCCCTTTCTACCTCCTCACACGCACAGTTGAGTGCCGAGCCCAATCCTGCTGTAAATACTGAATTCAGCTGGGATGAGTTTGATGTGGTAGCCAATAGCTTTGTTACCAATAACTTTGGCACTGATGTAGAAGTGACCTGGATGCGCAATGTAATCAACCTCCCCGATGATTGGGACAGTGCTGTATGTGATAAGATTGCCTGTCACTTTCACTTTGTTGGTGAAGGCAGCTTCGAAATGAGTCCCAGCGAAACGAGCAACATTGATGTGCACGTGTATAACTGGGATGCCACCGAGGGAAGTGCCTTTATAGAAGTAGACCTTATCGCTGATGCTGCACCCACAGATACCCTCACTGTGGTATTCATATTCGACAATGCCCTAAACACAGTGGAGCAGGTGCGTCAACATGTGAAAGTGTATCCTAATCCAACCACGGATGTGGTGTGGCTCGAAAGCCCTGAAACGGTGGTGCGTGTTGAAATCTTTGACCTCAGCGGCCGCCTGGTGCGTGAGGCCAACCTCTTTGGCAATGAGCGTGCGAGCCTGGCAGGTTTTCCGGCAGGCAAGTACATCATACGGTCATATGGCGTGGGTGATGCCTTGCTTTCCGCAAATGTCGTAACCCGACTCTGATTCTTGTCAATCAGCTGTTTAATCCTGCAGCGATCTGGCGTTTCTTCATTTTATCTGCCCAGGTGGTCACTACGTCGTATCCGTCAGACCAACCCATCTTTCACAACTTACCCGTGAGCGCTAACCTTGCGCCATGAAAAGATACAAGCGTGAGCTGATGCTGCCGCTCTACGAGCAGTGGCAGGAATCGGGTCGGAGCAAGAGATCCTTTGCAATCAGTCACCGCATAGCCCCTAACACATTTTACTATTGGGCCAATAAGATTGAGCGTGCCTCAGCACCTTCCTCTTCCGGATTTCAGCGCATCGAGTCCGAAGTCCTTTCGGCGGGCGCTGCACCGGGAGAACTCATGGCGGCTGTACAGTACCCCTCGGGCATACGGCTCGAACTTTGAAGCAGTTGTCAGCAAGTGAGCCCTTCCTATACCCGGCTGCTCAAAACCCTCATCAGCTAATGCTGTCCATCAGCCGCACTTGCCGCTACTTTCTGTACCGCGCGCCCTGCGATATGCGCTACGGCTTATACTCCCTGGTCGGGCTGGTGCGCAATGAACGTGCTGTGCTCCCAATCGGGCACAGGCAGGCTTGTCAGCATTTTTTTGTGCCCTTCCCGGCGGGCCATTCAAAAGCAGTTCATGGAGCGGGGGTCATAGCGCTGGAATGGGAGGAAGTATGGTGCCATGGACATGCTGGGCGCGCGACGGTGGGTGCGGACGGGGGGATTGGCCTTTGAATTGCTTGCTGGCTTGGTGAGGGCTTTGGTGCCTCTTAGCAATGCTAGTAACTTGTACACCTATAGCGGGAGTGGCACAATGACTGACGGAATGGCTGGCACAGTTTGGCTCGATATGGGTGGTACAATGAACGCCGAAATATCGAGTATTAGAGCTCATTGGAGAACCCTATCTCTTGGAACAGCAAATGCGAGATAAAGCCCTCACCCCGGAGCAGCGTACGCAGAGGCGGCAGCAGGTAGCTGTAATGGTACTCAACAAGATTAACAAGTGGCTCGAAGAGCACCACGAAAAGGTATTGCCCAAAAGTCCGCTCGGGCAAGCCATCGCCTATACCATGCCCTGGTGGAAAGGGCTCAGCGCATACGCACAGCACGGGCAAATAGAAATAGACAATAATCTCGTCGAGAATGCCATCAGGCCCTTGGCCATAGGCAGGAAGAATTATATGTTTGCAGGATCACACGATGCCGCCGAAATGACAGCCGCCTTCTACTCTTTCATGGCCACCTGCAAGAAAAACGGCGTCAATGAACTCGACTGGCTCACAGATGTGCTCGCCCGAACACAAACCATCAAACACAAAGACCTCTACCAACTCCTGCCAAATAACTGGGCTCAGTACAGGCCCGGCCGGGAAGTATAGGGGTGGGTTCGTCGGACGGATACAATTAACCGCAGTTAAATTTGCAGAACAGATTGATTGTAAATGTTATATTCATTCACGACAACTTCTTAAATTAATGTCGTTCAGAGGAAGATCCGATCCAGCTATAAAGAATTTGTAAAACTACTCCTGAACAAATTTCCCGATATAAACCGACAGCCAAACGCATTCAAAACCATAACAGTGCGAGGATGATGGTCAAACACGTATACAGGTAGGCATTTGCCAGCAAGGAAGAAGCTAGAGTATACATTTTCAAATGGATTGAAACCTGGTTCAATCGTCATAAACTACATTCAGCACTTAGAAATCTTATGATCAGTAAATTCAATCAATTAGATCAAATCAAAAATGCCGCCTAACTTTTGTACGGTTTATTATTTCAATTTCCGGTTTTCGGGTTTTAGGTAATTCATAAAATTGCGCAGTAGAGCTACATTCGTATGATCCTCTTTGATTCTGAATATGTTCCATCTGCAGAAGTGATAGATATGAAGTACACTCCAGGTGAAAACGATTCCATGTTCAACAATATCCCGTTTCCGACGATTGCCGTGCGTGATAACGCCTTGACAACTTGGCCAGTTGCGTTTCTCACTGTCACATCAAACGTAGTTTCGATTGATCCCTCAATTCCCGGAATCGAAATGTTTGCAGAATTATCACGGGTTATAGAAACAATATTGTTCGTTGGGTTGGGAAAAACACTAAAAATGTTGCAGTCAGTCAGACACTTCGCTTGTGAGTACAGATTTCCTACTGCGTCATCATGCTCTGAAATTCCGGGTACGCAAGAGCTGAAAGGCTGGATGATTGACATAGTTTGTCCATTGCACCAATATGTGAGTTTTAGGAAAACTGTCATAACAACGCCCGGAGGATGAGAAATTGAAATTACTCCGTTATTGTATGACGCAGACCACCCGTGGGGTGGCGAAATTGGGTTGCCAGTAGGACTGCAAAAAGTAAGAGGTTTGCGTCCAGTTAGTGGAACTACTGGTTACGTGACAAACGTAGAGACAGACCCAGGGTCGATGCAACCAATAGGACTGCCGTCATTTTCAGATATGTATAACTCCTTACAGAGCGGATTAATAGAAAACCTGAAAATCTTTTCATCCCAATCTGGATTAGTTGCGATTTTAACTTGAAAGTACTTTCTGTTGTTTGATTCATTGATAATCATTAGCCAGTCGATGAGAGCAGGCATACCCTCTGCTGTCCATGAATTAAGATTCACGTTGCTTGGAGCCTGTGAAAAGACCGTTTCTGACCTATATGTTCCCGGGATTTCGTTCCATGACGCATCCGTTTCTTTCATAGAAATGTAATAACCAATTTCACAAGTGGAGCTTGACATGTCAAGTGTTATCGTTTCACTAGCTGCAAAAGGTGTGGTTATTACTCCAGGTGGGTGACCATTGATAGTGCCATTGGTTTGGCTGGGGTGAACGACCGAATATCCAAAATAATGATGGTCGTTATTGTACCAATTTCCTAAAATGTTTCTTGACTGTAATTGAAGTCTAAATCCATACCCTGTTGCACAATCCGGTGTTGGTGGATTTGGCAATTTGATTTTGACCGAAACATACTGGTTAGATACTATTGGGAAATTAGGGTTGCCGACAATATTAAGATTGTTAGACCAATTGTTGGGTGGAGTCCAAGAGTGAGTGGCATTGATCGCCCAAGGACTACTGCCGAGATATAAAGTAATTGACGTTATTGGAAATGTCGTGACATCTGGAAATGCCGGGTTATTCATAGTCGTGTTATTCGGATCAATACTGAGCCTTTTTTGCAGCGAATTTTGAGGAACCAAGACTCGTGTTGTGTATTCAAGAAACCAATGCATTCCCTCGTTGGGTACCCACTCCTGATATGCTTGAGGCGTACCAAGGTATTGGATTTTCGTTCAATGAAGATACAACAATTTTAGTTTCATCTGTATCGGGATTTCCACACCAATCTAGGAAATGCGAACCGTTGCATGATGTGGCGATTGCGAAATCATCATCATTCGTTTCGTTTAATGTGCTAAAAGCTTCTTTTGTTTCGTTCTGAGCGAATGATGCAGCTGAAATGAGAAAAAAAAGTGTGCAAAAAATCCAACAGCCAAGGTTAAAAGGAAGTCTATGATTCATGATGAAGCGAGATTGAGAATCATTAATTGTGAAATGCACGACAAAAATAAATTTAACCCGAAAAATTCATCTGGATGAGAAATATCTGGGCATAAAGTGCTATATTTAAGGTGTATAAATCAAAATAACACACTTTATAAAAGCGCCCAGATATGAGCAATGAAAGTACGGTA
>SLDS01000093.1 GCA_007125175.1 Flavobacteriales bacterium
AAAGCTCGGAGAAGTACCTGCAGCTTATCAATGATTTTCCCGGTAGCCTCTTTGTGGTGGATGCCCGCAAGCGCTTGCGGCGCATCCGAGGCGAGAGCCCGGCGACCATACCGCTCCGGCTGGAGCGCGAGGGCATGCCTTGAGCCCCCAAGGTTTTCAGTTTCGTCTCAGTGCTCGCTCTTGATGGTTCTGAGTACAAAGAAACAGATCACACTCGTGGCAATGCCAATATAGCCCACGATATTGAAATGCTCCAGTCTGCCTCCGACACCTTCGGTGATGATCCATCCGGCACACCAGGCCGCCAAGGCCTGTCCGATGCTCACGGCCACCGAGCGAAGGCTCATGAAGCTGCCCCTGTAGCGGGGATGAGCGGTGCCAATTACCACTGCTGAGGCGGGAACCATGCGCCCTGCGGCAAATACGAAAAACATGGAAGTGAATATGAGCACGTATACCATGGGCATGGGCTCCATGTGCGTAATCGCATAGATTGGGATGAGCGATATCACCATCAGGATCCCAAACATGCGCTGCTTTCCAAAGCGATCAGAAAGCCGCCCAAACCATGGAGAGCTGAATATGGTGAGGCTTCCGCCTGCAAAATAGATGTAGGTGAGTTCGATTTCTTCAAAACCCACATTGGCTACCATGGAAGGAGCGATAAAAGGGATGATGCTGAACTGACCGAAGACAATGAGAATCATGAAGAGGAGGGCCTTGAGTCGGTTTTTGCTTTTGAGCACAGAGCTCACACCGCGGATGGCCTCTTTGCGCACGCCTTCTTTTTCCTCAAGGTGCGCTCTAAGAACAGGCAGCATGCGCCATACAAGAACGTAGAGTACGGCGGCCAGCGCTGCAATGAGAAAGAAGGCCATCCTCCAGCCAAAGGCCGTACCCAGCGCAAGGCCTGTTGGCACCCCGAGCGAGGCTGCCGCCGAAAATCCGGTCATCAGAATACCCAGCGAGGAGCCCCTGCGCTCAGGAGGCACAAGGTCGGCGATGATGGAAAAGAGCAGGGCTCCGATTATGCCTCCGAAAAATCCTGTTGAAGAGCGGCTGAGCAAAAGTGTGCCATAGCTTTGCGAAAGGCCTACAAGGCAGGTGGATATTATGAAGCCACCGTAGAGAAAGAGCAGGGCCCTGCGCCGATCAAATGCATCGAGAAAAAAAATCGCCAGTGTACCCGATACGGCGGCGGCAAGCGCATAGGAGGAAATCAGGGCACTCCACTCCGCAGGGCCGATGTCGAAGCTGCGCTTGAATTGCGGCCCAAGCGGCATCATGATCATAAAGTCCATGATGGTGGTGAAGCTCACACCGGCCAGCACCAGGGTGAGGGCTTTTTCAGATTTCATATACAAGCCGGGCTATTGAGCAAAGGTGTTTTTCAGCAAAAAGGAGGGTATTCGAAAGCATTTTGAATGCCAAAGAAACATCAGCTATCACCAAGTGTTCATTCACTCCGATATCTCCAGCCGAAAGCCGACGCCATGAACGTTCACAATATTTACACTGCCATCGCGAGACAGGTACTTGCGCAGCTTGGTGATGAATACGTCGAGGCTACGGCCCACAAAGTATCCATCATCGCCCCAGATTAGGGTGGTGATCAATTCGCGCTCGATCACTGTATTTTTCTTCTCGCATAGCAGCTTGAGTATGCCGGCCTCCTTCTTGGTGAGGGTCTTGCTCCAGTCACCATGACTCAATACGAAGTTCTCTACATCAAAGTGGTAGGCCCCGATGCGGTAATGGACTTTTTCTTCTTTCACTACGCCTCCCGAGCGGCGCAGGATGGCCTCAAGGCGCAGCATGAGCTCTTCATTGCTGAAGGGTTTGGTGATGTAGTCATCCGCGCCGCTTCTGAAACCTTTGATTTTATCCTCGATCAGTCCTTTGGCTGTGAGGAATACGATGGGCACTTCCGGACTCACTTTGCGGATATCAGCCGCCAATGCAAAACCGTCCTTCTTGGGCATCATCACATCCAGCAGGCATAAGTCGTACTTGTGCCGGTTGAACTGCTGAAGTCCCTCCAAGCCATCCCTACACAGGTGTACGGTGTATCCCGCTTCCCTGAGATTGTCCTGTATCACGAATCCCAGCCCTGGATCATCCTCCACCAGAAGTATATGCGCTCTTTCTGTTTTGCTTGTCATGCTTTTTTGGGTATGCTTATGCTAAATGTCGATCCTTGACCTTCTGTACTCTTTACATCTATCTGCCCCTTGTGGGCGCGTATCATCTCGCGTACGTAGTACAGGCCCAGTCCGAAGCCCTTCACATCGTGCACATTGCCAGTTGGCACCCGGTAGAATTTGTCAAATATGTAGGGCAAGGCAGATTTGGGAATGCCCAAGCCGCGGTCACTGATCTCGAGCATAAAGCGCTTGGAGCTGTTCCGCGTTTTCAAGCGCACTTCTGCTGTGCCCTTGCTATACTTAATCGCATTGTCAAGCAGATTGTGCACGATATTGGCGAGGTGCACCTCATCTGCGTACACACGGTCATCTTCTGCTTCAAGCTGCAGGTCGATGCTCAGCTGTTCGTCTTGATGCACCAATCTCAGCGATTCTACGGCCGCCTTGATCAATTCGTGCATTGCCAGCCATTCCTTCTTGAGTTTATACGCTTTACGATCCAGTGCGGCCAGTTGTAAGACTTTTTCCACCTGCATTCGGAGGCGACTGTTCTCATTGTAAATCAGTTTGGCATACTGAGCCAGGCGATCGGGTTGCTCCTTGATATCGGGCCGCATGAGCACTTCGCTCGAAAGCGAAATGGTGGAAATGGGGGTTTTCAGTTCATGAGTCATGTTGTTGATGAAATCGGTTTTCATCTCAGAGAGCCGCTTTTGCTTGAGAATGATGTAGACTGAAAAGGCGAAGAAGCCAAATACTATGAGGCTGATGATGGCCGAGAAGGCCCATGTGGATACCTTGGCATTTTCCAGTTCGAATTCCGCGCTGCTCCGGTCGGGAAAGTACACTCCGAAATAGTGACCGTCTTTGTCCCATTTGATTTGCGGAGCTTCAACCAATTGCCCTCCCTTACTGTTTTCAGTCGCCAGAGCTACGTAATTTCCGTACACGATGCTGTCGGTGAAGCAATCATACACCCCGTATTCAAAATTTTCATTGATATTCCTTTGTTCAAATTCGCGGATCAGCAAATTTTCCAAAAGGTATGGGTGTACGGTATCATTGATCGCCACGGTGAAGTAGTTTGGGCGCACTTGCTTTACCGCTTCGAATAGCTTGGCGGGATCATTATTGATGGAAAGAATCTGATCAGCTACATTGCTCAGAGCGATGGTAACCCGGTCATTGAATTGCTTTGCCTCCGCTTTGGATTGCTCCTTACGCAAATCCAGTTGCTGTCTTTGCACCTTGAAGGCTTTATCGAGCCAGTAAATTTGGGTCACCACAATGCCCGCCACCGAGAGTGTGGCCAGAAGTAGAAGGGTTGCAATGAATTTTCGACTCATCTGGCGAATTTACTTCATAAGGTTCGGAATTAGCGCATCAATCCAAGTAAGGGCGTACTCTTGTGCTGCAGGCCTTGATCTTTTTTGCGGAAGCATAAATCTACAGCCCGCTCAAGGCAAAAGTAAGCCCTGCACCGGCGTTCATCCCATGGCGAATCAATCCAGCATGCTCTGAGCCCAGGAAAGGACTCAAGGCAATGGTGTACAAGAATTCGACTTGCAAGCCCACCCGTTCTGATAATCGGTATTCGATCAATGCGCCCAAATTGGCCCCGGCAAAATAGGGATTCACGGCATGGTAGCTGGCATCCTCAAGCTCCACGCGCTCATTGATTATGGCAGGCAAGTGCTCCCCATCTGGCCCCGAAATGGATGCGCTCGCAGGCCCCCAGGTACTGCCGCTCGCCCTATTGGAAAGCTCATAGCCAAGAACCATAGCAAAAACACCCGAAAT
>SLDS01000077.1 GCA_007125175.1 Flavobacteriales bacterium
AAACTTATGGTGTGGCGCTGGTTTTTCCAATAGGTCGATCGTGCTCCAAAGTACTGAGCATCTGCATGGAAAGGCAGTAGAATGAGGAGGCAGACCAAACTTACTAGCGGCAAATTCTTCACGCGATGCTTCTTTTCTCCTGTCAGGGCCCGAAAGATACAAAAATGATCAGAGCCCTCTGTTAATTCTACATTTTCCTCGAAAGGTGCCAAAGCACTATGCCTCCGCATACGGCGATATTCAGGGAATGTTTGGTGCCATACTGAGCAATTTCTATGCAGGCATCACTGGCTGCCACTAGGGCATCACTCACCCCATTCACCTCATTGCCAAAAATTAAGGCAATACCTTGTGATGGAGTGGGCTCGAATTCAGAGAGATCGATAGAGGTATAGCATTGCTCCACAGCATGTACTGTGTAGCCATCTTTCTTCATAAGTGCTACTGTGTCGAGCGCTTCGCTGTGGTATTCCCACTCCACAGAAGCTGTGGCTCCCAAGGCGGTTTTGTTGATCTCTCTGTGAGGTGGAGTGGGAGTGATGCCACAGAGATAAATTTTTTCGCAAAGGAAAGCATCCATGCTGCGGAAGAAGGAACCCACATTTTGTGCGCTGCGCACATTGTCGAGAATCACCCGAATAGGCTTTTTCTTCAGCTCTTTGTAATCCAAAAGGCTAGGACGCTGTAGCTCTTGTATGGGGGTTTTGGTGTTCATAAGATGTGAAAAGATGGGGTGCTCAGATTGGGGGCTTCCGTGGGAGAGTGGTAAATTCGTATTTTGCGCTAAGCGAATAAAAGCAGGCTCACATTGGCAAAGAAACAAAAGAAGTCCGAAGGCGGCCAAACGCCGCTTATGAAGCAGTACAACCAGATCAAATCCAAGTATCCGGATGCGCTCTTGCTCTTTCGTGTGGGTGATTTTTACGAGACCTTCGGGGAGGATGCTGTCAAAGCGGCTCAGGTACTTGGCATTGTGCTTACGCAAAGAAAAAACGGCGCTGCTTCGCATGTTGAGCTGGCGGGATTTCCCCACCATTCCCTCGACACCTATTTGCCCAAGCTTGTAAGGGCCGGTTACCGTGTGGCCATTTGCGATCAGCTTGAAGACCCGAAGATGACCAAGACCATCGTCAAGCGCGGTGTTACTGAATTGGTCACGCCGGGCGTGGCATATCACGAGCAAGTGCTCGATCACAAGAGCAATAATTTTCTCGCAGCCATTCACTTCTATCAGGGTCGGGCGGGTTTGGCCCTCCTCGATATTTCCACCGGAGAGTTTATGGCAGCCGAGGGAGGCTTGCCCTATATCGAAAAGCTCATGCAGGGCTTTCGACCCAGCGAGGTGCTCTTTCAGCGGCAGCACGAGCGGCGTTTTCTCGATTTTTTTGGCGCCAAGTTTCACACCTTTCGCCTCGACGATTGGGTGTTTACCGAAGAATTTGCCAAAGAGCTCTTACTTTCCCACTTCAAGACGAGCTCACTAAAGGGCTTCGGGGTGGAGGAGATGCCCCTTGGCATCATCGCTGCAGGTGCTGTAATGCACTACCTGCGCGAAACCCATCACGAGAAGCTGGATCACGTGTCGCGTCTCTCCAGGATGGACGAGGACCACTACGTGTGGCTGGATCGATTTACCATACGCAATCTCGAGCTCTTGCAAGCCATCAATGATGGTGGGGCCAGCCTGCTTGAGGTACTGGACCGCAGTCTCTCGCCCATGGGGAGCCGCCTGCTCAAGCGTTGGGTGGTGCTTCCGCTAAAAGGATTGAAAAGCATTGAGCTACGACATGAAGCAGTGGAGTTTTTGCTGCAGAAGCCAGAGCTCGTCGAGCAGCTCTCCGCCCAAATTGAGCAAATCGGTGACCTGGAGCGCTTGGTCTCTAAAGTGTCTGTGGGCAGGGTGCAACCCCGGGAGCTATTGCAACTCAAGCGCGCCCTGAAGGCCCTGCAGCCCATTCGCTTGCTCCTGGAGGGTGCGGATGCAGAGCTGCTGATCCAAATTGGGGAGCAGCTCAATACCTGCCAGTCGGCGATCGATCGCATCGAGAAGGAAATTAACCCGGAAGCTCCGGCACAAGTCTCCAAAGGCTCTATCATCGCCGCCGGAGTGAACGAAGAGCTCGATGAGCTCAGGGCCATCAAGCGAAATGGCAAAGAAGGTCTCTTGGGCATACAGCAACGCGAAATGGCCCAAACGGGTATCAGTTCGCTTAAGATCGCCTACAACAACGTCTTTGGCTATTATATCGAGGTGCGCAATACCCATAAAGACAAGGTGCCCGAAAGCTGGACGCGCAAGCAAACACTCGTAAATGCCGAGCGCTATATCACCCCCGAGCTTAAGGAGTACGAGCAAAAAATACTCGGAGCAGAGGAGAAGATCCACTCCCTTGAGAGCAGGCTCTTTCAAGAGTTGATCGAGAGCCTTGCCCAGTATGTCGAGGCCATCCAGCTCAATTCCCGACGGGTGGCCGAGCTGGACTGCTTGCTGTCATTTGCACGTGTAGCCGCCGAAAATCAGTACGTGCGTCCGCAAATGAACGAGAGCCATACCCTCGACATTAAGGAAGGGAGGCATCCGGTGATTGAAAAATTTCTGCCGGCCGGGGAGAGCTATGTGAGCAATGATGTATATCTGGATCATACCAAGCAGCAGATCATTATGATAACCGGCCCCAATATGGCGGGTAAATCAGCCTTGCTGAGGCAAACGGCGCTCATCGTGCTTATGGCGCAGATGGGGAGCTTCGTTCCGGCCAAGGCTGCAGTGCTTGGCATTACCGACAAGGTTTTTACGCGGGTGGGTGCCAGCGACAATATATCCTCGGGCGAGTCTACTTTCATGATAGAGATGAATGAGACTGCCAGCATACTCAACAACTTATCCGATAGAAGCCTGGTGCTGCTCGACGAAATAGGGCGAGGCACCAGCACCTACGATGGTGTGAGCATTGCTTGGGCCATAGCCGAGTACATCCACGAACGCAAGGATGCCAGGGCCAAAACCTTGTTTGCAACCCATTACCATGAGCTCAACGAAATGTCTTCCCAGTTCAAGCGCATACGCAATTACAATGTGAGCGTGAAAGAGCTGGGCGATAAGGTGCTCTTTTTGCGTAAGCTAAAGCCCGGAGGCAGCGAGCACAGTTTTGGTATACATGTAGCGCAAATGGCCGGGATGCCACCACATGTGGTAAAACGCGCTCAAGACATTCTAATCAGACTGGAGCAGGGGCAGGCCAGTCAACTCAAGGGAGAGTCCAAGCAAAGTCCTTCGGCTTCCAAAAGCAGCGAGGATCCCATGCAGCTCAGCTTTTTCCAGCTGGATGATCCCGTGCTACAACAGATCAGAGACGAGGTGAGCCGAATGGATATCAACTCTTTGACCCCTGTAGAGGCCCTCATGAAGCTCAATGAGATCAAGAAAATCAGCGGAAGCTGATCAGTGTATTGATCTTGCCCCGCATGCTGTCTTGAGAATCACAGTGAAGGGATTTTCCCCCACGCAGCTGATTTTTTCTCAAGAGTGAAATATTTTTTTCCTGTTTCTCGAATTTGTTTAATTTTGTTCTCCCAAATCGCGAGAGTAGCTCAGCTGGTAGAGCACGACCTTGCCAAGGTCGGGGTCGCGGGTTCGAATCCCGTCTCCCGCTCAGCGAAAATCCCTTTGCCGCAGGCAAGGGGATTTTTTCTACCCACAAATTTCCCAAGCTCCGCTTGAGGAAATTTGTGGGTAGAAAAAATCGACAGCCCCGCAGGTGCGGGGGTGTGGGATTTTCGCTGAAAGCCTCCCCCTCTGGGATCACCCCCGCATGTGCGGGGGTAATCCCGTCTCATTTCCCAAGCTCCGCTTGAGGAAATTTGTGGGTAGAAAAAATCGACAGCCCCGCAGGTGCGGGGGTGTGGGATTTTCGCTGAAAGCCTCC
>SLDS01000185.1 GCA_007125175.1 Flavobacteriales bacterium
AAGCAAGGCCTGCGCATATTTCCCAATCCGGCCCACAGTGAATTGCGGATTCAGGTAGAAGGTCGTTTTCAGGGTGCTCAGCAGGTGCGTTTGAGCATCTTCACACTCGAGGGACGACTTGTAGGGCAAGAAATCCTGGCAGAGCATTCCGGCAATGATTGGACGGTGCCGGTGGCTTCATTGCCTCAAGGCTTTTATTTGCTTCACCTCGAATCGGGTGATGAAAGGATCAACGCTTCATTTGTGAAAAAGTAGGCGGATATTTGGCTCCGAGCCAGCTGTACTTCCGATACTTTAAGGTCTGAGCATTACTTTCTCGCGGTACACCTTATCCTTTTCTTCGAGGTATAGGATTTGTATGCCCTCCGCAATCTCATGGAAAGGCAGGGTGAAGCGCGGATTGCTTTCCGAGTGGGGACTACTGTGCATGGTCTTGATGCCATTCAGATTATACACGCTGAGCTGAGGATTTTCCCATCCCGCCCCGAGGTAGAGAAGCAGTTCTGCATTGCGCACCTGCAACTCGACCGAAAAATCCTGAGGATCTTGCATGACGGGACGCCAGTGGTAAGTTGATTCATTGAGGGCGTTCTTCCAGAATAGGAGAGGAGGGTTCCCTTCCTTTCCTCGGTAGTAGCGAATTTCATAGCTTTCATCGCATTCGCTGAAATGGATAAAAAGCAAAGTTGCCAATTGATATGTTGAGCCAAGGCTCGTGTGTAGGGAGCGCTGTATGATGGCGTGGAAAGCTTTGCCTTGGTATGTTCCATCCACGAAAGAGGTGTGCTTCTGTGCCTGTCGCATCCACATATCCGGCTCGGAGTAGTCTTTGCTCAAGTCGAGAAGGCTGAGCAGAATGAGCTCAACTTCATCTTCCTCGCTAAATACAAGAGTGGGCGAGGAGGTATTGACTTCTGCCAGTTCCTTCAGAATTTCTTTAGGAACAGTCTGTGCTCCAAGCGAAATGCTCAGAAGCAGACAGAGGCAACTTATTGTTTTGCGTATAGCCATGTTTCTATCCTAACATAGCTAAGGGGAGCCTGCAAGGCATCACCAAGACGGATTTATCTCGCAAGGGATGCCATATTGGTCGTGAATTTTTTGACATCCGTCGAAAAATGCCCAAATAAATCGATGATTTATCATTGCAATAATGCGCGATTAGTGTCAGATTACAAGTCAGATACACTTTGGTTTCGCTTTTTGTCCAATATTATTGATTTTCGTTCTTTCGGGAATTAGCCCATTTTTGTGGAAAAGTAAATGCTTGGCGTTCTTCTCTCGCGGGAGAAAGGCACATTTTTGAGCTGTAAATTGCGGGTTGCTTGCCATAGGAATCCAAGATGAAAATCACAAAGGAGTGTTGAATACTGAATTTATTCACTATTTTCACCCATTTAAATTAAGTCGGACAGCGCCGTACTTTATGAGTAAACTTTTGAAGCTCAATTTCCTCGATCTTTTGCTGCCGAGGTATAGCTGGTTATTTTGCGCCCTGCTCTTTGCTTTTTCGCATCATTGCGTGCAGGCACAGTTCTACGTTGAATCTTTTGGCGTTGACTTTATCCAGTGTGAAACCCAGGGAAGTGAAGCCAATGGCTTTCTTACAGATAATGGTGTATGGGAAGTTCAGGACGCAGGCACCAATGGTTTTGCGGCCAACAGGTGGTTCATATCCGCAGCTGAGGGCGCCACTTTTCCTGGTCTTTGCAGTGTAAGCTGTTTTGATGATGGTGCCTTGTCCAGAACCTTGCATATTTCACCTACCCCTGATTTTGGAGGAGACGGGGATATAGGAGCCTTTTACAGCGAGTCGGGTGGAGGCATATCATCCACCGACAAACGGGCAGCCAGTCCTATAATCGATTGCACGGGTGAATTTGACATAGAACTAGAATATACTTTTATTCACGCTTCTTCAGCTCTGGACTTTGCTGTTGTGGAGTACTTCGATGGTGAGGCATGGATCGAGTTGGAACAAATTCCCAATTCGCCCGATGACTGCCTCGCACCGCAGCGCACCTGGGCAAGCTCTACGGTTTCGCTACCCGCTTCGGCCAATTCAAACCCCAATGTGCGCATTGGTTTCCGCTGGAGAAATTTCGATGAAGCAATTGTAAACAACCCCGTTGCACCGGGTTTGGGAGAGTCGGTTGCCATTGGAGAATTCTTTCTAAACTCCGGTGATCCGCCTGCATTGCCCATCGCGGGTATCACGACCAATGAGCCCACCACATTTTGCGAAACCAACTGCATTCAGTTCTTTGCGGATCCCACTTTTGATGAAGACTTTTCTACCGGTTTTGATGATGCCACTTTCGAGTGGGAATTTCCCGGAGGAAACCCGGCCACAAGCACCCTGCAAAATCCTGTGGTCTGCTATCAGGAACCCGGTAGCTACGATGTCACTTTTACCATTACTGACAATGTAGGCAGCAGTGCTCCCTTTACGGAAACGGATTTTATTACCGTTCTGGAGTGCGGCCCTACCATCAATATTACGGTTGACAACAATACAATCTGTGCTTTTGAAGAATGCTTTAATTTCACAGACTTGAGTATGGGCAACGAGGTGTTTCAGTGGCAATGGACTTTTACGAGCCCAAGCGGAGCGGAAACTGTCAGCACCCAGCAAAATCCCGGAAATCTCTGCTTTACCGAATTCGGTTTCTACGATGTAACGCTCGTGGCCACCGATGCCGATGGCACCTCGGAGCAGACATTCCCCTCATTCGTTCAGGTGCTGGATTGTACAGGCCCTGAGGTAGATTTCATTCCCTCACGTTTTGTCATTTGTCCCGGAGAGTGTATTGAATTTACCGATCTTTCTACTTCGCCTTTCCCAATTTTTGCATGGTATTGGGATCTGCCCGGCGGTCAAGCAGTGGGAGAGGATGAATTCGGCACTTCCAATCAACAAAATCCAGTGGTATGCTACGATACTCCCGGAGTGTACAACGTGACATTGGCGGCTGAAGATCAGGAGGGTGTCTCCGCCATTACCAAGACCATCTCTATTACTGTCGATCCCTGTACAGGCCCACCCCAGGTAGGTATCAATAGCAGCACTCAGGAGATTTGCACCGGTGATTGTATCGATTTCTTCAGTGAGTCGCTAGGTCTCATTGACGATTATCTCTGGGTATTCCAAGGAGTGGCCGATGTGAATCAGGCCGTATCTACCGAGGCCAATCCCAGCGTGGTGTGCTACGACAATCCTGGTACTTTCAATGTGACCCTCACTGCGAGCAATTCATTGGGCCAGAACGATTCCCAAACCTTTGTGAATTACATCACCGTCAATCAGTGCATCAATCCGCCCGTGCCGCGGATCGAACTCAGCACCGATACTGTGTGTGCAGGTAAATGCGTTACGTTCAACAATGTCAGTACAGGTTTTGGTGTGAGCGATCCCGAATGGAATTTCCAGGGAGGCGACCCTATCACTGCCGAGGGTGATGAAGTAGAAGTATGCTACAATGTGCCGGGTACATACTCGGTATCCCTGAGCATTTCCGGGGCAGGTGGCGACAGCACACGTGTTTTTGAAGATGCTGTCACCGTGATTGCCGGCGGCGATTGTCGTCCACAGATCAGCATCGCCGGACCCGATACCATATGCTCAGGCGATTGTGCAGAATTTACCGGCAATTTCACCGATGCCACGGAAGTGTCTTGGACTTTTACCGGAGGTTCGCCCATGACAAGCAACCTGGAGAATCCCGGCATCATTTGTTTTCCAACTCCCGGTGATTACACCATCATTGTAGAGGCCTCCAATCCATCCGGTACGGCCACGCCGCTCATTCAAAACATTTTCGTGGGCCAGCGCCCTGCGCTTACTCTTGGCCCCGATCTCACCATTAATGCAGGCCAGCAGATAGAGCTCACAGCCAATATTCTCGGAGAGGAAAA
>SLDS01000150.1 GCA_007125175.1 Flavobacteriales bacterium
GTAACCTTCTCTGGAAATTCAGATGTGCGGGGTGTATACTCAAGATCGGTAACCACTGATGGTTGGGGAGTCGGCATGGAATCCCGTGGAGGCTATCGGGGTATTTGGGCCGTCGGTGAAGGTGGCGATTACACTGGAACAACCACGGCAGTATACGCTACAACAACAGGAAGCGGCACAGGTACGCGTACTGCCATATTTGGGAGCGCCTTTGGAGGTGCCACCAACTGGGCCGGTTTCTTCTCCGGTGGTAATGTATATGTAGCCAATGACCTGCGCATAGGCACCACTACCGGAGCCACAAACTACCGCGTATCTGTAAACGGTCGCATCATGTGCACAGAGCTCCGCGTTCGTGCCTTTGCCAGCTGGCCTGACTACGTCTTTGACGAAAGTTACGAGCTGATGCCACTGGATGAACTCGAAAGCTTCATCACGCGAGAAAAGCACCTGCCCGGCATCCCATCTGCTTGCGAAGTAGAAGAAGATGAGGGCTTTCACGTCGGTGAAATGCAGCGACTCACCCTAGAAAAGGTGGAGGAGCTCACCCTCTACATCCTCGAATTGAAGCGAGAAAATGAGGCGCTCAAATCCCGCATTGAAGCCCTCGAAAAATAAGGATAGCCATGAGAATAAATGAGCTATATCCGCTAAAACGATCCCTGCTGCGAGGCCTGCTAGCCATGGTCTTGCTCGCAATGGTCGGTACAGCAGGCGCTCAGCAACTCTTCGTGCACCTCGGTACAGAGGTGGCACTGAACGAGCGCCAGCAACACTACCTCAAGCATGTGTCTGAAAATCCCATCAACGAACGCTTGCGTTACGTGGAGGTGAATATGCACGTCTTGAAGGAAAACAGCTTTATGCTGAATCTGGGTGACGGCCAGAACTACTTTGTCGAAAAAAACAAACGCGGCAGCCATAAATTTCACATGGAATCATGGTGTGGAAAGATACCCGGAATGGGTTATGGTACCGGAGACGTTAATATGGTAATCGCGGGCGAGGAGCTCGTCGGGCATTACACCATCGACAATGAAATCTACGCGCTCACCCATATCGGCGAAGGATTGCATGTGCTCTATGATGTCAACAGCTCCGCACTCGAACTTGAAGAATGTGCCCGCGACACCGAAGATAGCCTGGATACCTATCCCGAAGGAATAGACATGACCAAACGACCGCCCAATAATGACCCGGATTACCTCAACAATCTGGACAACCCCAAGGCAAGCGGCGATTGCGAAATCAGGGTCTTGATAGGATTTACACAAGCCGCCAACAGCGCGGTAACCAATATGCTGGCACAGCTCAATAACCTGATCAATCTCGCCAATACTTCCTTCAATACGGCCAATGTGAACTTCAACATCGAGCTGGCAATGGCTTATCAGGTCAATTACACAGAAGTCAACACTTCTACCGACCTCAACCGATGGCGTGGCACCAACGATGGCTTTATGGATGAGGTACACGGTCATCGTTCCCTTTGGCGGGCTGATCAATGTGCACTGATTTTTGCCGGTGGCGGCGGTCGTGCCTACCTTTCTTTGGACTATGGCAACCAATTTTCGGTAACAGGTACGAATAATTTCAATGTATTCACCTTTCACCACGAGTTGGGCCACAACATGCTTTGCACCCACGACCTTGTGAATCCCGATGCACCCGGTACAGCTCCTTATGCGGGCTGGGGCAATCCTCAAGGATGCTTTCGAACCATCATGGCCTATCAGCAAGCCTGCGGCACGCCCACAGGTTGCGGTCGTGTGAACATTTGGTCGCGAAGTGTGAGTACTTTCAATTGTGGAGGAACCAACTACGCCATTGGTGGGAGCAATAACCGCAACCGCGATAGGCTGGTGCTTTCGCGAAATTCGGTGATCAACCATGAGGTTTCACCAAACTCGCCAACCTATACCGCAAACTACGTGTGGCTTTCGCAATCGGCCCTCCATGCCGCAGCGAATTCAAGTATTACCTACAACGGAAATTTCTTCGGGTCTGGAAATCAATTCGATATACGCAATGGCGCCGAAGTGAGCTTTCGCGCTACGGACAATATCACCCTCGGCGAAGGTTTTTGGGCCCGCTCAGGTAGCAGTTTTGATGCCTATCTGGATGATTGTCCGCCATTGGTGCCTCCGAGCATGGATGAGATCGTATACGATGATCCCGATCCTGACGAGGAGATAGGTCAACACAGTCCGATGGAGATCGAAGCTTTGGGCAAAGTTGAGGTCTTCCCCAACCCATTTCGATCCACCACTTTCGTGGAATTCGAAACGGTAAACTCTGAACGGGTAAGCATCTACATGTACGATATGGTGGGCAAGTTGGTACTTCAAGCCCTTCACGAGCAAAGTTTGCCGGAAGGCATGCACCGCGTGGAGATTCCCACCAGCCATCTGATGAGCGGTATCTACATGATCTCCGTGCAGGTGAATGGCGAAAATGTGGTGAAGCGCGTGGTGAAGAGCAACTAAGTCCCTGCTTGCTTCCGCCAAAAGCTGGAACTTGAAAATTAAAATGGGTCGGTTTCCAAATGGAAACCGACCCATTTTTTTGCTCTTGACCGAAATGAGAGAGATCTGTGATCCCGACAGGACTCGAACCTGTGACCGTCTGCTTAGAAGGCAGATGCTCTATCCAGCTGAGCTACGGGACCATTGCGGAGGCCAACTGTATACACAAGTGCCCTTTTCCGGCCTGCAAAGGTAGTACATCTCTGGCAATTGCGGTGGGCCTGTGTCGAAATAGAGTGGCAAGTCTCACAAAAAGATTTACAGAACTGAGCCCTCATAGCTTCATCGCAAAAATGAATGGAGCTGCGGAGCAAGGCGGCATATGAGATGACCTGTCAGAATGCTACTTTTGCGGCTGAGTTTATCATGTACGGAGACAAAACACAATCAGGAGGCGATATCAATCGGGCCGCAGAGGCACTGAGGAGTGGTGGACTTGTGGCTCTGCCTACCGAGACCGTGTATGGCCTTGCGGCAAATGCGCTCAATCCAGAAGCGGTGCTAAAAATCTTTGAGCTAAAGAAGCGGCCTGCATTCGATCCTCTCATCGTTCATGTACCCTCATTGGATGCAGCCCGATCTTTTGTAAAGGCATTTCCGGAAGGCGCCGAAAGATTGGCTGAGCGATTTTGGCCCGGACCCCTCACACTGGTTTTGCCAAAAAGGCAGCTCATACCGGATCTGGTTACATCGGGACTCGACACCCTCGCCATACGTATACCCAATCATCCCTTGAGCCTGTCCTTACTGCGAGAGCTGGACTTTCCATTGGCAGCGCCCAGTGCCAATCCCTTTGGGTACCTCAGCCCCACTGAGGCAGCCCATGTCGCGAGCCGCTTTCCGGAAGGTATCGACTACATACTCGATGGTGGGCCCTGCGAGGTAGGCCTGGAGTCGACCATCGTAAGTTTTGCTACGGGAGAAGCCTGTATACTTCGTCCTGGCGGACTGGAAGCTGAGGCCATACGCGACTGCGTCGGAGAAGTGAAGATCGCCGAGCAGAGCAGTTCCAAACCCGATGCACCCGGCATGCTAAGCTCTCATTACGCGCCCCGAACCCCCATGCTTTTGGGCGATCTGGATGAGCTCATCAAAGAGCACCCACACCGCAAAGTAGCCGCATTGCATTTTTGCCGAAAGGGCGAGATACCCGGCGAAGTGCTCAGCGCAAGAGGTGATCTCCGCGAGGCCGCCAAGAATCTATTCGCTGCCCTGCGCCGTTTGGATGAGAGCGATGCTGAATTGATCATAGCAGAGTATGCTCCAAATGAAGGACTTGGCCTCGCCATCAATGATCGCCTAAAAAGAGCAGCATACAGAGGAGAAAGCGAAGCTGGGAAATGAAGCCACTTTCAGCTGCCTCAGGTGCATCCTGAAGCAATTTTCTTCGTCATCTCTACCGCAAGGATAGATAAGATGGGCTTTTTTGCCTGTTAATAGCCGGAATTTGTATTTTTGAAACCTGAAGCAAGAGGAGAATGAGCAAAACCCTGAAAGAAAGTGCACTGTTGAAAAAATTCATATTATTCCTGTGTTTGCTCTACTCAGCCCTTTCAATGGCGCAAGATGCTTTTGAGGATCAACGCTGTGGGACTATCGAGATGCACCAGCAACTCATGCAAGACCCCGAGTATGCCCAGCAGCACATGCAGAAGAAAATGGCCGTTAGGGACTACCTCACCGAGCACCTCGACGACCCTTACCGATCCGACTGTGATGAGCCGATATTCATCCCAGTAGCGGTTCACTACCAGGGAGGTATAGACATCAATCTGCCATGTGCCATCGAAAAAGCGGTCGATCAAGTGCGCATACTCAATGAAGATTTTGCCGGTACAAATACCGATATCGATCGCTGGGAAGAACTGCAGCCTGAAATCTGGCCCGCTATTCAAAACAAGGAATCCTGTGTACAGTTTTGCCTCGCCACCCTCGACCACCCGGAAGGCTACAACCTGCAGCAGGGAGACTATGCTGTGACCATCAACCAAACGACGGGCGGCAATCTTGCCGATTGGTCGGGATACCTCAACCTTTTCGTACGCGATATGGCCAATCCACTTGGCTTTGCCCCTCTTGGCGGTACTGGAAATGGTGACGGCGCAACCATAGGGATCGCCTACTTCAGCAGCGTATCATGCGGAGGCTGGGATGTGAGCAATCAGTACAATCTCGGTCGCACCGCTACACACGAAGTGGGCCACTACCTCCTTCTGGAACACCCATGGTACGAAGGCCCCAACGCTGACGAGGCCTGTGATGTAGATGGAGATGGCATCGCCGATACTCCCATTACCAGTCAGTCTACAACCGGCTGCCCTTACGATCCCAATAACATCGACAACAACGAAATTATCACCTGCACGGCCCCTGTGCTGTGGCCTACCTACATGGAATATGTAGACGATCCATGCATGTTCATGTTTAGCGCAGGCCAAATCGATGTGATGGAAGCCTATGTGGAGACCAATCTGCAAAATCTTGTGGACAATGCCTTCAACAAATGCGAAGATGCGGTGTGCATTGGCTTTCGGGCTGAGGTGAGCACCACCAAAGAAAGCTGCGCCAATGGATTTGACGGGGTGATAAGCATCGAATTGGAGGAAGGTACACCGCCCTTCATCTATTCCATCGACAACGGCATCAACTTTCAGGATAACAGCATTTTTGGAAACCTTCAAGAGAACATCTACGAAATCTTGGTGCGCGACTTCAACAATTGCGAAATAGAGCAAGTGGTTGTGCTGGAACGCGAAATACCGCCACTTGCGATTGTGGACTTGGAAAACGCTTTTTGTGGAGACAATTCCGGCCGGGTACAGGTGGAGGTTGACTATCCCGGAATCTTCGAATACAGCATCTCTGGTGCGCCGGGATGGAGAGATACTTCCCTCTTTACTGGATTGGTGCCGGGCCCCTATACCATCAGCATACGCAATGCGGCCGACTGTACCAATTCCATCATGCTTGAAATAGGTGACGAAACCGATCTGCGCCTCATTCCCAGACAAATTATGCCTGTGAATTGTCCCTTGATCGACAATGGTCGCATCTGGCTCGAAACCAACACCGGCATACCACCTTTTCTCTACACCATCGACGAGGAATTCACCCAAAACGACGGCCGCTTCGACAACCTCGGCGCCGGTACCTACAGCGTAGAAGTGGAAGATGCCAGGGGATGCAGGCAAGAAGGTAGCTATACCATCGGAATATCTTACCGCGAAATTCCACAGGAATGTCCTTGTGAAGTTTTCATTCCCAATGCAATTACTCCAAATGGTGATGGGATGAATGAGCTACTTGTGGTGGTTCCCTCCTGCCCCATCACCGACTACAATATGAAAATCTACGATCGCTGGGGCGGTCTCGTTTTTGAGACCAACAGTCTGGCAGAAAAATGGAACGGAGGAAAATCGGGCTACTACGTGCGCGACGACATTTACTTCTACCGGGTGATGTACCGCTGGGGTGAGGAGCGCAATGAGAGCCTCGAAGTGCAGATCAAAAACGGTTACGTACAGGTATTGCGCTGATTTCAGCCTTTGAGCAAAGACCTCAGCAGCTCAGCAGGGTGCATGGCCTTGCGCTCAGCAGCATCCATGATTTGTTGTCGACAGCTTGTACCGGCAGCCACCACCAAAGCCCCTTCAGGAGCTTTTCTGAGTTGTGGCAATAGCACGAGTCCAGCAATGTCCATGCTCATTTTGTAATGCTCGGCCTCATAGCCAAAGCTACCGGCCATACCACAGCAACCTGAGGGAATATACCGGAGCTTCAGTCCTTTGGGTATTTGCAGCAGCTCCTTGCTGTAGCGCACATGCGAGAGGGCCTTCTGATGGCAGTGCACGTGCAGGTAGACTTCTTCATCCCGCTCTATAAAGTGCTCACTGCCTATGCGTCCGGCGCTGTACTCCCGGTGTACAAACTCCTCAAAGGTGTATACCTTGCCCTCCAGTCGCTTGTAAAAATCCTTGTGTGGCTCTCCGGCCAATTCCGGTAGCTCGTCGCGCAAGCCGAGAACAGCTGAGGGCTCGAGGCCTACCACAGCAGTGGCATCATCCAGCCAGGGATCCATGGCTTTGCGGATGGCAATTGCACAATCTCTCGCCTCATCGAGCATGCCTTTGGAGAGGTAGGCCCTGCCTGACGGGGCGTATACACAGGCCATGTGGTAGCCGAGGGCTGTGAACAATTCTGCAGCCGCCCTTGCCACTTGCAGCTCCTGATAGCGGGTGAATTCGTCGATGTAAAGCAGGATATCGAGCTTCTTTGTTACGGTGTAGCGGCTGAGAAGGGATCGGAAAGCAAAGTAAGATTCCACCTTTGGTAAATCGCGATCAGGGGCCAAAGCCAGCTTCTTCTTGAGGCTTTTCGCCAAAAAAGGGCTCGCGAGGAGGGCATTACTAAGGGCGGGCATCCAGGAAGCCGCGGCCGCCAATTTGTGAAAATGGCCGAAAAAACGGGTTCTCAAGGGAAATCCAAAACGCTTGTAGTAGTGGTAATCGCTTTCGGCCTTGAGCTTGGCCATATCCACGCTGCTGGGACATTCCCGCTTGCAGGCTTTGCAGCTCATACAGGTATCGAGCACGTGGCGAAGTCCGGGATTATCCAGGGGAAAGGCGGGATTGATCGGTCTGCTCAGGGCTTCTCGGAGCATATTGGCCCGGGCTCGGGTACTGTCGCCCTCTCGCAGGCTGGCCTGATAGCTTGGACACATGGTAGCCGCACTCTGTGGCAGTTTGCGGCAATCGCCGCTGCCATTGCAAGCTTCGGCTGCCCTAAGCATATCTCCGTGATCGCCGTATGTCCAAGGCTCCTTGGCAGTTTTGCCGGCTTTGGGAGTTTTGGCTGGAGCCTCAAGACCATCATAGCGAAAATTCCGATCCAGGGCTTCGGGATCGACAATCAGACCTGGATTGAGGATATTGGATGTATCCCAAATGCGCTTGATCTTGCCGAAGGATTCCACCAAGGCCTTGCCCATCAAGACCTCGATCAATTCCGATCGTGCCCTGCCATCCCCGTGCTCCCCGCTCAGTGAGCCCCGGTAGCCTGCCACCAATTTTGCGGAAGCTTCGGCTATAGCTCTGAAGTCTCTTCTCCCCTCTGCCGATTTCAGGTTGAGTACCGGGCGAATGTGCAATTCTCCGGCGCCGGCATGGGCGTAGTACACCGCCTTCTGGCCAAAGCCTTGCATCAAGCCTTCAAAATCCTTGATGTAAGCAGGTAAATCCTCAAGACCCACCGCCGTATCCTCTACGAAGGCCAGTGGTTTGGCATCGCCCTTTACATTGCTCAGCACCCCCAGTCCGGCGGCCCTCAATTGCCAAACCTTTTGGGAATCTGGTGGATACAAGGCAGGTGTGGCATAGGCCTTACAATCTCTGACTTGCTGTTGCAAATACTCGACGCGCTGTGCAAGCGCCTCCTCGCTGCTTTCGCAGACTTGCAGGGCGAGAATGGCAGCCGGATCGCCTTCCACAAAAAATCGATTCTCGGCCTGCTCCATATTGTCTTTGGTGCAATCAAGGATGGTTTTGTCCATCAGTTCGCAGGCGTAGAGATCTCTATTGCCCAGCTCAGCAGCGGCCGCCAGGCAATCGGCCAGGCTTTGAAAATGAGCGCACACAACCGCCTCGTGTGGGGGTGGCAAATCATCCAACTGCAGCTTCACCTCAGTGAGCAAGGCCAAGGTACCCTCCGAACCCGCAAGCAGGGGTGCCAAATTGAATACGGGCTCGATTGAGGAGTGCCCCTCCCTTGCCTGATGAGCCTTCGTAAAATAACTCTGATTGAGGAGAGCATCGAGTGCATATCCCGTATTGCGCCGATGGATATCGGGCCTGGGATAGCGCTGGCGCACCTCTTCTTGCAGCCTTTCATCCCCTAGCATTTCCAGCATATCTCGGTAGAGCCTCCCCTCTTCATCCTGCTTTCGCAAAATAACTTCAAGCTCCGAGCGGCTCTTAGGCCCAATGTGCAGCATCTGACCCTTGCTGAGCATCACCTTTGCCTCGAGCAATTTGTCGCGGCTCACTCCGTAGCGGATGGAAGTCGTGCCACTGGAATTGTTGGCCACCATTCCACCGATCATACATCGATTGGCAGTGGAAGTATTGGGACCGAAAAAGAGGCCCTGATCTTTCACATGCCTGTTGAGCTCATCGCGGATTACTCCGACTTGCACCCAAATGCTTTTCTCCACCGCATTCACCTCAGCGATGCGGTTCCAGTGAAGGCTGAAGTCGAGAATAATGCCCTCACCTATGGCTTGACCGGCCAGTGAAGTGCCCGCCGTTCGCGCCGTGACAGGGAGCTTGTGCTTGCGGGCAAAGGCGAGTATCTCGCGGAGATCATCCTCATGCGCAGGTTCGGCCACGGCCTTGGGAAGTATCCGGTATACCGAAGCATCGCAGGCATACATAGCCCTGTGGGCCAGATCCCAGTGGAGTGCGCCCCTGAGCCTTGAAGCGAGCTCAGGAAATGGCAGTGGATGCGTGGACTCGATCATGGTGCCGAAGATAGGGATTGGCATCTGATGCCCGGGCTACCCAAGAGATAAAATCCCTGATAATGTGGAAATGACTTCTATGCTTTCCACATTGGCTGTATATTCGAAGCCAAATTTGGAGCGAAATGAAAAGCATGAATATTGCCATCATCGGCTGCGGCAATCTGGGTATGGCGTTGGCGCGGGGCCTTATTGATTCAGGAGTCCAGGCATCGGGCATCAGGCTCACCCGCCGACACACAGATGTGCTGAGCAGCTTTGCCGAAGAAGGCTGTATGGTAATGAGCGACAATCGAAAGGCCATCGAGGGATGCAGCTTGGTAATACTGGCCGTAAAACCCTACAATGTGGAAGCATTGCTGCAAGAAATCAGTCCGGGAATCATTGCCGGACAGCATATTGTGGCCTCTGTGGCTACCGGAATCAGCACGGCCACGCTGGTGTCACTTTTGCCGAAAGGCACATCGGTATTCAGGGCCATGCCCAATACTGCGGCCGATGTGAAGGAGTCGCTCACATGCGTATGCGCCTCGGGATCTGGCAGGGATGGAAGTGAAGTGGTGGAATCCCTCTTTGCTGTGCTGGGCGAGGTAATCTGGATAGAAGAAGCCTTGATGGAAGCCGCCACTGTGCTGGGCGCTTGCGGCATTGCTTATGTGATGCGGTTTATTCGCGCTATGGTTCAGGGGGGTATCGAGATAGGCTTTGATGCACACACAGCCTCAGCCATTGTGCAACAAACAGTGCGCGGTGCGGCTCAGCTCCTGATCGAACGCTCAAGCCACCCTGAAAGCGAAATCGATAAAGTAACCACGCCCAAGGGCTGCACCATTGCAGGACTCAACGAGATGGAACATCACGGATTCAGCTCGGCACTGATCAAAGGGATCAAGGCCAGCTACGATCAGATCAATGGTAAGTAGAAGAATTGGATTATGCCAATGCGTGATTTTCACCACTGCCATCGGGCAAGTCAAGCTCTGCGTATTCAGTGCTCTCAGAAATGGCATTGGCCCGATCGACGATCTCAGAAACAATTAGATCCAAGCTGCATGCTTCCTGAGAGAGCAATTCCAGAAAGCGGGCGCTTTCGGCAGATATCTCCGTGCCCATACGGATCAAATTGATCAAGCCCAGCACATTGGCCAAAGGTCGCCGGAGAATGTGGGATTGAATGAAGGCAATCTCCCGCAATCGCTCGTTTTGGAGGCGGATCTTGGCCTCATTGGCCCGCTCCTTCTCGATGTTGCGTAGTATTCCGATGAATTGCTTCTTGCCCTTAGCTGGACTTTGCAGAAGCACACTGCACTCAAACCATTTGTAAGTACCATCGCTGTGTTTCATCCGAAACTTCGCGTATTCCGTGCTGCCGCGATTGGCCTTTGCTTCTTGAAAAATCCCGCTGATGATGGACGCATCCTCGGCATGAATCAGATCTTGATATTGAGAACCTATAATCTCTTCCGAGCTATAGCCAAGTACCGCTTGCACATTGGGCGATAGAAAGCTGAAGCAGCCCTCCAATGAGGTGGAGTATACCACATCAGTGGACTCTTCCATGTAGAGCTTAAATCGCTTTTCTGTCTCTTTGAGGGCTTTGGAAGTCTCTTCAAGCTCACTGAGATCCAGTATGATATTCCAGTATCTATCCCTTCGATCATCGTCCATAAGAAAGCCGATGATGAGCACGGGTATTTGCTTGCCACTGTTGTGAAAAAAGGCCTTTCGATATGATTTGTAACGTCCGCTTTTCTTGACATCCTTTAGGGCCTTCTCATCGAGGCTGGCGTATTTGGCAGGCGTGATGTCATCAAAACCAAGGGTGAGAATCTTCGATTTGGGCATGCCGATCAGGGCTTCGAAGGCGGGGTTGCAATCCACATAGCTTCGGGATTTGATATCAACCAAGGCCATTCCGGTAGGAGAATGCTCGATCAACTTTCGAAAGATGGCTTCTTCGGCCTCCACCCTGGATTGCAATTCACGGTGCAATACCACATCCTTGGCTATGATCATGAAAGCCTCCACCTCCTCCATTCCATTTGTCTGTGGACTGATAAGGCATTCATAGCATTGCTTCTTCTCACGGTGAAATCCGGACAACCTTTTGATATCCAAATTTATGGACAAGCCTGAAAGCAGCTGCTTTCGAAGGCTTGCCAATGACTCACCATTGGTCAAACTCCATTTGTCCAACCAATCGGCGAAATTGCCTCCCACGCGAATTCCCAAATCGCGAACTGCGGAGCGGTTGGCATAGAGAATATTCCATTCTGTATCGCAGGCAAAAGCGGCATCACTCAATTGGTCGCTCAAGACCTTGTTGAAGCGCACATTACTTAGAAGGCAATGACCAGTACCTAAATCTTGCATCACACCATAGAGCAAAAGCTTCTCGCCGCGCTTCTCGACTTCTCCCGATAGAAGTAGCCGCCGGCAAGCGGCACTCTCCTTGGGCAACTCCAATTCCAATTGAAAGCTTTGGCCCTCGGCTTGGTCATGGCCAAGCTGCTTCATTCTATCCCGATCGCTTTCACACAGCAAATCCAGAAATTGATCATAGTTTATGGATTTCTGCCCGCCACCCATAAGTTCTGCGCTTTTTTCGCAAAAGCGCAAAGAAGAAGCAGCGATATCGAGTTCCCAGGTACCCATCTGTCCAATGGGTCTAAGCTCTCTTGAATCGGAATGGCTGAGCGAATGGATAAATTGCCTGTGCAAGAGGGTGTAGCGCACCGTTTTTAGGAAGAACTTGGGATTGATCAAATCCGACTTCTCGTAATAATCATGCGCCCCGCAGCGTATACATTCATCGTGAAAGGCGCTGCGGTCATGGTTGGTGAGTACAATCACCGGGATACCCGGATAGGCCTTCTTGACTTGAATAAGGCCATCGACTCTACTGGCGTCTTCGAGCTCGAGGTCTAATAAAATAAGATCGGCTTGGTAAGCTTTCAATTGTTCAAGACCTGTGGCAAGGGTATTGCACACCTGCAAGTCGAATTGTTCCGGCAGGGCATGCCTCACCAGCTGCACATCAAGCGGGCTATCTTCAATGAGCAATACCTTTTTTACATTTTGCATTTCCATATCTTCCGAAATTGATTAAGCCTTGTTTACCACCTTCTTCATTGCGTTACGAAAAATACATAAAGCACAGAAACCCACTCAAGCCAAGAAAAAAAATATTAACAAGTCATTAGGTAAAATACGCTAAATCAATGAATATACAGAGATGTACACTTGTTATAATCTGATTTTGAGAACCATGCAAAGGACATGATTCACTCTGCCACTTGACCAAGTCCTGAAAACGATAATAAATACAGCCCTTTGTGCTCATATAAGCTTGTATTGATGGAATATATAAAATCTCATATCAAAAAATAGAGGGCTGAAATCACAAGTTTATCTTCATTTTAAAATTATTAATTGTCTGATATCCTGGCTTATTACAATATAAAACAAAAATATACATCATAGCTTTTTGAAGAATTAAGCAACACGAAGCATGCAATATGCGTTAAGAAATTATTAACTTTACATAAAGTATTGCACAACTGTGCTCAATAATTTCAGTATTGCTATGCCACGAATTACAATTTCCAGAAAAAAAGAATACGTAAATATGCACGAGCCTTATACCATTTACATCAATGGAAAGAAGGTGAAAAAGTTATTTAGGGGTCAAGAATTTTCTAAAAAGATCAAGAAGGAAAAAGTGCGGATTCAAGCAAAGATGAACGGCGGGTACAGCAGTCCGGTGCTCAAAACAAAACTTGATAAAGATGCTCGAATTCAGGTGGAAATATCCGGCTTCCGATTTCAAGAGTTCATCCTGCCATACTTTGGTATCAGCATTCCACTTTTCTTCTTTCTCAGGCAACAAGAATTGGTACAGACATGGCTGGCAATTCCACTTTTTCTGCCGGTAGCCCTATACGCGTTCTACCATTACTTCTGGAAAACGGATAAATACATTCAGCTGGATCTCAAAGATCAAAAAAATAAGCGGTCAAGCGAGGCTAAAACGGCTTAAAGAAGCTTTCACATAAGGCAAAACATCTTTCAGGGATTTTCCTCAGATGCCAACAGAGGCTTTGCACAAGCCTTTATTGGCAGCATTTTTGCTCGTATCTTTGTGCTATGAATCGCTTGTACACCCCATCATTGCTGCTTCTCGCTTTCTTCTTGAACTTCTCCTTCTATGCGCAGGATACGCAAGCGCTTTTACGCTCAAAAGAGCAAAGAATCACCGAGCTCAAGAACGAACTGGAAAGCTCACGGCAAATAGCCGACTCCCTGCGTCTGCTCGATATCATGGAACGTCTGGAGCGGGTCGGCTGGCCTGGCGATGATGGGGAACTCGTAAAGCACAGTGCTATGGCATTGGCCTACGATGAAGAGCATGAAATGGCCAAATGGGTTGCTCACATCATCCTGAGGGAAGTGGCCACCGGTCGTACCACGCGCACCAATGACTTTCGCGTCGACCCCAAGGTGAGCACAGGAACGGCGGAGCAAGAGGACTACTTCATTACCTGGGTGGACGATTCCGGGAAGAGGCAGTACGATGGCTTCGGATTTGACCGCGGGCACCTCGCCGCTTCTGCCGATTTTCGATGGAATCAGCAAGCCCTATCCGAAAGCTACTTCTATTCCAATATGAGCCCCCAACGTCCGGGATTCAACCGTGAATCATGGGCCGAGGTGGAAGACTATGTAAGGAGTTATGCCATCGAAAATGATGTGGATCTATATGTGATCACCGGCCCTGTTTTGAGCGATGACCTGCCCAAAATCAAGCGCAGTCCCAACAAAGTATCCATACCCGAGCTTCATTACAAAATCGCAGTCGACCTGGAAAACGAGAGAAGCTTCGCAGTACTGATGCCCAACAAGCTCTGCGAGAAACCTGTAGAAAACTACGTGGTGCCGATCAGAGAGATTGAAGAGCTAACAGGCCTGAATTTCTTCCCGAATTTGGATCCTCAGCTCGCCGAAAAGCTGGAGACATCGACCGATTATACACCCTGGCTGCCTAAAAATCAAAGAGGTGATGTGATGATGCTATCGGCAAATGATTTAGAGAAAGGTCAGTACAACACCCTACAGGCGTACAACTTTATGGACTCCAATAAAAAAGTCAAGATCTGCGGTACCGTAGTAAGTACCTTCAAATCCCAAAAAGGAAACATCTTTATCAATTTGGACAAGCGCTTTCCCAATACAGTCTTCACGGTGAGCATTTGGGCCCGCGATACCGGCAACTTCAGCTACAACCCCGAAGTAGAACTCGAAAATCGACGCATCTGCACAAAAGGCAATGTCACTTCTCGAGATGGCATCCCGCAAATGAACGTATCCAACGAAAAGCAAATTACCTTTCTGGATGGGGAAGGCCTCTGAGGCTGGCTTCTTCATTCGATAGCAAATTAAAACCGCCCATTCAGGCTTTTTATCACTCCCTGTGAAAAGCTTGTAGGCGGCTATGAAAACCTGTTAATTTTCTTAAGAATACGGGGAAATAAGAAGTGGATTTACTATATTTGAGTAATACCATCTACTACTGCTTCACTAACAAAACAAAGGCCATGACCACTTCCCCTAACAATCATGGACAAGGTGCTTCGCCTTATGAAAAGGTGAACTACTGCCGCTCCAACTACTTCATCAATGATGATGAGGCCCCGGACAAGCACATCAAAGATGCTTTGATTCAGCGCAGCTGGTTTGAAGTACGCGACAAATTGCGTAAAAAGTTTCCTCAACTCACCGAAGAAGATGTGAGCTATGCCCCCGGGGAAAAATGCAAAATGATGCGCGCTCTGGAAGAAAAACTCGAAATCTCCCCCGCCAAGCTGCAGCGTATCATCGCACGGCTCTGAGCCCTAAAGTCCGAACCTCCCCACTTGTTTGGGGCTAAGCCCTGCTGCTCCGGCGCGGCTCATCGCTCCTCTTGATTTCGTTTTTCGCTTTACAGCAAAAATGAATGTGCGCAATTACCTTCCTGACAAGTGATTATTGTCTAGAATCAATATTTTTATACCTGGCAGTCCTCGTCAATATCCTACAAAGTCGAGCAACTGGAAAGCCTTTATCGATTAATAGCTCGGCATCACGCTCCCTGCTTCGCAGATTTTCATACCTTCGCGGCCTCAAGCACAAGGCCTTTCGATGCATTGCTTAGCCTACCTCCCATTCGAAACCACCACCTATCGAAAAAATTAGAGGTGAATGCGAAGCTTTTTTTGCCGAAAGGCAGTACACCCACTCCATACAGCAAAAGAAAGCGCTACTAAGACGCCCTAAAATCATCATTTGATCAAATAATGAAGAAGGAGAAACAATCTGAAGGAAGGAAGGTGAAGAAGAATGCCTTGACTGTGTTGAAATTTGGAGGAAGTTCAGTGGGAAGCCTCGAGAGCATCCAAAAGGTGCTGGACATAGCCGATGCTGCCTCGAAAAAAGGCCCTCTCATGCTGGTGTGTTCGGCCATGGGGGGGGTAACAAATGAACTGATAAAACTGGGAAACAGCGCGCTGGCTGGTGAAGAGTTTATCGCTGGACTGCGCGCTATCGAGCAAAGACATCAGGAAGTGATACGTACCCTGATGCCAGCCATAGGCCAAAACAAGGCCCTTGTGAGCAATAAGCTGCGCATCAACGAACTGGAAGAGTTGCTCTATGGCATCCGCTCATTGAGCGAGCTCTCCCCTGCTTCTCTGGACCGCATTGTAGCCCAAGGAGAGCTGATGAGCAATGAACTCGTCGCCCACCTGCTGCAGGCGCGCGGACTCAACGCGGTCTTCACCGATGCACGAAAGCTGATCCAGACCAACAGCCAATTTGGCAATGCCACCGTACTCAAGGATGTGAGCTACGCCAATATACGCAATTGGCATGCCTCCATGAATCATCTGATACCGGTCGTCACGGGATTCATAGGCAGCAATGAACGCGGACAAAGCACAAGCCTTGGCAGGGGCGGCAGCGATTACACGGCAGCCCTACTCGGTGCTGCTCTGGGAGCTCAGGAAGTGCAGATATGGACAGATGTGGACGGCTTTATGACTGCCGATCCTCGCAGGGTCAAGAAAGCCTATTCTCTGGAGCACCTCAGCTATGAAGAAGCCATGGAGCTCTGCTACTTTGGAGCCAAGGTAATCTATCCGCCCACCATGCTGCCAGCCATTGAAGCCCAAATCCCCATTCGGGTGAAGAACACCTTCAATGCCTCCCACCCGGGCACCCTCGTCGGCCCCACAAGCGGGGTACAAGTCGGCCCCATCAAGGGGATTGCTTCCATTGAGCAGGTATGCCTCATCAATCTGCAAGGCTCCGGACTCATCGGGAGCAAGGGCACAAGCGCGAAGCTTTTTGGAGCTCTGGCGGCGGAGGGCGTCAATGCCATGCTTATCACACAGGCGAGCTCCGAGCACAGCATCAGCGTGGCCATTGGCCCTGAGGAGGTCGATCGCTCTTGCAAAGCCATAGAAAGCGCCTTCGAACTTGAGCTCATGCGCGGCAAAATCGAGCCCCCACAGGTAATGCGGGAGCTCAGCATTCTGGCTGTGGTCGGCGAAAACATGCGCCATACCCCGGGAATCAGTGGGAGGCTATTTCAGACCCTGGGCCGCAATGGCATCAATGTGGTAGCCATCGCACAGGGCTCTTCCGAACGAAATATCAGTGTGGTCATAGAGCGCAAAACGCTCACCAAGGCCTTGAGAGCCATACACGATGCCCTCTTCCTTTCACCCCTCAAGACCATACATACCTACCTGGTAGGAACGGGCAATATCGGTGCTGAACTCATCGCACAGCTGCGCGATTCGGCTGCTGCCCTCGCAGAGCGACATCACCTACAAATCAGGGTGATGGGCATAAGCAATAGCCGACAGATGCTCCTGGCCAATGCTGAAAGCGAGGGCATCGACCTCAATAGCTGGAAAGAAAACATGGAAGAAGCAGGCGAAAAGAGTCAGATCGACACCTTTATCGCCAAGGCCGGTGAACACAACCTCCCCAATGCCGTGCTCGTGGACAATACCAGCAGTGAAGCTGTGGTGAAAAGCTATCCCACAGCTTTTGAAACAGGTCTCAACATCGTGACCTGCAACAAGATCGGAAACAGTACAAGCTACACGCAATACCAGGAGCATGCGCAGGTGGCGCGCCGCAACTCGGTGGAGTACTACTACGAAACCACTGTAGGAGCCGCATTGCCCATCATCCAAAGCCTGAAAGACCTCATACGCAGTGGAGACAAGGTGCTGCGCATCGAAGCCATCCTTTCGGGTACCATCTCCTACATTTTCAATCATTACCAGGGCGACATCAGCTTTGCCGAGGTGGTGGCACAGGCCCAGAAGCTGGGCTATACCGAGCCCGACCCCCGCGACGACCTCAATGGTATGGACTTCACCCGAAAAATGCTCATCCTCGCTCGGGAAATGGGCCTGCCCCTCGAGATGAAGCATGTGGACATACAAGGCATCCTCACCCCTGCCTGTCTCGCAGCCGATTCTGTGGAAGCCTTTTACGAAGCCATGAAAGCCGATGAAGACCATTTTGCGAAGCTGAAGGACACAGCCGCCAGCGAGGGCAAGCGCCTGCGCTATATCGGGGTACTCGAAGGTGAATCCATCCGCATAGCCGTAGAGATGGTGGATGCCTCACACCCCTTCTACGGCTTGGGTGGCAGCGACAATATCATCGCCTTCACCACCGAGCGCTATCAGGCCGGGCCCCTCGTGGTAAAAGGCCCGGGAGCCGGCCCACAAGTGACCGCTGCCGGGGTGTACGCCGACATCATGAAAATATCCGGAACTTGAAAAATACCACACAGCAGCTCCTCCTAAAATGAAAGCAGGCGACAAAATACGGGCATGGGCTCCGGCCACCATTGCCAATCTATCATGCGGATATGATGTGATGGGCCTTGCCCTCGACGCCCCGGGCGACGAAGTGGAAGTGGAAATTGACGAGAGCGGTGAGATTCGCCTCGAAATCGTCGGAGATGGAGGCCTACTGCCAAAGCATGTCGAGAAAAATTTGGCTTCGGCGATGGTACAGCGCTTCCTTATCAGCGAGCAACTGACACAATTTGGTGCCAGGGTGCGCCTGCACAAAAACCTTCCCCTCAACAGCGGAATGGGCAGCAGCTCATCCAGTGCGGTGGCTGCACTCACAGCCATCAACCACCTCGCCGGGCAGCCTTACAGCCCCTTACAGCTCCTGCCTGCCGCAATGGATGGCGAGCGCATTGCTTGCGGCAATGCCCATGCCGACAATGTAGCCCCGGCCCTGCTTGGTGGAGTGGTTCTCATCAGAGATGTGAAAGGCCGCGATGTGGTGCAGTTGCCCTTTCCGGATTCCTTGCGCATCAGCCTTGTGCATCCGCACATCGACGTGCCAACGAGTGAATCGCGCCTCATACTCAAGCCCAGGGTCGCCATTCCCGAGGCTGTGCAGCAATGGGCCAATGTGGGAGGACTTGTAGCAGGATTTTGCACAGGTGACATTCCGCTCATAGGCCGCAGCCTGGAAGATGTCATTTTTGAGCCGGTGCGTTCCATGCTCATTCCCGGCTTTTACGATATGAAAGACATCGCTATGGATGCCGGTGCCATCGGTTTTGGCATAAGCGGCTCCGGGCCTTCGGTATTTGCCTTGAGCAATGATGAGCAAGTCGCAAAAGAAATCAGCCTAAAGCTACACAAGTACTTGAAATCAATTGGAATAGATAACGAACATTACACAAGCGGAATCAATCAACAAGGCGCTAAGGTGCTATGAGTGCAGCATCTCTTTACAACAGCCTCTCCATGTCACTGAAAAAGATTGCCCATAAGGCAGCCCTTCCGGCAATGCTTGCTATTTTCATCCCCTCAAACGTAAGCCATGCGCTACTACTCCACGCGAAACGCCTCCCATAAAGTCGACCTGAAGCAAGCCGTATTCAATGGCCTCGCGCCCGATGGTGGTCTTTACCTTCCGGAAAAGATCCAATCCTTGCCCGCCTTCTTTTTCGAGCAAATCGCTGAGACGCCATTTGACGAAATCAACTACATGGTGGGGCGCGCCCTTACCGGTGATTCCCTTCCGGAAGATGAACTCCGCAAGATCGCTTCTGAAGCGGTCAACTTTCCCACCCCTGTGGTGGAGATCGAGCCTGGAGTACATTGCCTCGAGCTCTTTCACGGGCCCACCCTCGCCTTCAAGGATGTGGGCGCTCGATTTATGGCGCTACTGCTCAGCTATTTTGCTCAAAAGAGCGGAGACAGCATCAAAGTCGTGGTGGCTACCTCCGGCGATACGGGCGGTGCCGTCGCGGCGGGCTTCTTCAATGTAGAGGGTGTGGAGGTGCACATACTCTACCCCAAGGGCCGTGTAAGCCCCCTGCAAGAAAAACAGCTCACAACCTGGGGCGGCAATATCAAGGCCATCGAGGTGGAGGGCAGCTTTGACGATTGCCAGGCTTTGGCCAAAAAGCTGCTGAGCGATGAGGCCTTGCGGCAAAAGATGCAGCTCACTTCGGCCAATAGCATCAACATTGCCCGACTCATCCCTCAAAGTTTCTACTACTTCCACCTCTATGCGCAGTTGAAAAAGGAGGACAAAGACCTGATCGTGGCTGTACCCAGCGGCAATTTTGGCAACCTCACCGGCGGTTTGCTCGCAAAGCTGCTGGGCCTGCCCATAAGGCGCTTTATCGCTGCCACCAATGCCAATGATATTGTTCCCAAGTTTTTGGGTGGCGGGGCCTATGTGCCCATGGCCTCGGTTGCTACACTCAGCAATGCCATGGATGTGGGCGCTCCGAGCAATTTTGAGCGCATGAAAGACTTGCTGGGCACCGAGGCATCTCACTTCTTGAAATGGATGGAAGGCAGCAGCTGGAGCGATGAAGACACCACGGCGGCGATGCACTATGTGAAGAATACCCACGCATACACCCTCGACCCCCACGGGGCTGTGGGCTATCTCGGCATTGTGGAAGCCCTGAAAAAATATCCCGGTACCATCGGGGTCTTTCTCGAGACTGCCCACCCGGCAAAGTTTGCAGATGTGGTGAGAGCAGCCATTGGTTCCGAGCCGGAGATGCCGGAGAGGCTTACGGCTTTCGCCAAAAAAACCAAAGTAGCCGATACCGTGCCGAATGATTATGAGGAAGTAAGAAGGCTTATCGCCGGTTGAGCAAGCCCTGCGCTTACTGCACCACCAATTTGGCATGCATCAAAGCACCGGTATGGGTGGTGGCCGATAGCAAGAGCAAACCCCGATACCCGACTGGCACGGGTATCTCCTCGTCGGGATGCCTGAGCACGTGGCGGGAGAGCTGTCGCCCATCTGCTGCCAGCACATGTAGAGAGAGCGGGTAGTGCGAAGCGCTGACTTCCAAACGGAAGCTTTCTCGTACCGGGTTGGGATATACACGGAGCATTTTACGATGGCCGGTGTAGGCATCTTCGGTGGAGAGCGGCTTACCCCACTCCACGCCTTGTTTGTTAAAGTACTTTAGGGACACACTGTTTTGGCCCGCGCCATTGTCGCAAAAGCTGTACATGCCCAAGCACTTCACATAATAGGAATTGCCCCCTCCCCAGCAAGTTCCATCGATGGCTTCGAGGTAACAAGTATGTGGGAAGCCTTCAAATAAGTAAAATCCAGTATAGCCAGAGGGGCGATACTTGGCCGGAAAGCCTTGATAGTCGCCAAGCAGCAAAAAATCGCCCATGAATTCCAATTCCGTTTCGTGGACGAGGGGCGTGTAGGCAAGTTGATCAAAACCTGGATTCGCGTAGATGGTGATTTCCTCGACGGTGGTGGTATCATAAGTAAGGTCGGCATTCCAGATACCACTGCCCTCGTACGACCACTTTTCTATCTCCATCTCGTACACGATGGAATCGGGCAGAAAATCTTGGCGTGAGAGGTAGGTGACCAGATAGTGCTTGATGTTGCCCTCGCCCATGAAGACGTTTATCTCTTCGTAATGGATGACATCCTCGACTTCGAAATCAAAAACCTCGAACCAGTTTAGATTTTGCACTCCGGCCTGGCCCTCCACACCGGAGAGGGTGAGCTGCAAGGGCAAATCAAAGGACTGAAAAGGAAAATAGCCCAAAGGTGAAGCTTGAACCAAACCGCCATTTTCGGCGATGGTAAAAGAAGCGATATTCATCCAGTGCTCCATGGTATTGCCCTCCGCATCATAGGCTTGAAAGGCGATGACCTTCAACCATTCCTGACTGCCCAACACTTCGTCCTGGTAGTGGTTGGCGACCGTGCCCTCCACATACCATTCATCGACAGGATCGGTGTATACCACCCAAGTATCATTCAAGGCTGACTGCACCTGCAAGGTGAGCTCATCGCCGCTGAAAGTATATAAGGTCGTGGTGCCATCGGCGGCAATGCGCACCTTGGAGCAAAGCCATGCAGAGGTGTCGGGATAGTGGCAACCATCGTTGGAGCTGTAATCCTGGATCCAATGACTGGCGAGGGTGTATAGCGAATCGCCATCAAAAACAACGGAGGCCACCTCGAGGCCCAGATGGCCCTCGCCAAGCTGATAGTGGCGCTGCTCATGGCTATACAGCAGCTGATAATTTTGCGCAAGCAGGGGTATTGCAGAGAATACTTGAAGTGCGAGAAGTAGGGATTGTTTCATGGCTGTGCTGATTGGTCGATTCAAACATAGACAAATAAGAATACCAGTATACTGATGCTCTGAGCAAAAAATCGGAAATTATTGGATTGCTACAGGTGAAATTCCCAAGCTCAGCTCCGGGCAAAAAGGACCGCGCTGTGAGGGCGCCAGAGTCCATGCGAATAGGCGCAATCAATGCCATGCAGATTATGAAGCACAGGAGCAAACGAGGATCCGGTGATTTTACGCTTGCATTGAGATTGCTATTTTGCGCAGATTTTTTTCCCTGAGCGGCAAAACGAATACAACGCGAAAGCGTATCTTGCGTCAGTAGAGTGTATCCGATCATGAAGAGCTTCTGCCTTAAGACCCTATTGCTGATAGGGATACCTGTTTTTTTAGCCATCTCGTGCAATAACGATGATGAAGAACACATAGCTGATACCGGCGGAATAGCAGCAGAGACCCAAGTGCGATTTGTTGAAGATTCCCTGCCCTATCCCAGGCTTTCGGACTATGGCTTTTTTGAAGGCAAGCTCAGCGAGCTACAGCCGGTATCTGGGGTACTTCCCTATGATTTGATCACCCCACTCTTTAGCGATTATGCACTCAAGAAGCGCTTCGTGTGGATGAAGCCCGGCAGCAAGGCGAGCTATGTAGCCGATCACAAGGCCCTAAATTTCGAAGACGGTACGGTGCTCATCAAGCACTTTTACTACGAGAATGTGCAGCCCGGTGGCGGAGTCAAGGACATGGAAACCCGCATCATGTATCGAATTGGGGGAGAATGGCACTTCGCCGAGTACATTTGGGATGAGGCAGGCGATGAAGCCCATCTCCATATGGATGGCGCTTATCTGCCCGTGGCTTGGCTGGATGCATCAGGCAATGAGAAGGGAGTGGACTACCGTTTTCCCTCGGAGTTGGAATGCTTTACCTGCCACAAGTCAGGCACAAATGCTATACCACTTGGCCCCAAACCTCAAAATCTAGACAAGGACTACCCCTACACAACCGGTGCTCAAAACCAATTGCTCAAGTGGGCAGCCATGGGATATTTGGATGGGCAGATTCCCACCGAAATCAATCGGCTGGTGGCCTATGATGATCCCAGCGAGGAGCTCGGTGAGCGGCTCAGGTCATATTTGGATGTAAACTGCTCCAGTTGCCACCTGGAGGGTAGCCACTGCGATTACCGCCCCATTCGCCTCGCTTGGAATGAAAGCGAAAGTCTGGAAAATCTGGGCGTATGCATTGAGCCTCAAGAATTTATCAATAGTGCTCTGAGCTACATCATAAGCCCCGGAAATACAGCAAGATCAGCCATGCACCACCGCATGCAAAGTGTAGATGAGGGCGAACGCATGCCCCTGCTGGGAAGGAGCCTCGTGCACGAGGAAGGCCTGCAACTGCTTACCGAATACATCAATAGCCTGGAAACTTTTTGCGAGTAAATTTTACCGAAACCACGAAACCATGAAAACCAATCTACTAAAAAGCCTGTGCATCGCACTCACATGCTGTGCAGGCAACCTTTATGCCCAATCCACCTGTGATGAGTCCATCCTAATAGAGCCCGGAGTGTACGAAGTGCCCGAGATTGATGAGGGAGGCGTACCCATACCGGTATGTGCACCTAACGGATTGGCGCAGGGCGGTGGAATGTGGTACCGCTTTAGCTCTGACAGCAGTTTTACCGCCCGCATTTACACATCCTTTATCGAAAACTTTGGTATTGATAACCGCGTGCACGTGTACACCGGCGATTGTGATAACCTCGTTTGCGTAGCAGGAGATGATGACAGTGGTACAGGTTTTCTTTGCGAAGTAATCTGGGCCGTCGAGGAAGGGCTTCCCTACTACGTGGCCTTTGACGACCGATGGGATAACAGTGGCTTTATCTTTGAATTTAGCGCTATATCGGTAGAGGAGCCTGTGACTCCTCCCATAGGCTTCAATACCGTCACCTTTCCGGAACTATCTCGTTGCCTGGGAACAGTAGACATGGATGGCGACTACCTCGACGACCTCATGGACGTGAGCAATACACAGGTATTTCTTTTGCTTCAGCAGGAAGAAGGAGAAGTGCCTTTTGAGTTCGTGAATTATCCTACTGAGCAGGCACAGTTTCCCTATGTGTGGAGCATTGCTGCAGGCGACATCGATGGCGATGGCTACAATGACCTTGTCTATGGAGGAGGGGCCGGGGTAAGTTTTATGTTTCGCAACCCGGATGGGCAGAGTTTCAGCACCTTCTCTACACCCGATTACGTCTTCTCACAGCGTTCCAATTTTGTCGATCTCAACAATGATGGGCATCTGGATGCCTTCGTATGCCATGATGTAGCCCCCAACGTGTATTACATGAACGATGGGGAGGGCAACCTCAGCTTCAACCAAGGGGGGCTGAGCGATGTACCTGACGGAGGCAATTATGGCTCCATATGGGTGGATTACAACAACGACGGCCTGGTGGATCTCTTCATAGCCAAGTGCCGGGGGGGCGTAAGTGCCGCCAATTACAATCAACTCTTCAGGAACGATGGCGATGGTAACTTTACCGATGTGAGTGAGGAGGCAGGGCTATACGACCCTGTGCAGACCTGGTCATCGGCCTGGGGCGATTTTGATAACGATGGCTGGATGGATGTGCTTGTAGGCGGCAGTTCGGGCCCTCATCGTCTGATGCGCAACAATGGAGATGGCACCTTCACGGATATCACCGAGGGTTCGGGCTTTGAGAGCCTCCTGGCCACAGGTACAGAGTGGGTGGCCTACGACTTCGACAATGACGGGCTTATCGATATACTGGGTGCCAATGGCCATCTCTGCTTCAACAATGGCGATATGAGCTTTACCTGCCATACCTACCCCAATCTCGGCAATGGGCCCGTTGGTGACTTCAACAATGACGGCTTTCTGGATATTGGCAACAATAACTTTCTGCACTACAATGAGGGCAACGAGAACAACTGGCTTAAGATCAACACACAGGGACTGGTAAGCAATGTGAATGGGATCGGTGCCCGGCTGGAGCTCTACACCCCTTCCGGCAAGCAGATTCGCGATGTGCAAAGCGGTGTAGGCTTTCGCTTCATGCACACCCTCAATGTACATTTCGGTATGGGCGAAGAAGAGCAAATCGATAGCCTTGTGGTCAATTGGCCATCGGGTATTGTGGATGTACATAGCGGGCTTTCGCCAAATCAGTTTGTGCACCTCGTGGAAGGAGAAGAGTTCATAAGTGATACGACACTTAGCACCAGCAGCCCATCCATTGAGCCCCTGAAAATCTATCCTAATCCAACCCGGGATATGCTTTTCATCGACTGGCCCAGGGCCGATGCCGGAGCCATCATCCGCGTGTATGACATTCACGGGCGCATGCTTCATCAATCCAATTTTGCAGCTCAGCTCTCCACCGCCCATTTGCCGCAAGGCCTCTACATCATAGAGCTGCAGGGAGAAGCTGTGAGGCTGCGAAACAAATTCATAAGGCACTGATAAGCCAGGGAGCAAGCCCTCCTACCAAAAGCACTTGAGAGCAAAAAATTCCGGCATCTATAGGTGAATACCCGGAAAATTGCTTTCTTGTCGCTATGATTTCGAAGAATTCTACCTCCACAAGACTTGGAAGCATACTGTGCATGCTTCTCGCCTGGCCCTTGACAGTCTTGGGGCAAACCCCAACCCACATCGATCCTGGCACTTCAGATGATAGCGTACACATCAGCGACGATTACGGCTACGTGATACTGATCGTCTCCCTGATTCTGGTGCTGGTAATCTGGCTGCTTATAATGAGGAATAGGAATATCAAGCGAAGAAAGCGAAACCGATAAACTTAAGCGAAGGATTATCTTCAGGGTATTTTTCTAGTAGTGATGATTGCTAAGGAGTGGCGGATTCCATTGTTGGTAGGGGCTTGTGTACTATTAGCGGGCGCGCTGTATTATTTTCGGACTGAGCTCAGCAGCACTTCGGAGATCGACGCTCGGGGAAAGATGAGCCTGGTGGATCTTGCGGAGGAAGTACCTGGCTTGCTTGTAGATTTGAAATATTACAGCGGCGATAACTTCACCGGGCGCAAGGTGCCGGGATATGGCGCCAATCGTGCACTGGGTACTCCCCAGCTCGCAGAGGCGCTGAAAGGAGTGCAAGAGGAGCTGAGCACCACGGGTTTGAGCCTGATTATTTACGATGCCTACCGCCCAAGAAGAGCCGTAGACCACTTCGTAAGGTGGGCTGCAAATGCCGGCGATACGGTTCAAAAAAGCCGTTTTTATCCAAAGCTCAGCAAGGCCGAACTCTTCGAAAAAGGCTATATCGCTTCACCCTCCAGCCACTCCCGAGGCAGCACAGTAGATGTAGGCCTGTGGAACGTACAGCAAAATGAAGCACTCGACATGGGTACGGAATTCGATTATTTTGGGCCGGAATCGGGACGGGGCAATCAAGCCCTAAGTGAACACCAGCGCGCCAATCGCTCCCTGCTCAGAGAGGCAATGATCATGCACGGATTTGAAGCCTATGCGCGTGAGTGGTGGCACTTCACCCTGAGAGATGAGCCTTTTCCCGATCGCTACCTCGATGTGAAAATCAGATAGAGTTAAGTTCTTGACTCTAAAACAACCTGATACAAAGGCCGATCTACAGCCGGAAATTGTATATCTGCAATCCTAAGCCTGAGCATCTGAGATCCCTGAAGGTGCAAGCATTTTCTTTCTTCGACGAGCGGCAAAAAAGTCTCGACCAAAAAGCCAACTTTTGCTAATTTTATCGTCTTCTCAGAGCATACCAGATGCATATTGCACCCTGTATCGAGAAAGATAGATTCTAAAGATCGGAAGCAGGCTGAATTTTTCACTTTTAGCCTTTTCGGGAAATACAGGCGTGAGGTATGTATCGAACCTAACCAGATCAAGGAACAAAAGCGATTCTATGAATAAACTCTGCACACTCCGTATTTTTTTCTCATTTATCGTTCTGCTTTCAAGTGGCCTGTTACAGGCTCAAGAAAATGCGGCCCACAAATGGAACGAGCGCGTGCTGTATTCCATCAGCCACGATTTTGCGCGACCCACCGTTCATGCACGCAATCTATTTCACAGCTCCATCGCCATGTACGAATGCTGGGCTGCCTACGAAGCGGGAGCGGAAAACTATTTTTTAGGGCGCAGCCTTGGAGATTATTTCTGCCAGTTTGATGGTGTGGCAAATCCTGAGGATAAGCTGGCAGCGCAGGAGGAAGCCATCAGCTATGCCGTATACCGCTTGATCAATCACCGCTTTCAGAATTCATTGGGTTATCTGGAGTTCATCTCTCCCTCGGTGGATAGCCTGATGGCTGCATATGGCTTTGATACCGGATTTACTTCGACCGACTACGTAAAAGACGGGCCAGCTGCCCTGGGCAACTATGTGGCTTCCGAAATCATCGCCTTCGGTCTTCAGGATGGCTCCAATGAAGCACAAGATTATGCCAATCTCTTCTACGAGCCAGTGCACGGCGCATTGGTGGTAAGTGCTCCGGGAAACCCCAATATGGTAGATCCAAACCGCTGGCAGCCGCTCGAACTCGAAGAGTCCTTTGATCAGGCGGGCAACCCTTTGCCTACCTCTCCCCCGTTCCTCAGTCCCGAGTGGGGCAATTTGGTACCCTACGCGATGAAGGAATCTCACAGTACTGTGAAGGAGCGCGACGGCCATGCATGGAGGATGTACTTTGACCCCGGATATCCTGAATTGCTCACTGAAGGTGAAGGCCTGGGAATGGATTCGCCCTACAAATGGAATTTTTGTCTTGTACCGATCTGGCAATCACACCACGACCCCGCTGATGGGGTGATGTGGGATATTTCCCCAAAAAGCAGCGGCAATATTCCCTTTGAGTCCATGCCGCAAAACTTCCAAGAATACACTGAATTTTACAATCTACTCGATGGTGGAGACCCGGGAACGGGCTATGACCTAAACCCCGTTACAGGAGAGCCTTATCAGGAGCAGCTCGTGCCCCGCGCCGATTACGTGCGGGTTCTAGCTGAGTTTTGGGCAGATGGGCCAAATTCCTATACCCCACCGGGCCATTGGTTTCACATCTACAATATCATCAAAACCCACCCCATGTATTCCCGCCAATGGAAAGGCGAGGGAGAAGAGCTGCCGGAGCTGGAATACGATGTGAAGGCCTACCTTCTACTGGGGGGGGCACTCCACGATGCAGCCATAGCAGCATGGAGTGTGAAAGGCTACTACGATTACCTCCGTCCCATTTCAGCGATTCGCTGGATGGCCGATCGCGGACAATGCAGCGATGAAAACCTGCCCAATTACCACCCGGATGGAATGCCGCTGGTACCAGGCTATATCGAATTGGTGGAGGAAGGCGATGAACTGGCAGGGGAGCAAAATGAGCACCTCCACAAAATCAAGCTATACACCTGGCGGGGGCCTGACTATATCGAAGATCCTGAGACAGACATCGCAGGCGTGGGATGGATTCTCGCCGAAAATTGGTGGCCCTATCAGCAACCTTCATTTGTAACCCCGCCATTTGCAGGCTACGTGTCAGGCCACTCCACATACTCGCGTACCGCAGCTGAGGTGCTCACCCTCATGACAGGCAGCCCCTACTTCCCAGGAGGCATGAGCGACTTCACCTTTGAGGCAAACAGCTTTCTGGAGTTTGAAAACGGGCCCTCACAAACCATCACCTTGCAGTGGGCGACCTACAACGATGCCAGCGACCAAACGAGCCTTTCACGCATTTGGGGCGGCATTCACCCCCCTATTGATGACATTCCCGGAAGATTAATGGGTGCCCAAATCGGCCCCAATGCCTTCCATTTCACCGACAGCATTGTGGGTACTTCCAGGGCCATTGTAGAAATGCTCTCTACTTCGCAAACTGTGATCAATGCCAGCAATATAGGTGATGAGCTCGACATCTATGTGCAGTTTGACAGAGACATGGATACCGATTCCGATCCGGCAATTGCCTTCCCGGCTGATAATCCCATGGGAGGAGAAGGCCTCGCATACAGCGGTGGAGAGTGGATTTCGCCTCAGGAATACGTGGCCCACTACGATGTACTCAACACTGAGATCGAGCTTTTCGAAATTTCTGTACAGGTCTCCGGAGCCAGTGATGCGTCTGGTAAAGAGCAAAAAATATTCCTCGCATCCAATGCATTTGTGCTCGATACCAAAGCTCCTGCCCTGCAGCAGAGCATTCCAGAAGTGGTCTTGGTAAATGATGATCAGGCCGCTACGGGTAGCCTATTCGTTGATTTCATCTTCAACGAAGCCATGAATCAGTCCCTGATTCCCGCAGTGAGTCCGCAACACACGAACAATGTGGCTCCGAGTATCTCCTTTGATCCCGGACAAAGCGAGTGGATAGAGAGCAATACCCTTCGCGCCGTGTTTGCGCTCAACGATGCCAACCAAACAGCATTGGGGGTGGGCTTTGCCATATCCAATGCAGAGGATGCCGCAGGAAATGCCGCACCGCTTCTGCTCAACACTTTCGTAATCGATATAGATACACGCAATGCATTGATCGTAGATGCCAGCCTCAATCAGGAGGTGCTCAACCTGAGCATGAGCGGTAACGCAGCTCTCTCGATTCAGCTCTCTTTCGACAAAACTATGGACATCAGCTCACCGCCGGAATTGGCCTTTGAGAATAATGGGCCTCTGGAAAACTCTTTGGTGCTCAACACCGCACAGAGTCAATGGCTGAGCCCAACACAAGCTCAAATCGTGTATGATCTTTTGCCGGCAGGTGAAGAATGGTTTGACCTGCAAGTGAATCCGGGAGCCATACTCGACCTTTCGGGAAATATGGCCGAGAGCCAGATGGACTTGAGTTTCACCATCGACACCAAGCGGCCTGAGCTCTCTGATGTGCTGCCGCAATCGGCCTATGTTAACATTGCAAGTGCAGGGGTGGGTGGCTACTATGTGGATGTGGAATACAGCGAGGCCATGGACACCCTCTTCGCACCCATGGTAAGTTTGGAAAGCGCTGGTGAAATTGGAAATACGCTTATCCCCAATCCGATACTGAGTCATTGGATGGATGAGTCAATCTATCGATTGTATTTTAATGTAAACGACAATGACATCGAAGTGGACAATGTGCAGGTCAACACCAATTTTGCACGTGATGCCGCCGGAAATACCCAGGAAGCCGCTTCTCAAGCCGATGTCTTTAGCATTGATATGATTGAGCCCGAAGTTATTGTGGTTTCAGCCAATCAATATACAGTTGACGAGAGCCTCATTGGTGAAGGTACGCTCTCCATTTTCGTACTCTTTGACGAAGCCATGGACGAAAGCAGCGTGCTTAATGCGGGCTTTGCAGGAGGGCCACTGCTGGCTGACCTTCTTCTTCTGAACAGCCAAAACTCAGGCTGGACCAACCCTTTTGCCTATGTCCTAAGCTATGATGTGCAAGCCATAGACCTACAGGAAAGCGGGATTGATCTTTCACTCTCACAAGCCCAAGATATCGCCGGAAATCCCATGTCACCTTATCTCATGGCAGATTTCATTGAGGTGGATTTGAATCTGCTGAGTACCTCGGAGGAAGATGGAGCGCTATCAATGGGCATTTTTCCATCTCCATTGCCACAGGGAGCACCCCTTTATGTACGCTTCGATCGTGGAGTGCAATCAGTGCGCCTCAGTATGTACGACATGCAAGGCCGACTGGTGTGGCAGCATGGACAAAGCTCCTTCAACAAAGGCACCCATCTGCTTCAAATCCCTCAGCTCTCCGCAGGACTATACCTCCTGCAAGTGGATGATGAGCAGCAAAGGCTGGGCAGCAGTAAAATCGTTGTGAGCAGATAGAATAGATTTGAAGCCGTGAATTGTATGCTTGCAAAAAGAAGATATAAAGGCCAAGGGCTCGCTTGCTGCATCTGGATGGTGACGGCCCTCATGACGCTTACAGCCTCCATCACTCAAGGGCAAATCTTCCAGGAAAAGGCATCAATCTATGGCTTGGACGCCGGTTTGTCAGGACACTTTTGGGGCAATTCAGTATCCTTTGTCGATATCGATAATGATGGCTACGACGACCTCACCTTTGTGAGCGACGCAGACTCCTTGCGCATCTACCTCAGTACAGGTGATGGATTTCAGCAAATGCCATCACCGCTCTTACTGCCCCCCGGCGCCCTCCACCTTCTTTGGGTGGATTATGACAATGACGGGGACCTCGACATCTTCCTCACCGTAAGGAATGGGGTCAATCGTCTGTACCAAAATATTGGAAATTTCGAATTTCAGGATGTAACAGTATCTGCGGGATTGCTGCTCCCGGCAGCGATAAATTACGGCGCCTCCTTCGGCGATTATGATCGAGATGGATTCCTCGATCTGTATATCTGTAGGTACTATGCACCCGAAGATGCTGGCTCCGGTGGGCAAACCAATGTTCTCTTTCGAAACAATGGCGACGGTACATTCAGCAATCTCACGGAAGAACTTGGTCTGGGGGATGCGTACAAACCATCATTCCAAGCCGTATGGGCCGACATCAATGGAGATTTGTACCCTGATCTATTTGTGATCAACGATCGCCACCCGGCCAATACCTTATTTCTGAACAATGGTGATGGCAGCTTTAGCGATATTACAGAATCGGCCGGAGTGGGTTTCCCCATGAACGATCCCATGTCGGCTACGGTGGGGGATTACAACAATGACGGACATTTGGACATCTTTTTCAGCAATGGAGGCACCTCTATCAACATGCCTGTGAGGCTCCTGCAGAACAATGGAAATCTGACTTTTCACGAAGTTTCTGGAGAGATGGGTATCGATATCAACAACATCACTTGGGGCAGCTCCTGGGTCGATCTGGATAATGATGGCTACCAGGATCTTTTTGTCACCACTTCCGACTTGGTGAGCAATGTGTTCTACCAAAATGTGCAAGGCAATTTTTTTAGCCATTCCAATAGCAGCCTTGACAGTCCCTTTGGCAGGAGCTATGTATGCGCCAAAGGGGATTTCAATAATGATGGCTATGCCGATATTGCCGTGTCCAACCGCTTGCCTGACCCTCCTTTTTTTCTGGAAAACACAGGCGGGAACAATCATTTTGTGAAAATAAAAGCACATGGCACGGTTTCGAACAAAAATGCCATCGGAACCTGGATAAAAGTCTACCATAGCGGGCAATGCTATGTGCAATACACCCTCTGCGGCGAAAACTTTGTGGGTCAAGATTCCCATACCCAGATTTTCGGTCTCGGCGCCATGGAAGAACCTGTTGACTCTGTGGTAATCACATACCCAAGTGGGCATAGTGATGTGTATTATGATCTCGATTTGAATACAACTTATCACTTTACCGAAGGGGAGACTTACGAGGCCACAATAACCGCAGACCAAGTGGCTATATGCCCGGGCGACAGCGCCGTGCTCGATGCGGGTGAACATTACAATTATCTGTGGAATACAGGTGATACCACGCGCTACCTCTCAGTAGAAATGCCCGGCCATTACCTCGTCACAGTGAGCAATCAGTATGGTGTGAGCGTGCAAGATTCCATTGAAATTGCCCCACTGCCATTGCCCAGTGTAAGTATTGAGGTAGAAAACCCCAAATGCCATGGTGACTCCACAGGCAGCATTGGCCTGAATCCCTTGGGCAGCACCATCATTGATGCTGTACTCTGGAGTACCGGCGATACAAGTCTCTTCATCGATGGTTTGACGGCTGGAAACTATACCGTGAACATTGTCGCCAGCAGCGGCTGTTCGATTGGAGAGGCCATGAGCCTCAGCAATCCTCCCGAGCTCATCGTACTGCTCTTTGTCACCCAAGAAGTGGATGGCGAAGATGGCAGCATTTTCGTTTCCGTTTTTGGCGGAAGCCCACCATACGAATATTACCTCGATGGGCTCCCCAGCACCCAGCACATGCAGAATCTAGGCGGGGGCGAATACCTCGTGAGCGTGGTGGATCAAAATGGCTGTACGGTGGAGGAAGATGCCTTTGTCAACAGCGTACTTTCTGTGCGGGATCACGATGCAAGTGGCGTAGAAATTTATCCAAACCCTGCGAGAGATCGTGTTTTTGTGAAATCACAATACAGGATTGATTTTTGGCGGCTTTTCAGCAAAGAGGGCAAATTGATCCAAAGCGGAAGCCCCATGTCGGATGCCTTCTTCATTGATCTCTCATCGGAACCCGCAGGCATCTACCTTCTCGATTGTCAGCTGAATCCTGCCACTTCGGTCAGGAAGAAAATTGTGAAGCAGTAAAGGGCTTATCAATCCAGATAGCCGGGAATTCACCCTCAATCAGTAGCCAAACGAATACCTGCCATAGCTCAGTAGCATGGGGTATTTGCTCATCGCTTATGGTACCGACTTAGTCATGGCGGTATCGAGCAATACTCTCTCCAGGAATTCGGTTTTCATCTCGGGATTTGAATAAGTCGAAGTAGCACTTGCAAATTGCCTTTCATGGAAAAGCGATGAGCTGCTGCAAGCAGCAATATGGATACCCGGAAATCCCTCGAAGGCAGCTGCCACGATCGGACACGTAGAGTGGTGTGTGGCAATTGGAGCAGACAAAAAGAGAAGCCCCACCGCCTGTGGCGGTGGGGCCTTCGAGCATTTACATTCTTCTAAATCCGCGATCCGGAGAGCTTCCGAAAAGCAGTGGCCTTACTTAATGATCAAGCGCTGCGATGACTGCTGCCCATCGGAGCTTGCCTGTACAAGGTAAATCCCGGAAGCCAGGTCGCCCAATTGGATTTCAATTGTGGCTCCCTCGTATACCGGAGGATATTGCTTTTGGAATACCTGACGTCCCGTCATATCCGCGATGGTGATGATCACATTCTGATCCGATCCGTGTACCGCCAGATTGACCATGGATGATGTGGGATTGGGGAAAAGTTCGAATCCGAAATCAGACGAACCCACCAGATCAGACGCCGCGCTGCCACCGGGTGTGGTGAAGAAGGCACTTGGCGACCAAGATGATGTGGCCGTCTGGGAACCATTGCAGTAAGAGCGCACCGACCACTCATATTGAGTACCAGGGCTCAGCAGGTTTCCAGTATTGAGGGAGGTTGATCCCACATTGAAATTCTGGTATCCCGGTGCTCCCACCGGACGACCGCGCAATTGATACGACACGGCACCCGGAGCAGCATCCCAGCTCAGGGTAGCTGATGTGCTGCTCAGATTGCTCGCATTCAGACCACTTGGGCTATTGCACACATCAGTGGTGAAGAATGACCAATCTGCCCAGTCGGACTGCAAGCCATCCTCACAATTGCTGCGAATCTGCCATTGGTAGTCAGTGTCGGCATTGAGTATGTTCACATTGGCGCTGGATGCATTGGGATTGTTCACATTGAGCGTTTGGAAATTGCTAGATCCCTGAATGGTTCCTCTGATGGTGTAGGAAAGTGCTCCATCCACAGGAGTCCAGTTGAGGGTAGCCGTACCGGCAGTCACATTGGAGGCAAAGAGTCCGGTAGGCGCTTCACAATCATCTTCCAGGTCACCGTCAATAACGAAGCTAAAGTATCCTTCCGGAGCCACGATGGGATGCGTGCGGGTCTTGCCATTGTTGGTAGTAGCCTCGAGGTAATAGGTAATGGTATCACCATCGGAGAAACCGGTATTGCTGATGATGCCTTCAAACTCTACTCCTCCGCCGCTCATTGCAGCTTCATTCCAGGTTTCAGCACCTTTTACGCGGTAGTACACCTTGGCTTCGGCGATGCCGCTTTTGTTTTTGATGCTGGAATTTACCGTGTATTCGGTAGAAGCCGGCTTCACCCCACTGAGGCGTTCGTGGCGAAAGCGCACAGGGTTATCAGCGGGAATCTGCATCGTAACGCAGTGAATGGCACCACCGGCTACAGTGAGGGATCGCGCATCCACACCTATTACATTGTATCCGGGCAGATATTCACGAATCTGATCCAGAGCAGCCTCGTCCCAGTCTTTGTTGAACTGGCTGCTGCTCTCATTGGTGTAGATTGGAACGATAAAGGTTTTGTTGACGAAAAGGCCATTCACATAGCCACGAGCATCGGCATTGATTTGTGAACAGCTCGTGCTATAGCTTCCATCATTGCGGCGGGGCATGGGCACGCGCACCACCTCAAAGTTATCGCCGTAAGTGGTTTCTTTGGATTCGAATAGGGCCACATTGTCTTCGATACGCTGGCGATCGGAAGCGGTCACTTCGGCGGGGTATTCTGATGCCAAAATGGTCGTCTCGTTGAGAAGTTTGGCATACATATCGAGGTGACCGGTACCGCCGTCGCAGAGCAGGCGCTCCGGTTCGGTGGCTTCGCTTACGCGAAAATGGCTATTGTGCGTCTCGCGGGTGAATTCCGTACTCCATCCATTCAAGCTGGAATTCTTTGGGAAGATGCCATCAGCGTAAAAGGCGTGGCCGAAGCCGTCAAACATCTGATTACCGCCTTCATCGTACAAATTTGAAGTGTAGACATCGATGCCCATGTGATTTGCCAGCCATACAGGCACTTCATTGTCCAGAGGACGGGAGGGATAGTACTGTATATCCAGGAAGGCCAGTTCATCGTCCTCACCATAGTAGAAGCCGAAAGGACCGTAATCGCGGATCCAAATGGAATTGGTCTGCTTCACCAGAAACTCGTGATTCTCCAGAGTGTAGCCGTAAAAGTTCATGGCATTGATCACAGAGGTAGAATCACTGGCATTGTTGATGAAAATCCAAACAGGTACTTCCTGCTGTATGGCATTGATCATCTCAACGAAGGTGCGCGTACGTGAAGTACTCACGCTGCCATAGCTCCAACGAATGGTCACTGCTTGTGATTCTTCAAATTCGCCGGGCACAATCAAGTCTTCAGGAGAAATATCGGGCTCTGCCACGCAGAACTGCTGATAATCGCTGCAGCAGTCGCCGTACTGCACACAGAGCTCATCACACCAACAGCCTCCGGGTGCCTGCTCGCCACAATTGCCTTCGCAACTGGAGGCATTTCGTTGCATTTCCGAAAGGGGGCCACGCTGCTGCAAGGCTTCGGCCTTTTGTACTATTTGTTGCTGAATAAAGTCCCGCTCACTTTGGGTAGGGTACTTCGGTAAAAAATCATCTTCGAATTCGTTTTGCCCAAACACATTTCCCGAAAGGGTAACAATGAATAGACCAACAAATAATTTGGGTAAGAAGTGCTTCATCTTGATATTTGAATTTGGAGAAAGCCCAAAAATAGGCTTTTCACACCACAATGGCAAGGTCTAGAAGCAACTAAATTGGGGTCTTCCATTACCACCCAATGGGGCTTTGATTACCTTTGCTGCCGCCAAAAGAGCTTCATGAATCTAGCCACCCCAGACCCCGTTTACGTGCTGGAAATTGCCGGCACCTTCGTCTTTGCCATCAGCGGCGTGAGTGCAGCCGCCGAGAAAAAATTTGACCTCTTCGGGGTGATGTTTATCGCCTTTGTGACGGCCATAGGCGGAGGTACCCTGCGCGATACCATGATCGGCTTGCAACCTGTGGGCTGGCTGCGCGATGAAAACATCATCTTTACCATCGGCATGGCGGTGATTCTGGGCTTTTTCTTTTTGAGATATATCCTCGCTTTGCGGCGCACCTTGTTTCTGTTTGACACTTTGGGGCTGGCCCTCTTTACCATTCTGGGCATCGAGCGCACGCTGGGTGCAGAGCTCAGCCCGATGGCGGCTTTGCTGATGGGAACCATTTCAGCCGTTTTTGGCGGGGTGCTGCGCGACTTGCTCTGCGGTCATTCTCCCCTCATCTTCAGCGGAGCGCTCTATGCCACCCATACCATTATCGGCGGGCTTCTCTATCTCTTGCTCATGCATCTCGGTTTGGTCCAGGAGCTATCCATGATTGTGGTGCTTTCGGTGATCATCAGCTTGCGCGTGCTCTCCGTGAGGTATAAATGGACTTTGCCTTCCATTCGCTAGGTGGAGTGTAGCCCCTGGCGAGCGAGGACAAAGCAAACTCCGGCTTCATCGTTCACCTTATGCAATTTTTATCAGACGTCTTTTTTCTATTTGACGAAATTTACCCTCTTCGTCATCCGGCCTTGCATGTAATCGCCAATCGCCGCCCGAATAAGGGTGAGGGCTGGGGGGATAGTTGATTTCCGCTCAACGCGTTTTAAAACAAGGTACTGCAAGTCCGGATGAGATCTCTCCCTGCGGTCGAGATGACAGGTCGCGTGGGGGGTTTTGGGGTCGGTGAGGGAAAAATATGGGGCGGCGGAGCCGCCCCATATTTTTCCCTCACCGACCCTCCACAATACATTGATTACCTGTCA
>SLDS01000199.1 GCA_007125175.1 Flavobacteriales bacterium
AGAAGTAGAAAATAAAGCCTGTATTGTAGCTGTCTCGAAATACAGCGAAGACCCCGCTGTACTCGAAGCCTATGAGCACGGGCACAGGCATTTTGGGGAGAATAAGGCCCAGGATCTGGCCGCGCGTTACGAGCGCTTGCCGCAGGACATTCATTGGCATTTCATCGGTCATTTGCAGCGCAATAAGGTCAGGTACATTGCCCCCTTCATTCACCTTATCCACAGTGTGGACAGCCTTCGCCTGCTGCGCGAAATCGACAAGCGCGCCGCTCAGGCTGAGCGCAGTATCGATTGCTTGCTGCAGGTGCATATCGCCAGGGAGGAATCGAAGTTTGGCCTCGATGCCGATGAACTTCACGAACTCCTAGCCTCCAAAGAGCTGGCCGAGCTCGGGAACATCCGGATCAAGGGCTTGATGGGCATGGCCACCAATACCGAAAAGGAAGATACCATACGAAGTGAGTTTAGCTATCTGAGGCAACTCTACATCAGCAGCGCCCAATCCGACCTTCCTGCCAATGCAGAGATGAGCATTTTGAGCATGGGTATGAGTCAGGACTACCGCATTGCGCTGCAGGAGGGTAGCAATATGCTGCGGGTCGGTTCGGCCATCTTCTCCTGAGCCCGATTTGCAGAAATGCACCGATCCAAAAGTATTTTCCGGCGACACAGCAATCATTCTATCTTTGCCCTATGGACAGTCAGCGCAAGCAGAGCAAGAAGAGTCAGGCGCTCTTGCAAAAGCTATTCGATAGCAATAAAGACAAGGTACTCGATGCCCTGGAGCAGATACCTCAACAAGGCAATGCGGGTTTTGTACTGCCCCTGCTTAAGACCTACATGGCTTGGCGCACCCACCACAGCATTCCCGACAAGGTGACCCTGATCCTCTACACGCTCAAAACCGAATCGGCCATACCCGAGCTCATGCAGGCCCTGGATATGCCTGAAATGTCATCCATTAAGCCTTTCGTGCTCTCCGTGTTTTGGAATGCTGGCCTCATCCCTTCCGATTTGGATGTGCTGATACGCCATGCCATCGCCGGAGATTATTTGACCGCCTTCGAGGTGCTCACCATTGTGGAGCAAATGGAAGACAGCGCCGATGCGGAGATCGCACAGGAGGGAATCTTCGATATCGATGAACATCTCGAGGAGCAACCCGAAGCCTCAAATGCCCCGGTTTTACTTGAACTAAAAAAACAGTTGATGCACTTTTACAATTTGTAATTCTGTGCCATATGAACTCCAAATGCCCATGAAAAAGCTGCTTCTTTCCCTACCTTGTTCGGCGGTGCTCGCATTGTCATTCTACCTCACTGCCTGCAGTGGCCCCAGTCCCGAAGAGCAGGTCAGGGAGCCCTACAGTCTCCATCTCGAGCGTGTGGAGGCAAGGGAAGCCCATTGCGATGCCGATAGCTGCAGCTATGCCATTTTCAACCTGCCCGAATTGCGCGGCGGCGATACAAAGGTATGCATGGCCATCAATGATGACCTCAGTGCCATGCTGCGCGAGCACATCAGCGCCCGATTGCCCGATCCGGCTTTCAAGGGCAGTCTTGAGGAGATGGCCGAGGCTTTTGTAGAGGGCTATGAGCTGTTTACCATGGAGTTTCCGGATATGAATACCCAGTGGTTTTTCGAAATACGCGGCGATAACAGCCGCCTTTACGAGGAGCACTTCTTGCTGCACGTGGAGGTGAGCGAGTTTATGGGCGGGGCCCATCCCAATTACTACGCCATCGTGGAGAATTACAAGCTCAGCAATGGCCAAATCATCAGCGCTGAAGAGGTATTGAATGCGGATTCCCTGTACGACAGGGCCGAGCGTGCCTTTCGGCAAAAATTTGGTCTCGCAGCCGGTGATGATCTGAATGCAGCGGGTTTCATGTTTCCGGAAGGGCGATTCGTTGTAGCGGAGAATATCGCCCTGCGCACGGATAGCATAACGCTGATATACAACCCCTACGAAATCGCACCCTGGAGCATGGGAAGCATAGAGCTCAGCCTCGCTGTGGATGGTCTCGAACGTGAATGAGAGCCTCGGGCGAACAAATCACTTGAAATCCCTGTACAATTCCTTATTTTCGAAGCCAAGTCTTACACCATGCAAAGCATCTTGAAAACTTTTATCCTGATTGCGGCCCTGAGCCTTCTCGCGAAGCCTTCTCTCGCACAGTGGGATTGGGAGGATACCCCTCCTGCAATATACCTGGACTTTAGAGCTGAAGTGGGCATCATGACAGCCGAAAACAACGCGACGGATCTCTTTGCCATGACACGGCCCACCAGCTTTGGCTTTCACCTTGAGGCCGGTCATTATTTCGACCGATTTGGGATTTTCTCCGGTATTGGCTTCAATGTTTTGCCCTTCAGGCAGCGCCAATCGAGAAGCCTGGGCAGCTTGCCTTCAGAAAATGCCACAGCTACCATGACCTATTACAGCATTCAGGTGCCACTCGGCATCGGTTATAAGATCAATCGGGCATTCAGCGTGCACGCCGCTCTGGCCCTTCACTTGATGAATCTGGGGCGATCCGTGCATGAATTTAGCGATCAAGCCCCACCGGAACTCACCCTAAGTGTGCAGGAGCGCGATGAACTTCCCACATGGCAAGCCCGACCTGAGCTTCACTTGGGCATCGATTACGACATTGGCTCAAGGCTGCGCTTCATGCTCTTCGGTGCTTTTTCGCTCAGCGATGTGGATGGCTTCAGCTACGATTATACCATCTCCCAAGAGCTGGAAGACGATCAGCAATTTGCAGTGGATTCATCCTTTAGCTGGTGGCGCTTCGGCATGGGGCTCACCTATCACATTATCCGCTGATTTCCAGTTTGTATTCTCCGCATCTCGAATTTCCCTCTGTGCGTGCGTGTCATCTGGCCCAGGCCCCTGCTGCGCTTTAGAAGGCCCTCAGCAAGGTTAGCGCTCCCGCACGATTGTGTACATTTACCCCCATTGTGATTCCATCCATTAACAGCAAGGCATGAAGACATTCATTCGGATTGTGCTTATCCTGGCACTTCTCGTTCTCATGGGATTTTTGGCGACAGCCTACTTCCTGCACCGCCTCAAACCCACTCTCGAAGGCGAGCTCGAGCTGCCGAGCCTGCAAGCCGAGGCCAGCGTGTATTACGATGATTTTGGTGTGCCGCATATCTATGCCTCCAATATGCACGATGCCTACGCCACCTTTGGTTATGTGCACGCCCAGGATAGGTTGTTTCAAATGGAATTGATGCGGCGCGTAGGGCAGGGGCGGCTTGCCGAAGTGCTCGGCCCTGATCTGGTCGATACGGATGCTTTTTTCCGCACACTCGGTACCCACCGACAAGCGAAGAGGGATGCCAATGCTTTCCGCAACTTGCCAGCACAGCTGCAAGAGGCTACCGAGGCCTACCTCGAGGGCATCAATGATTACATCTCCGAGGGGCAGCGGCCGCTTGAGTATGTACTTGCGCGCTTCCACCCCGAGCCATTCAGCGTGGAGGATCTGTACTCGATAGCGGCCTACATGGCCTATAGCTTTTCTTACTCCCTGCGCACTGATCCCGTGATCGATCACATTGTCAATAAGCTGGATTCGACCTATCTCGCCGATCTCGATCTTGCTTATGATGTGGCCGCGACTCCCCGCGATGAGGCAAGTCCCGTGGCTTTGCAAGCTCCCATTCCTTTCGGCAAAAGGACTTCGCGAAGTGCTGCACAGCTTATAGACTTGCTGCCCGTTCCTGTGCTACAGGGCAGCAATTCCTGGGCCTTGTCGGGAGAGAGAACGGCCGGAAAGCAGCCCATGCTGGCCAATGATACCCACATTCGATATGCATCGCCCTCAGTGTGGTACGAAGCACATCTCAATTATCCGGGCTATGAATTTTACGGCAATTACCTCGCCGGCATTCCTCTCGCCCTCATAGGTCACAGCCGCCATCATGGATGGGGTATCACCATGTTTGAAGACGATGACAGCGACTTCTTCGAACAGCGATTTGCCAGGGAAGACAGCAGTGAAACCATTTTTGGCGAAAGCCAGAGCCGACCGGTAAACAAATTTCGGGAGCACATCTCGGTAAGCGGTGGCAGTGACACTTCATTCACTGTGTATGAAACCGAAAACGGCCCCATCATCAACGCTTTTTTGCCTTCGGCATCAGATTTTGAAGGGAAAGGCCATGAAGCGCCCATCGCCATGTACTGGAATTACACTTGCGTGGAAAACAATTTGCTCGAATCCTTCTTTCGCATGGAGCGGGCCACATCGCTGAGTGAGTTCGAAGCAGCACTCCCGGGTATTGCTTCTCCTGGGCTCAATGTGGTATACACTGATGCAAAGGGTGATATAGCTACATGGTCTTGCTCCAGGCTCATCGACCGGGCTGAGCACAGCCGGGGCAAGGCATTTTTGCGGGGCTATGAGCCCGATGATGCCTATAGGGGCTATTTGGCCTTTGAGCACAATCCAAAACGTGTGAATCCTCCTGAGGGCTATATCGTTTCGGCCAATCAGCATCCGCGTCTGGCCGATCCAGATGCGATTGCCTATCCGGGCTACTATGCCCCCGAAAACCGCTACAAACGCATCGAAGAGATGATCTTGCAGGGGGGTGAGGCTTCGGCCATAGATGACATGATGGAGTGGATTACCGATGTGAGATCGCATGCAGAAGCGCGTGTAGCCAAGGAATTATGCAGTATCATGGACGGCTCGGCTGGGAAGGGTGAGGCGCAGGGCAAGGCCGTACTCGATCTGTTGCGATCGTGGGACGGTAGCCATCAGTTGGATGATACCGCCCCAGGATTCTACTACCTCTGGCTCCACCACGTGCTCGAAATGTGCATGAAGGATGAACTCGGTGAATCTCTGTACAGCAGCCTTTTGGGCACGCATCTCTTGCCCCGGTCTTATGCGAATATCATCGCAAATGCAGACTCGCCATGGTGGCTTAACGAGCGCGACCCTGATGCCGCGCAGGGCAGGCAGGCCATAGTGGAAGCCGCTTTCGCAAAAGCCCTCGAAACCATGGAGCGTAAGCTTGGCCCAAATACTTCGGATTGGCAATGGGGTCGCCTGCACAGCACTGAGCACGAGCATCCTCTGGGGCAGGTCGACTTCCTGAGGCCATTCTTCAATGTCGGGCCTTTTGCTGCGCCGGGAGGCAAAGAGACTGTGAACAATGCCGGTTTCAGATTCAATGCAGAAGCGGAATACAAAGTCTCTTATGGGCCCGCCATGCGCATTTTGATCGACTTTGCCGATGTGGAGTCTGCACTCTCCATTCTTCCCACGGGCAATAGCGGCAATGTGATGAGTCCGCATTACCAAGACCAGGCAGAAGCCTACATTCATGGCGGCTTTCGACCCATGCTGATGAATGAAGGCGAGATCAGGCAGCAAGGTAAAGATCGCCTGCTAAAGCTCAGGTCTACACAGGACTGACACCCACTTGCCGGATGCGCGGAGATGTAGCTGATTGCCCGAAGGGACTGGGCTTCTTTTGCAAGTCTTGACACGGTTCAATTCAGAGATGCCTTGGTTTTCAGTGGAAGCCCAGCCATTCAAAATCGCGAAATAAATATTGGCTCATCGCGAAATTGCATATATTCACAGCCAAATCAATTGGAACCCTTATGAACCTTATCGTACGCCTTTTGGTCAATGCCTTGATCGTCTTCGGCTTGGCTTGGGCTTTGCCGGGTATTGAAATCGGCTCCTTCTGGACGGCAATGATTGTTGCCCTTATTTTAGGGATACTCAATGCATTTGTTCGGCCCATCCTGATCATTTTGACCATTCCGGTGACCATCATTACCCTCGGTTTGTTCATATTTGTCATCAATGCCTTTATCGTTTTGATGACAGCCGCGATTGTCAACGACTTTAGAGTTGAAACCTTCTGGTGGGCCCTCTTGTTCAGCATTCTGATGGCCGCGCTCAACAGCGCTTTCAATAAACCGAGTCAAGAAGGCGGTCAGCATCAGCAGTATTGAAGTGCTGTGTCTCGAACTGGTAAGCAGTAATTCGGGCCTCAAGCCTCCTCTGCGCAGATTGCTCCGCAGACAAGATCAATTCACAAGCACATTGGCCGCCCAAGTCGCCACCAGCAAGTCGGGTTTTGTTTTGGCTATGTAGCCCAGGCTCTGCGCATATCCTACTGCAGCCTGAAAAATTTTGTTGGAGGGATATTCCGGGTCGCTATTCACATCCAGATCGATCTGTTCAATGGGAACGCCACACTCAAACTTGAGGTAACCAGCTACATCGATGCTGCGCTGCAATTCTCCCCACAGGCGCGTCCACATATCGGTGACAAGGGGCGTGCGCTCCCGGTGGTAAATGACGTGAGCACCTGAATTTTCGAAGCGAAACACCACAGTAGTGGCATAGAGCGTACTTTGGGAATAGTTTTGGCTATCACTGCCCACGTAGATCTTGATGTTCGGATTGTTCTTGATCATCTGCCGTGCATAGGGCCCCAACTCGACCTTGGCATTGTTTCCCATTTTTTTGAATATCCGCTGCATAGCTGTATTTTTTTGGTCAATTTAGAGAAATGATTTCCCCATTGTACACGGCTCCTTAAACAAATATTCACACTTTGGGTTTAAGAGTCAACTTCAATAGCCAATCAACATGAAATCTTTTGCACTCATTTTCCTCGCTTTCTCCTTTTTCGGAGCCATGAAAACACCCGACCCCATGAGCATTCACGATTTTCAACTCGAAGCCATTGATGGTGGAGAGATCGATTTTTCGGCCTTTAGAGGCAAGAAAATACTTCTCGTAAATACGGCTTCGCGCTGCGGCTTCACGCGTCAGTATGCCGATTTGGAAAAACTCTACAAAGAGCACAAAGACAAGCTTGTAATTGTTGGTGTACCCGCTAACAACTTTGGCGGTCAAGAACCTGGTTCCAACGAGGAAATCGCCGCTTTTTGCCAGAAAAACTACGGGGTGAGCTTTCCCATGGCATCCAAGATTTCCGTAAAGGGCAAAGACCAGCACATGCTCTTCCAGTGGCTTGTGAAAATGGACAATCCCGATTTCACCGGAGAGATCAAGTGGAACTTTGAAAAATTCCTCTTCAATGAGGAAGGAATGCTGATCCACCGCTACCGCTCAGCCGGTATGCCCAGCGCTTCCGACTTGGCTTCTTGAGTTCGAGAAATTCACCCTTGCGATTCCTGCTTTTCGGCTTCCCTTTGCGCGGGGCTTTCAGTACCTTTGCGGCAAAAATAGAGAGGCCATGCGCACATGGAAAAAAATGAGCCGTGAGGCCATCAGAGGACGGGTTTTTAAGGCACTCGATGCCAATGTAGACTTTTACAATCACGGTTCAATTGGTGTGCCGGCTTCACACCTCGATGAGAAAGTTTTTCACCGCGACGCCTCCTTTCTCAAGGAGGCACCCTTCCTGAGCGCCCTTCTGCGAAATCCCAATCATATCGGCTGTCACACGCTCGGAAAGTCGGAATCCTTTTTTCGCGGTACCCAAGCCATTGAGCGGGAGCTGATCGCCCTCTGTGCCAAAGATATTTTGGGTGCCGATCCCAATGCCGTAGATGGCTATGTGAGCTCAGGAGGTACAGAGGCCAACATGCAGGCCATGTGGATCTACCGAAACTACTTCATGAGGGAGCACGGGGCCCGACTCGATGAGATAGCCGTACTCTGCAGCGAGGATGCCCATTACAGCATGAGCAAAGGGGCCGACATATTGGGCATAAAGCGCATCATTGTCAATGTAGACCAAGCAAGTCGCCGCATCTGTCCCAAAAGCCTGGATCGCCAACTCAGCGAGCACAAGGAGCGAGGCATCCGGTTCTGTATAGTGGTAGTCAATATGATGACTACCATGTTCGGCTCAGTGGATGAGCCCGATGTGTATGCTGCTGCCTTGGAGCAAATGGGAATGGCTTTCATGATGCATGCGGATGGTGCTTACGGAGGTTTTGTATTGCCATTTACAGAGCCGGGGCATGCACTCGATTTTAGAAATCCGCTTATACAATCCGTGACCCTCGACGCCCACAAGATGGTTCAGGCTCCTTATGGCACTGGCATTTTCATAGCGCGCAAGGGCTGGATGGCTTATGCCAACACCAAGGAGGCCAGCTATGTGGAGGGCGAGGATTGTACCATTGTTGGCAGCCGCTCCGGCGCCAATGCCATCGCTGTATGGATGATACTCATGAGCTACGGCCGCTTTGGCTGGGAAGAGAAAATGGAAATCCTCTTGAAGCGAAGCTCCTGGCTCGAAAACCGCCTCAAGGAATTGGAGATAGGCTACTTCCGAAATCCTGTTTCGAACATCATCACCATCCGCTCAGAGTACCTCAACCGTGATATCGCCTCCAGGTACGGCCTTGTGCCCGATATGCACGATAGTCCGAAGTGGTATAAGGTCGTTGTGATGGATCATGTGAGTATCGATTCCTTGATTCCTATGGTTGATGATCTTGCAGCATTTTCGCGCAAGCTTCTGCCAAGTGTTTAAAAAGTCTTTTGCCCATTCGATGTAGGAGGAAATCCTGTCGGTAGAATTCTTTCTTCTCCTTATCGTGAAACCTTAGGCACTCCCTTACTGTACAAGGGATACAAAGCATTTTTGGATCCTCTTGAACGGCTTTTTAAGATACTTTCTGACGGGCGTTTTGTTTTTTGCGCTCGGTTTTGCCCATGCACAGCTGTCGGTAGACGACAGCAAGAGCATCAGCCACCTCGTCAATAATGTCCTGATAGGCACTGGAATCGAAGCGGATAATATTCGCTACAAGCTCGATACGGCCGATGCCATTCCCTTTCAAATGGCGGCATTCGAAGGAGGGGCGCCATACATCGGCCTTTCTGAAGGCATTATCCTAGCCACGGGCGGGGCGAGGGTGGCAGAAGGGCCCAATGATATCCCCACTGCACACATTGCCGTGCCTGCGGATAAACAGCTCAATGAAGATTCAGATTTGCAAATGATTGCAGAAGGAGCATCACTCCGCGATGTGGCAGTTCTGGAGTTTGACTTCAGGGCCTCCGGAGATACGCTCCGATTTCGCTATGTGTTTGGCAGTGAGGAGTACAATGACCATACTTGCTCTCCCTACAATGATGTCTTCGGTTTCTTTATTTCCGGGCCCGGAATCCCTGCAGGGCCATTTTCGAATGGAGCCCAAAACTATGCACTCATACCGGGGAGAAGCATCCCCGTAGCGATCAATACCGTAAATTCAGGTTCGCCAGGAATGTACGGAGCAGCTGCCGTATGCAATGCCGCCGACCCAAATTGGCAAGACAACAGTGTGTACTTCGTGAATAATGAAGGCAATCCCGATCCCGGCACTACACAGTTCGACGGCTTTACGGTGCCTATGGAGGTGGAAATACCCCTGGTATGCGGAGAGATTTACCACATCAAGATCGCCATTGCCGATGCAGTGGACGACAAAAACGATTCAGCGGTATTTATCGAAGCGGGCAGTTTTGCCAGCAATGCTGTGCTCGATGCCCGTCTTGAGGTACTCAATCCCGACCCGGAGGATGAACTGAGGGCCCTTGAGGGCTGCAGCAGCTATGAACTCCATCTGAGCCGGAGAGACAGCGCTGAGGCGCTTCAAGTTGCACTCAAGGCTCCCGACTTGGAGCATGCAGCCATTCTGATGCCCGAGATGCCCGAAATCCTGAGCTTCGAAGCAGGGCAGGGCAGCCTTGTAGCCACATGGCCACTTGAGAGCGATGGAGTGCACCAAGGTGACCGAAGCTGGAGCTTGCATGTATTGAAGGCGGCTGCATGTGGGCAGGATACTGCTCACTTCATGGCCGAGGGCCTTATGGCCGATAGGGAAGCCATCAGCCTCGACGCGCCAGACAGTGTGTACATAGCTTGCGATGATTCTTTGCAGCTCTCAATCAGTCCATCAGGTGGTATGCCGCCTTACAGCATCGAGTGGAACAATGACAGCCTTGAAGGTTTTCATCCTTTGCTATATGGTCTTGATAATTTGACTCTTCTAGCCAGCATCAGCGATCAATGCTCCATGTACAGCTACGATTATTCCCTTCAGGTACACGTAGAGCCATTCGAAGATTTGCAGGTGATCCTGGAATCCTCGATGGAAGCCACTTGTACTGAACCACTCCATCTCCATCCCAGTGTAAGCGGTGGCACCGGAGACTACAGCTTCAGATGGTTCATCGGAGATAGCCTTGTCGGTGAGGGTGATAGCCTCATTGCACAGTTCTATGCCTCCACCAACCTAAGTTTGGAGCTCGGCGATCGCTGTGCAGAGACCCTGCACAAGACAGTATCCATCGAAATACCGGACAAACCCATGCACCTTACCGTGCAGGGCGATAGCCTGGGAAGCTGCCTGAGCGATGCACAGTTTCAGGCTGTGGTGCAGGGCGGCCACACTCCACTGAGCTATCAATGGAGGCTCAATCAGCAAGTGCTCTCGCATGATGCACAATTTAGCTTCCGACCTCAGTTTAGCTCCATCATCGTATTCAGTGTTGAGGACCAGTGCAAAATCGTGGAGAGCGATACGAGTTATCTCTACATCAGTGATCCTCCATTGAGCGTCAGCTTGCCCGCCGATACAGTGGTGTGCCTGGGTGATTTGCTCCGGCTCACGGCCAAAATTAGCGGAGCCCTTGGCGAGCCCAGCATACTGTGGCCGCACAGTGGAGGGAGCAATGCCACCTATTCCTTTATTCCCGAAAGGGATGTATCACTGAGCGTAGAAGTGAGGGATGAATGCGATCGCCTGGCACAAGCCCAAAGTCAAGTGCAGGTGATCGACCTCAAGGCTGATTTCACTTTCAATTACGATACTGAGCACCGCCCGATTGTCAACCTTTCTGCACCCGATCTCAACTACCTATGGAGCTTTTCGGATGGCAGTATTTCTACAGCTTTTGAGCCGGCATACAGCCCCAATCCGGGAGACGCCGATGCCGTTTCGCTTACGGTGAGTGATCTCAATGGATGTGAAGATCAGAAGATTGACTTTTTCGATCCTCCTATGGGTATTTATGTGCCAAATGCTTTCACTCCCGATGGGGATGGGCTCAATGATACTTTCGGGGTGGTAGGGCGCTATGTAGACCGATTTCACATTTGGATTTATGACCGCTGGGGCAATCTGGTCTACGAAAGTCAGGACATCAACGAGCGATGGAACGGTGATCATCCCGGACGACCGCAGTATATCGCAGGCGATAATGTCTACGCATTTCGCTACATAGCTCAATCGATGAGTGGGGAAGTGAAGGAGGGAAGCGGCAGCATACTGCTCCTGCGGTAAGTCTCGAGAATCTATTACTTGAGGATCATTTCGTGGGCCTTGGCGGCCACTGCGGCTCCCAAAGCAATGCCCATTCCGCCAAAGCGCACTGCGCAGAACACATCTGGGCTCACCTCTCTTAGAATCACTTCCTTGCTTTCGCCCATGCCCATAATGCCGCTCCATCGCCGCTCAATGCTGTACTTCTGCCCCCGCAGGATGTGCTCTTGCAAAAAGGCCTCGAGATACTGCTGTATGCCTTCGCTGAGGCCGAAACCCTTCCTTTGCTCCGCTTCGCGTTCAGTGTGCCTGCCACCACCAAAAAGCACCCTGCCATCCAGATGCCTGAAATAGTCATAGCCCTGATGATGGTGAAAGGCCCCATGCAATTTGAGCCCATCTACAGGGCTTGTAATCAATACCTGTGCCCTGCACGCAGTGAGCGATACATCCGGCAGCAATTCCTTTGCGAAGGCATTGGTCGCTATGCACAGCCGATCGCAGCTTAGGCTGCCCCCTTTCATGTGCACCCGTATACCGCAGGCATCCCTTTCAAAGCCGCATACCTCAGCGCCGCAGTACAGGTCTACACCCTCTTCCCGGGCCAGATCGATGAGGCTGCGCATGGCCCTCCCGGTATCTATAAGGCCTTCGGAAGGATTGGATATCAATTGACTGCCCTCTGAAAAGCCAAATTGTGCGGCCTTTTCAAGAGCACACAACTTATAGGGCGCGAGGCCATCGATTCCTTTGATCTTCCTGTTGATCTCATCCATGGCTTCAAGACATTGGTGCATAGCTTCTTCCTCACCAAGCACAAAGAGCTCATAGCCACCACATGCTTCGTAATTGAGGTGTTCATCGCCAAGCATTTGCCTCAGCATTGCCAAGCCTTTAACCCTCTCTTCAACAAGGGACAAAGTGGCATCCATACCCATTTGTGAGGCATCGTCGATCAATTCGGATAGGGAGCCGTAGCATGCAAAACCGGCGTTTTTGGTGCTGGCTCCGGTGGGAATTGCTCCCCTTTCAAGGAGCACCACGCGGGCTTTTGGTCTGGCCCTTTTCAGGAAAATGGAGGTGCACAAACCGGTGATTCCACCCCCCACAAGTACATAATTTGCGGGATGCCAAAAATACTTGGCCTCCCAGTAACTAAAATCGCTCATATTGCGTTAATAATATCCACTAAAACGCAATCGCAAGAAAGTCAAATTTCTTCGATATTTGCACATAGATGCGTATCCTGCAAGAACCATCGAAACGGAGTTCCTTTTTGGGTCTTCCTGCTGCCATTTTGGTAGTGGGCTTTTTCGTTTTGGCTTGCCTCATCAGCACCCAAGTTAAGGCCCAAGAAGACCTCAACGTGCACGGGGTAGTCTCCGATGCCATGAAGCAGTCCAAGCTGAGCGATGTCACAGTGACCGTGCTCAGCGATGGCAAAGAGCTCGATAAGTTTATCACCCGAGGCAATGGTCGTTATGAGTTCTATCTCACTTGCGGCAAGCACTACGTATTTCGTTTTGAGCGCTCGGGCTACGTAAGGCGATCCTTAGAAATCGACTCGCGAAAGATTCCGGCCGAAATCATTGGGGCTGGAATCATCATGCCCACTGACATGAGCATGTTTGCCATCACTGAGGCAATGGAAGATGCCGATCTCAGCGTATTTGACAAGCCCATTGGCAAGGCCTCTTACGATGCCACCCAGGAAGATCTTGTGTGGGATTTTGCTTACACGCAAAAAGTGAAGAGCGAGATCAACTCCTTCATACGCAACCTCGGGAAGAAGAAAAAAGAAGAGCCTGCCGAGGACAAGGCAGCCGCAGAGGCCGAAGCACTTTATGCCAAACTTATGAAGGAGGGTACAGAGGCCATGGACGAAAAATCTTATCAGGCAGCCATCCTGAAATTTGAGGCTGCACTTGGCGTCAAAAGTGGTGATGCTCCGGCTCAAGGCAAATTAGCTGAAGCCAAAGACCTCCTAAAGAAACAGCAGGATGCTGAAAAAGCCCAAAAAGAATACGACACGGCCATCGCCCGCGGCAATCAGGAGTTTGATGCCGGAAATTTCGAAAAGGCCATCGACGCTTACAGCACTGCCCTCATCGTAAAGCCGGATGAGAGCTATCCCACCCAGCGAATCGCTGAAGCCGAAGACAAAATAGCCAAAAAAGAAGCTGCCGAAGCCGAACAAGCAGCCTATGATGCGGCCATGAAAGATGGGGACAAGGCCATGGGAGAGGAGCGCTTCGAAGACGCCCTCAGTCATTATGAAGCCGCGCTGAGCTTGCGCGATGGTGATGCCAAGGCCGATCAGAAACGCAAGGCGGCGCAGGAAGCACTCGATGCTCAGCGGGCTGCAAAAGCCAAAGAAGAAGAATTTCAAAACCTCGTGGCTGCTGCCGACAAATCATTTGAAGCAGCAGAATACCAGTCCGCGAAGGAAAAGTACCAGTCGGCGCTGGAGATCAAGCCCGACGACTCCCACAGCAGCGAGCGCATCGCCGCATGCGCTGCCCGCCTCGACGAGCTCAAGGAACTGGAAGGCCTGCAAGCCACCTTCGAGG
>SLDS01000079.1 GCA_007125175.1 Flavobacteriales bacterium
CGGGAAAAATACTCGCCGTGTCCGTCTGAAACCTGACGGTGTTTTTCAAATCAGAGATTTAGACTTCAATTCAGGATTCCGTAAGGTAATTGAGAAAAACTAAAACGCTGAAAACATGCTATATGCAGAAGTGTTCATTAATATTGATTTTTCAGGCTTGTTCCAGCATGCCAACAGCACAAAAAGGCTGCCTGCCTGAAAAATTGTATCGAGACGCGAAGAGGATACTCGTTTTCAAAGCATCTCGATTATTTCTCCGACCCCAGGGAGTGCGTCTGTACGCGCTCCATGAGACGCTTTGAAGGTATCTCCAACCTTGAAGTCATACAGTATAATACGCTTGGTTGATCTTTACAGACGGCAGCCATCACAGAGCATTGATGCACTGGCATAAGCCTGAAATTGGACTTTCACTCTGTCGCTAGGGGTATTGATTTTTATCGCAAAATTAGGTTTATAACATAAACTACTTTACATTTGTCCCATCCAATTCCATAAAACAAATACCATGAACAAAGAAAAACTCAGCGAAGAAGAGGGCATGCGCGTGATTCGGGAGATGATCGCTGTATCCCGCCACAAGCTCAATGACAGTGGATTTCACTTTTTATTGTGGGGGGTGCTCGTAGCCGCCGCTTCCCTCGTGCAGTATGCATTGCTGATGGCCGGATATGGCCAGGCTTCCAATTGGGTTTGGGTGATTATGCCCGCCATCGGTGTGCCCATGGCCATCGTCTACGAAGTGCGCAGGGAGAGAAGGGAACCTGTGAAGACCAAATTTGACGCAATCTACGCAGCCGTGTGGCAGGGCTTTGGTATTGCATTGATTCTGATCATTGTGCTCAGCATCATGGCTCAAGCAAATCCTGTGCCCTTCCTGCTGGTGCTCATCGGTTTGGCGACTTTTATTTCGGGCGCGGTGCTGCGCTTTATGCCGCTCAAGGTGGGGGCATTCGTATTCTGGTTCACAGCGGTACTTTCTTTGTGGGTGCCGGGCGAGGAACTTTTATTGCTCTATGCAGCCTCGGTGATTCTGGGCTATGTGGGGCCGGGCTTGCTTCTGCGAAAACGTTTCAAAGCGAAAGTGGATGTTTAAGGCCTTGGATCCCCTCCTGGTCTCTGAATTGCGATTGGCTGTGATGAGCCTACTCATGGCCGTGGAAGAGGCCGACTTTGTATACCTCAAAGATCGCACAGGAGCCACAGCGGGCAATCTCAGTGTGCAGGTGCAAAAGCTGAAAAAGGCGGGCTACATCTCTGTGAAAAAATCATTCAAAGGCAATTACCCGCAAACCACTTGTAAGATACTGCCCAAAGGCATTGATGCTTTTGAGCAGCATGCGGAGGCCTTGCACTCCTATCTGCAGCAGGCGTCCAAAAAGAATGCAAGCTAAGCGGGGTACATTCCTGCTACTCTTTCAGAGCGATTGAAAAAGTCCATCGCTGCTGCGTGGCACCACGAGGAGGCTTTGGAGTATGGATTGGCTTGCGGGCTGATGGATATGACATGCAAGGCGGCGCATTGCGCTTTTTCATTTTTGCGAAAGCGAAATGGGAAGGGCACTCAAGCTATGCATGAGCGGGGCGATCGGGGAGGGGCTCAGGGCTCCCAATAGGAGTAGCTGTAGGTGGTGATCTCGAGCAGGCCTTCGGACTCGCGGCGCAATAGCTCTGCACGGAGCAGATTTTCAGGGCCTTCGTATACATACTCTTTGTGGTAGCGCAGCTCGGAGTCCTCATGGCGCTCCTCGACGAGGAGGCTGCCCTGCGCATCGTACTCAAAGCTCAGCAGGTGAGGCTCTTTGCCCCGTCTCACCTCGAGATGGCTCATGAGGCCTGCCTCATTGTAGCTGTAGAGCTCTTCGTGGCGGGTGCTGGTCATTACGAAGCTTTGGAGGTACTTTTCCATCTGTCCATCAGGGTTGTAGTAGCGAATGTCCTTGCGGTATGGCCGCCCGGAGCTATTGTGCAGGGTGCTGTGCAATTGCAGGTCAAATGCCTCATGGCGGAAGCTTTCGAGCTGGATTTCGGCCGCAGCATCTACCTGGGCAGCGGCATTGCCGAGTTGCTGGCTCATCTTATTGCGCCATGGGGCCGTACGGGCAAAGCGCTTTTCCAGCGGGCGTCCTTGCTTGTCGTAAGTATAGCAGTAGGATATCATGCCCGATACCTCGTTTTTCACCTCGCATTCCAGGCGGTTTCCCGCATATTGGTAGGCGCTGATGAGGGTATCGCGGCGCTGCTTGTCGATTTGGGCGATCAGCACGGTGCGGCCTTCCCGATCGAAGCGGTATACCCACTCACGGTGCGATTTTCGGATGCGGTCTCCATCCTTCTTTAGCTCCAGTTCCGATCGTATCTCGCTGATGCCCAGTTTTCGGATGGCTTCTGGATTGAATTTGTGCTGCAGCGCATAGCCTCGCCCCTGCGGTGCAGTGAGCAATTGGGCCCGTGCTGTGCTGAGCAGGGCTGCTGCCGCAAAAATGCTCAGGAGGACTTTTGCCATGAGGCGATCATTTCTTCCATTTCTGCTGCGGCGCGCTCCGGGCTGTCGAGGGGCTGCTTACAAGCTTGCTTTTCGCAAATGTAGATGCGGCTCTCGCCTGCCGCAAAGCGACCCTGAAGCAAGCTGAGCTCGCTTTCACCCCTCGAGGCGGCCCACCTGAAGAGCAGGGGAAATTGCCCTCGCAGGGCTTGGTACCACTCAATAGCTTTATTGCCACTAATGGCCACTTCGGGCATGCCCAGACTCAGGTCGAGGTAGATTTCGGCCCAGCGGAAGTATCCTTCCGGATGGTCGAGCGTGGCCTTCTCGACCCCTTGCAGCAGGCGCAGGGCCTTGTCGCGGAAGTGGCTGAGCCCGAAATAGGCGTAGAGATCCATCAGGTTGTGAGCCATCACAGCATTGGAGCTGGGTATTACATTGTCATTGAGTTCGGTGGGTCTTACTATCAAATCGCTCTGCTCGGATGAGGTGAAAAAGAAGATTCCCTTATCCGCATCGTAACAGGCATCGATGGCTTGTAGCGTGAGGTTTTTGGCCAGCTGCAGGAAGTGCTCATCGCAGCTTGCCTTGTATAGCTCGATATATGCGCGTATGCAGTGGGCATAATCTTCCAGAAAGGCCTGGGCTCCTCCCTGTCCTTCTTTCCAGCTGTGCAGCAGAGGCCCTTCGCCGTGGGCGTTCATTTCGCGGTTTACAAAGTCCATCACGGCTATGGCCTCGGCGAGCAAGGCCTTGGCTTCGGGCAGCATTGTGGAGGCCTTGGCCAGAGCGCCCGCCAGCATGGCATTCCAGGAGCATATGCTCTTGTCGTCCAGCCCTGGGGCCACACGCCGCGAGCGGACAGTGAGCAGGTAGTCATTGGCCTCGTTCCAGGCTTCTACAGCTTCATCTTCGCTGCATTGGGCTTGTTGTGCCGCTTCCGCAAAAGATGTTTTGCACAGGGGAATGTATTTGCCTTCCCAGCTTCCTTTGGCATCCAGGTGGTACCATTGCGCAAAGTGCTTCATGGCTGTTTCATCCTGCTCGAGTTCCTCCTGAGACCAGGTGTAGAACTTGCCCTCTTCCCCTTCGCTATCAGCATCCAAAGCGCTGTAATAGCCGCCCTGCTCGTGGCGCATTTCCCGCTGAAGCCATCTCAGTATGCCTTTGGCCGTTTCGGCGTACTCCCTTTTGCCGTAAAGCGCATAAGCCTCGGCATAGCAGTCCAGCAGTTGTGCATTGTCGTAGAGCATCTTTTCAAAGTGGGGCACCTTCCACTGCGCGTCCACGCTGTAGCGGGCGAAGCCGCCTCCTATCTGATCGCAAATGCCACCTCGGCTCATGCGCTCCAGCTGCAGCTCCGCAAAGCGGCGGTACTGCTCATCGCCGCTGCTCAGGGCATAGCGCATCAGGAAGCGGATCAATCCCGGCAGGGGAAACTTCGGCGCACCTTCTGTGCCACCTTGCACCATGTCGAAGCGCGACTTGGCATTGTCGAGGGCTTCGTGCAGACTGCGCAGATCGGGGGATCTATCGCTGTCGAGCGCAGCCAGAGCCCCACTTAGCTCCAGGCCTTGCTTGAGCCGCTGCCCGTAATCTTTTACTTCTTCCGGGCTATCTTGCCACAGGTTTGCAAGCTCCTTCATCACCCGCATCCACTGTGCCCTCGGGTAGTAGGTGCCTCCGTACACGGGCAGGCCATCGGGAGTGGTGAAGCAATTGAGCGGCCAGCCTCCTTGTCGGCTCATGGCTTGCACAGCTTCCATATACACATGGTCTACATCGGGCCTCTCCTCGCGGTCCACCTTGATGCATACGAAGCCCCGGTTCATCTGCCGGGCCACTTCATCGTCTTCGAAGCTTTCCTTCTCCATCACATGGCACCAATGGCAGGCTGAGTAGCCTATGCTTACCAGCACCAGTTTGTTTTCGCTTCGGGCTTTTGTCCAAGCTTCTTCTCCCCATGGATACCAGTGCACCGGATTGCCGGCATGCTGCTGCAAATAGGGGCTTGAGCAGTCTGCAAGTTTGTTGCGGGGGGTCTTTTCGGGATGCACAGCGCTATTCATCTTTCCGGCCTTCAAAAGGTGGCTTCGTGGCTGTAATCGAATGATAATTTCTTGCCTATCAAAAAGCTTCTTGCCCGTATGTCGCCGGCTGCCCGCAGCTCCACCCTGCGCTTGAGTCCACTGCTGATGATGACGGGCAGCAAACTCAGGCTGCCACTGTCGAAGTCGGTGCGGACATGGGCCTCCACCTCGCCGCGAAAACGTGCTGGTACCACCACGGCTTCTTTGAGGTGGGCCTTGCCTGCATGCTTATTGGCCAGGTAGAGATCTGCATCGCTTCGGCTTACCACGATGCGGTAGCCATTGGGATTCTCCACATACAGCTTTGCGCTAAAATCAATTCCGCTCTTATCGAGGCGGTGGATGGAGAGCTTTTTAATCTCCCTCACCTCCACATCCTCGTAATTGCAGGAGCAGAGCACTGCCAGCAAGAGCAAGTAGGCTATGCTTTGTGGCAGCCGAAAGCGCTTGGTGTGGGACTCAGGCCTCCTTTGAAATCTCAGCGAAGTGTTTGAAAAAAAGTGGAATGGTTTCAATTCCTTTGAAGTAATTGAAGATGCCGTAATTCTCATTCGGGGAGTGTATCTTGTTGCTATCGAGCCCGAAGCCCATTAGGATGGTTTTGAGCCCGAGTATCGATTCGAAGAGGGCTACAATGGGTATGGAACCTCCACCGCGCATGGGAATGGGCTCCTTGCCGAAGCTGTCCATCATGGCCATGCTTGCTGCCTGGAAGGCCGGTGAGTCGATGGGTGTAACTGCGGGCTCACCGCCGTGGTGGGGAGTTACCTTCACCTTCACATGGCTTGGAGCGATGCTCTCAAAGTGCTTTTGGAAGCACTCTGTGATTTCATCGGAACTTTGATTGGGCACCAGGCGCATGGAAATTTTGGCGTAAGCCTTGGATGGCAATACGGTCTTGGCGCCGGGCTGTGTATAGCCTCCCCAAATTCCGTTTACATCGAGGGTGGGCCTTATACTGGTGCGCTCCAGGGTGGTGTATCCCTCCTCGCCTTGCACATCGTCGATTTCCAAATCGGCTTTGTATGCCTCCAGGTCAAATGGGGCCTTATTCATGGCTTCGCGTTCCTCAGGGCTTACTACGGCTACATTGTCGTAAAATCCGGGAATGGTAATGCGCCCTTTGTCATCCTTGAGTGAAGCAATCATCTCGCAGAGTACATTGATGGGATTGGCTACGGCCCCACCGTAGATGCCGCTATGCAGATCGCGGTTGGGCCCTGTTACTTCTACTTCCACATAGCTGAGGCCCCGCAGGCCCACGGTAAGGCTTGGATCTTCATTGCTCAGCATGGCAGTGTCGCTTACGAGTACCACATCGGCTGCCAGCTTATCACGGTTCTTTTCCAGAAATGGCCCCAAGCTGTCTGAGCCTGTTTCTTCCTCTCCCTCGATCATGAATTTCACATTGCAGCTCAATGTATTGGTGCGCATCATGGCCTCGAAGGCCTTCACATGCATGTACATTTGACCTTTATCGTCAGCGGCACCCCGGGCGATGATCAAGCCATCCTTGATCACGGGCTCAAATGGGGGAGAATGCCAGAGCTCCAAGGGGTCGGCAGGCTGCACGTCATAATGCCCATACACGAGCACAGTTGGCAGCGCAGGGTCGATGATCTTTTCTGCATACACGATGGGATAGCCTCCCGTTTCGCACACCTCGGCATTGTCGGCTCCGGCTTCTTGCAGCCTTTCTTTTATGAATTCCGCCGCGCGAATTACATCTTTCTTGTAGGCAGCGTCTGTGCTTACGGATGGTATTTTCAATAGCTCGACCAGTTCGTTTAGGAATTGATCTTTATTCTTTTCGATATACTCGGCTGTGGCGTGGGTTTGGGTGCTAGAAGGTGTTATCATGAGGCACAGTGATTTATGGTGTAAAGCGCACAAAGATAAGCATTAATCTGCTGCATTTGTTCAGTGCTTGCTTCAGGGCGGGCTTTCGCCAAATGGCTGTACTGTGGTGGAGGCTCGTTCTTTCTGCGAATGCCCAAGCCTGTGCTCACTGGATTTTTTGCGAAAAGCAAGCAAAATCAAATGATGCCGGTGTTTCGGGGCTTTTCTGTGTAAGGGTTTCATAATTAGCGCAGTGTGGAGGAGCTTTTGACCTTCCAGAATGCGATGAAAATACCGCCGATAAGGCAGGGTCTCAGATATGGCGCTGACCCCAGCCTTGGCAGCGCCGGGGTCTGTGATATTCAAAAGTGCATCTAATCCTCATAAATTGCCTATTTTTGAAGTTCAGGGAATCCCTTTTTCGGGCAACTTTGCAGATTGTGGGGCGTCCAATGAGTGTACGGGGAGACCCCTCTAACACGTGAAACTAAATTTTTTGCATTTATGCACAGATTGTTAAGGCTTGTCCTCATGTTGGCAGCGCTTGTAGTTCATTTGTCCTCTTGGGCGCAAGTAGTTATCGATGATAGCATGACTCCTGAGGAATTGGTGCAGGAAGTGCTGCTGGGTTCCGGTGTGGCTGTTTTTAATATTGAAGTTACCGGAAATATTCCGGCCAATGAAGTGAATCAACAGTTTGGAAAGTACATCGGTCCGAGCAATGTGATCGGCTTTGACAGCGGTATGATGATGACCACCGGCAATGTTCTGGGAGCTGCCGGAGGGCTCGATGGAACCAACGGAGCCAACAATGTGCAAAATGATCCGGATTTGATGATGCTGTCCGGACAAAACATGAACAATTGCGCCATACTCGAATTCGATTTTGTGCCCAACGGGGACTCGCTCGAGTTTCGCTATGTTTTCGGGTCTGCTGAATATCCCAATTTCACTTGCTCACAATTCAATGATGTCTTTGGATTTTTCATCAGCGGCCCGGGCATTGATGGGCCTTTCTCAAACAATGCTGAAAATATCGCCATCATTCCGGGTACAGATACACCTGTAGGTATAAACACGGTGAATTCAGGAAGCCCTTCGAATGAAGTCAACTTTGACAATTGCTTTGAGGCCAATCCAAATTTTGTTGCTGACAGCATTTATTTTGTCGCCAACCCCGGCAACCCCGAGGATGAAATTACCATTCCTGGGCTCACGGTTACCATGACGGCCTTCGCCAATGTGACCTGTGGAGAGACTTATCACATTAAGTTGGCCATAGCTAATGCAGTGGATCAGGCCTTGCAGTCTTATGTATTTCTGGAGAGTGAGTCATTTTCATCCAATAGTGCAGTACAAGTCTCCCTCGATATACCTGTGGGCATCAATGACTCGACCCTCTACCGGGGCTGCGGTGATGCCAAGCTTGAATTCATCAGGCCTTTGGCAAGCTCGGGAGTTCAGGAGGTTGCTTACCTCAATATCGGTGGTACTGCTGTGAATGGGGTAGATGTGTTTCCTATTTTGCCCGATAGCATTGTTTTTCCCCCGGGAGTAGATACGGTGAGCTTCAATCTCACAGCTCCCTTTACCGGTCAGGCGGTGGGGCAGATGACTTTTGACATTACCATCACCAATATCGCTTCCGATTGCGGAGGGGCCGAATTGGTGAGCAATTTTACCATTTATATCAACGATGCCCAGCCACTGCAAATTGAGCCTGGCGGCTCCTTTGAGCTCGAGGACTGCAATGATGAGGTATGGCTCGTCCCGGAAGTCTCGGGCGGCTACGGCGAATATCGCTTTACCTGGAGCAATGGAGCCACAGCCGATTCCATATTGGTCTCCCCGGGATTTACGAATACCTTTTTCGTCACGGTGAGCGATACCTGCAATGCGGGCTCGGTCAGTACCTCCTTTGATGTCGAGGTGCCACAGTATCCGCCGGTCATTGTGGAGCTTCCCGAAGACCTCACCCTCGAAGTATGCGATGAGGAGATTGTACTGAGTGCAGAGGTAGAAGGTGGTTTTGGCACCTATAGCTATCTCTGGAGAGATATGAATACCAATCAGATAATCGGTCAAGAGGAGGTTTTGGAGCATCTGGTGGGGAGCACTACCACCATACGCCTCCTGGTCACCGACGATTGTGGTGCCACCGGTTTTGATGATATCGAGATTACCATTCCACCGGTAGACGTGAGCGTCATGATTCCGCCAAACTATGAGGTGACCTCTTGCCTGCAGGAGGTGATGATGCCCGCCAATTCGAGTGGAGGTATCGGTACCATCGTTTATTCCTGGTTTGGCGATGGCAATTTGCTCGCCCAAACGACCAATGCTTTTTTCCTCTACAATCCCACCATGGGCAATGAGGTGGTGATACGCGCCGAAGACGAATGCGGAAATTTTGATCAGGATACCACTTACGTGGAATTCAATTATCCCGAAGTGGTGGTAATTGCCACCCCGGATACCTCCATTTGCGAGCGGACTGATGCCCTATTGCGGCTTGAGGCATTTGGGGGTCTGGGCAGCTATGTGTATCAGTGGAAGCAATCCGGCAAATTGAGTGATACCCTAAGGGTAGCTCCCCGGCAGAATACGCGCTATGACTACGTAGTGCGCGACACCTGCGGTACACGCACCGAAGGCCGCATCTGGGTGCGGATACGCGAGGTTGAAGCCATGTTTGAATACGATCGCTTACCCTATTACGGCATACAGATTAGAAATCAGTCCATACCCTTGATTGGTTCCAAATTCTTGTGGGATTTTGGTGATGGGCAGACCAGCACAGAAGAAGCGCCAAAGCATCAATTCAATGGAGTGGAGGCCTACACCATTCACCTCACCGTGCAAGATGCCAAGGGCTGTGAAGATACCTTCAGCAGGACCACCACGCCTCCCGTGGAGATATTCGTGCCAACAGCCTTTACACCCGATGGTGATGGACTGAATGAGCTCTTTAAAGTACAGGGCTCCAATATCCGCTCCTTCGAAATCTGGATATATGACCGCTGGGGTCGGCAGGTCTTTCACAGCAAAGACATGGATGAAGGATGGAATGGTTCTCATCAGGGAGGAGAGCACCACAACAACCTCAACGTTTACAATTACCTCATTCGTTATCAGGGAATGGATGTAGAGGATACCTACGAAAAGACAGGTACCATCACCGTTGTGCGATAATGACTATATTTACGCCCCAAAATTTACCGATTAACATGAATCATTTCTATTCGAAGTCTGCCCTTTTGTTTGGTCTGTGCCTGGCAGTAATTCTACCTCTAAAGGCCCAAATCACCACTGATTCGGAAATTACTGTTTCAGACTTGATCAACGATGTGATGCTGGGAGATGGTGTGAATGCCTTCAACATCACTTACAACGGACTTCCCGGTGATACCACTACAGTACAGGTGGGCTACTTCGATGCTCAGGGAAGCAACTTTCCCATTCAGGAGGGTTTGGTGATGGCGACTGCGAATGTGGAGATTATCCACGGGGGCCTTACCAACCAGCCTGATAATTTTCAGAATGATCCTGATTTGATGGCCCTTTCCGGGCAAAACATGAACAACTGTGCGATCATTGAATTCGATTTTACAGTGGATTCCGATTCCGTGATCTTCGATTACATATTCGCCAGCGCTGAGTACAATAGTTTTACTTGCACCAATTTCAATGATGTATTCGGATTCTTCCTCAGTGGCCCGGGCATTAGTGGGCCCTTTAGCGACGATGCGATAAACATCGCCCTTATTCCCGGCACGGATACACCTGTGGGGGTGAACACTGTGAATGGAGGAGCTCCAACTGGAAGCGGCAGTTTTCAGAACTGCTTCGATGCCAACCCGAATTTCGTCGAAGACAGCCAATATTTTATTGATAACAACAATGTGCCCAACTCCATTTCGAGCACGCTGAATGGGCATACAGTCACGCTAACGGCCCGCTCTCCCATCACTTGTGGGGAAACCTATCACATCAAGCTGGCCATTGGTAATGCGGTCGATCAGGGCTTCCAATCTGCGGTATTTCTCCGCAAGGGATCCTTCACTGCAGCAGGCGAGGTATTTGTAGATGTAACACCCACTCTTCCAGGAGTAAATCTTGAAGGAACCGGATTCGAAAATGTGGTCGTAGCGGGTTGCTTCTCACCCCTCGTTGAGCTGACCCGTCCGGAGGGTGCGCCAGTGGGCTCCATAACAGTATCATACGGTGGCACAGCTGTTGAAAATGTGGATTATGTACTTGGCGAGAACGATACACTTTTTGCCTTCAGCGATGGAGTGGATACTCTGCAGTTCAACATCACAACATTTCCGAATCCCAATGCAGCCGATACCATTTTCCTCGACTTTTTTGTGATTTTCGAGACCTGCTTTGGTTTGGATACGGCTATCGCCAGTATACCCATCATCCAGCCATATAGCATTAGTTCCGCCACCGAAGATGTGGTTGTGACTTGCCCGGCCGATTCGGTGATTGTGATTGCGGAGGGTCTGGACGGTGTGGGGCCGTATATCTTCATTTGGGAGGGGGCTGATACCACCGCAGGGGCAACATGGGTGCCTGTGCCGCCCGATCAACAGTATTACTATGTAGAGTTATTGGATCAATGCGAGTTTGAGGTTATTCTGGATAGTGTGCTTGTCACCAATAATATTCCGCCACCGCTCTCGCTGAGCTTGCCAGAATTGGCCACACCGCTCTGCCCCGGCATGCCTGTGGAGATTGTCGCTCAGGTAAGCGATGGAAATGTGGCTGACAGCAGCGAATATATTTTTGCCTGGAACCCTGCGCTCAGCGTAAGCGAGGTACTTCAGGTCGCTTTTGTCCAGTCTCAAACGGTATTCCTTACAGTCACTGACACCTGTGGTACCCAAGTATCAGACAGTGTGCTGGTGACTTATCCCGAGTATGAGGATTTGGAAATCAGTATGGAGCTGGACAAACGAATATGCCCGGAGAACCCATTGTTCTTCAAAGTCACTGCAGAAGGCGGTGCCGGAGAGTATTCATACCGCTGGATCGAGCTAGAGGGCAACGGCTTCTTTTCGGATAATGATGCGGCAGAAACTTTCTTCGAGCCCCTACCCGGATTTTCATTCATTGAGGTAGAGGTGTTTGATCAGTGTGCACAATTGGGATTTTCCAATTCTTCGGTATACCTCGCTGAAGACACCCGAATGGATAGTCTAAGAAACATCGATTTGGAGAAGGTGCCAAATGTACTTACCACCAATGGTGATCAGAGAAATGAACGCTTTGCCGTACCGGGATTGGATATTTTTCCCGGCACGCGCCTGGAAATTTTCGACCGCTGGGGCACACAGATTTTTGAGTCTGATGACTACCGTGTAGGCACACCCGGAGGCATAGGTGAGCCTGCGCCTGCATTTGCCTTTGATGGCAATGACCACCCGGATGGCACCTATTTCATAGTGCTCAATGTGAACAGTGGTGAATGCGTGAAGGCTGGCAACCTCAACATTGTAGGGAGCAATATTCCAAGACGACAACGCGGGATCGGGAGGTAGACAAGCTCTGCTTTTGTAGCTTGCTCTGCGTTTGCAGATATCAGACTGTGCTTTTACAGCTCCAGGTTCAATATAAGCATTTGGTATCCGCCAGCGATTTTCTAAGCTGTGAATTTCGAAGATTTTAAAATCTACTGTATTGTGGATCAAACTGCACTTGGAGGCTACCGCTTTGTGTCTGTATTGTAGGCGGGAATTTTGCAAAGGAAGGTACTGCCCTTTGGCTCATTGTCATTTATCGAAATCTTGCCACCTGCCATTCTGAGCAATTCGGAGACAATGTAGAGGCCCAGCCCAGTGCCCTTTTGGCTGCGTGTCTCCTCATTTCCCATTCGGTAAAACTTTTTGAAGATGTGCAGGCGCTCCGATGAAGGAATGCCCGGGCCGGAGTCGCTGACGCTTAGCAAAAGGTAAGAGCCTTCTTTATCTGGCATCAAACTTACTTGAACCGTTTCACCACCTGCATATTTCGCTGCATTTTCCACGAGGTTGATCAGGATGGAGCTATAAGATTGTTCGTCGATTCGGGCATGCAAACCGGGACTTACGCTGCTGCGAATTTCGGTGTCGCTCGCTACGGTCTTTGCCAAATCGGTGCAGATGCTCTCCGTGAGAGATGAGATTTCTGTGGGCCCTTCTCCAACCGGAATTTCTTGGCTATCAATACGGGTTGCGAGGAGTACATTGTCGATCAGCTTGTGCAGGCGCTCTGTATTGTCAATGGCGCTTTTTTGCAAGGGCTCTCTTTGCGCTTCATTGAGTTTGCTTCGCTTCTGCAAAGTCTGCAGGCAGAGCTTGATGGCAGCAATAGGGGTCTTAAGCTCATGGGTAATCGAGAGCAAAAAATTGCGTTGCTGCCTCATCAAGACGATATCCTTGCGAATCGTACGTTGCATGATGTAGAGACCTGCCAGCAGAAACAGGAGAAAAACACTTCCCTCGCCGACTACCATCCAAACTTTAAGCTTCAATACTTCTGCGCCTTCGGGGGCATAGTATTTCTTGCTGAGGTCAATAAGTAGATAGGCCCACCAAGCAAATTGAAGTAAAATATATCCCGTGAGCAGGTAAAAGAGTACCAATAACCTCCTCTCGCTCTTGCTTCGTTTTACAGTAGTCATTGCTCTTTACCCTGCTTCCGAATATACCCATTAATCCACGGGCACGGCCTTGCGCACGTAAAGCCTAATAATGGGATAGCCTTTGCGCTCATGCAAGTGGCGGGTCACTGAAAAGACCTCCCAATCTCGGGTGGCGAGGTACTGAATATAGTCGATATCAGATTTTAGATAGCCGTCCGCTGCTCCTAGCTGCTCGAGCTCGGCAAAGAATTCTTTCACCTGACGGTCTATTTGACGTCCGGTACCAAGATCAAGCTCTACCCTGTAGCCTTCATCTGCTTCATCGCGGAGCAGTTCAATGGCGGCATAGGCCATTTGCATATTGGTGCCATCAGCCCTAGATACTTCCTTGTCAGGAGCTCTTTGCACTTGTTGCTGATTGCGCTGTCGATCTTGCCTTTTGTTTAAATACTCTTTTCGGGCATCTTCGGTCATGCGTATTTCCTGTCCGTAACTTTGTATAGCAAAGGCCCACAGCAGACCGAGTAGAAGGATGTGCTTCATAGTGTCATTGGATATTGTGTTAGCACCAAAGGTACAAATACTGTGCCCAGCCCTTCCAGTATCACGCAGAAAATTCCATACATTTACCTTCTCTCAGTCCTATGTCCATGTACCGACAAGCGC
>SLDS01000159.1 GCA_007125175.1 Flavobacteriales bacterium
ATACCGTACTTTCATTGCTCATATCTGGGCGCTTTTATAAAGTGTGTTATTTTGATTTATACACCTTAAATATAGCACTTTATGCCCAGATATTTCTCATCCAGATGAATTTTTCGGGCTAAGTCGCACAAAGCCGTTGATAATTTTGTGAATGGCCTCACAATCGTCCCGATTTTCGGAATTGTAGATTCGTATGCAAAGCATAAAGTGCTTCTGAGAAAAAACGGAACGCCAATGCACGATGAGTTTGATCTCATCATAGGTGTCACTGCCTTAGCAAATGAAATGATTCTCGTAAGTGACAATACGAAGGACTTCCGCCATTTGAAAGAGCTCAAGTTGGAAAATTGGATGGTGAGAAGCTAAGCTTAGCATTACAGCGGGCAAGGCGATTGGTTCCAATATTGAGAATAGCAATACTGAAAGATACACTACCAGCCTTTGTGGTGAATGTTGTATTCTGGACTCTCCTTAACGGCTAAGTCCATCGCAATTCTTTCACCGGTTGTGCAGCTAACCAATTAATCGGTTTAAGAGAATGCATCAACGATTCGTTGAGCCGATTAAGCACCCTAATCGGCTCAGAATATCTATATTTTTGAGCCGATTAATGCTTATATTTGGCTCATGGCTTACAATTGGCAACTTCCGGATTGGCCCAAATTCACTTATAACATCGATGAAGTGCTCGACCTCATCCTGTCTTGCACGGAGCGCATAGGCAGGTTGAGTGGCATGTTGGGTGCTGCAAACGCTGAGGTTGACCGCGAAGTGAATATAGCCTCGCTCCTTGCCGAAACCCTAAAGACCTCAGCGATTGAAGGTGAATATATCCACCGTGATGACCTGATGTCGTCAATCAGGAACAACTTGGGGCTTAATACCAAGCCCGAAATAGTACGAGACAAAAGGGCCGGCGGTGTGGTGCGGATGATGCTACATGTCAGGAAGACTTTTGACTCGGCTTTGAGTGAGAAGGAAATGTGTACCTGGCACAGCTTACTCATGGAGGGCAATCAATATGTGAAGGCCGGCGTATGGCGCGCATCCTCAGAGCCCATGCAGGTAGTGTCAGGTGCCGCCGGGCGCGAAAAGGTGCACTTCGAAGCCCCTCCGTCAAGCCGTGTTCCTCAGGAAATGAAAGCCTTCATCGAGTGGTTCAACGACACTGCTCCGGGGGGCAAGCATGCCATGGTGCATGCACCACTTCGTTCGGCCCTTGCCCATTTGTATTTCGAAAGCATACACCCCTTCGAAGATGGGAATGGCAGGATCGGGCGGGCCCTTTCCGAAAAGGCGCTTTCTCAGTATGCAGGCAATCCTATCATCATCAGCTTATCACAAGTGATTGAAGCCAATGAAAAGGCCTACTACAGCGCACTCAAGAAGGGACAGCAATCGAATGAAGTAAGCCCATGGCTCCAATACTTTATCGGAGTGATCGATCAAGCCTTGCGGCAGGCAGAAGAACAAATAGCTTTTACAATCCGCAAAATGCGCTTCTTTGACAACCTCAAGGATCAATTGAATCCCCGCCAGCTCAAGGTGCTGCGAAAAATGTGGGAACAAGGGCCGGGCAGCTTCGAAGGAGGCATGAGCGCCAAAAAATACATGGGCATTACCGGCACCTCCAAAGCCACCGCTACCCGCGACCTACAGGAACTATCTGATGAAGGCATACTCCATCCCGAAGGAGAAGGCCGAAGCAGAAGGTATATTTTGAGGGAATGCTGATTGGCACTTTAGGCTTTTATGCAGTCTTACCGTTTTTCAAAGTTTTCCCTTCAATGCCGGGTACGATTTATACAAATCTTGCAATCGACTCCCATATCTGTATAAAATATCCGGCTTGGAATGCTCAAAGGGACTTCGCAGATGCGACCTGAAAGTTTGTCAAAACCTGTCCGATCCGGCAGCGCAGAAGTTTGTTGCCGGATCCCTGAGCCGATTAGCAATCAACTCTTCAGTTACTTCGGTTTCGCAGTGAATGCTTTTGGCGCTAAGCAGCGCAAGTGTAAACGCGGGTTATCTAAGGATTAGTCAATCACAAAGTTACGCCAGTTAAGCACACGCACTCCCTCGCTGCTTTGAAATTCCTGATCACCATCATACAAGAGCACACCCTTTGATGATCCGCTGATTTGCATAATTTTCCTGAGGTTCTTGCTGAGTTCAGGATGGTAGGTTTGGGCTGATTTGATTTCCACAGGAAGGAAGCCAATGCCTGAATCCAGTATCAAGTCTATTTCCAGACCGTTGTTGTCTCGCCAATAGTAAAAGGACTGTCCCCGATTGAGGTTTTTATTGTTTTTGAAGCACTCCATAATGAGGTAGTTCTCTACCAGTGCACCCCTGAAGTGCGAGAGAGCTAATTCATTTGCACGGCGGATGGAGAGGAGCGAACAAGCCAAACCTGTATCGTAAAAGTAGAGCTTGGGCGACTTGACAATACGCTTGTTGAAATTTCGGTAATAAGGTGGAAGAAGTTTGATGATGTAGGTCATTTCCAAAATAGAAAGCCAGGATTGCACTGTTCGCACATCGATGCCGCATTCATTGCTTAGGGATGATACATTGAGCTGTTGCCCGATACGTCCGGCACAAAGCATCAGAAACTTGTTGAAAAGCTGAAGGTTGTCGACATTTTTGATTTGTCGTACATCTCGTTCTACATAGGTGCGGATGTAAGAGGCATACCAAAACTCCGGTGTGCGGTTCTTCTGATGTACTTCAGGGTAAGTACCTTTTAATATAGCATCATTCAAAGACACCTCGCCCGAGCCATGAGCATTCAACTCTTGGTAGGAAAGTGGCAGCAAGTACAAGACCCCCATGCGACCTGCGAGCGACTGGCTCACATTCTCCCGAAGCAACGCATTATTGCTACCCGTAAGGATGAACATGCCATCCTCATCAGCCTTGTCAATGATTTCCTGAAGGTAATTGAACAAGGAAGGCACCCGCTGGACTTCGTCGAGTATAGCCCCTTCCGGAAAACGGTTTAGAAAAGCCCTGGGGTCATCTTCAGCCAGCTGTCTTTCATCCGGATTTTCCAGGGACACATAAGGCTTGTGAGCAAAGGCCTGCATCACCAAGGTTGTCTTTCCGGATTGCCTCGGACCTACCAGCATCACAGCCCTAAACTCCTTGCTGTAGGTATGCAATAACGGAGCAATACTTCTTGGTATCATCACATCATTTTATACAAATATAGCAATCGACTCCCATATCTGTATAAAAAATCCGGCTTGGAGTGCTCAAAGGGCCTTCGCAGTAGCATAGCCTGCCAGATTTCTGTGCTTTAGCCCTAGCCCACGGCTTTAGCCGTGGGATTAGGGATTCTTGTTTAGCCCTCCCCAATGGCTTCAGCTATTTCCCTTCCATGTCCCCAGGGTATTGTAAACCGCTAAAACGGTTGTTGTGGGGTCTTATTCGCTTGTCCATATATGTCAGTTTCTGCCACATGAGGCTTCGGGCGGACGGGCTCATCCCGCAGTGGCGGCCTCCTTGGTTCGCTCGGCCGTTCTTTGAAGCCATCACACCCATCGCATCCATTTCCATTCACCGCCCTATGTTGACCAATTAAATCAAAGAACGGTCGATGCCGTGAAGGGATAAATGTTAACTTTGTTTCCCGTAGTTACACTTTTCAATTCGGCAGTCATGGGTCAGCAGACCAAATACATCTTTGTAACAGGCGGGGTTACTTCATCACTCGGTAAGGGCATCATCTCAGCATCATTGGCCAAGCTATTGCAAGGCCGGGGCTACTCGGTGACCATCCAAAAGCTCGACCCATACATCAACATCGATCCGG
>SLDS01000013.1 GCA_007125175.1 Flavobacteriales bacterium
ACAAAAAGGTGCTGAAAATAGCCCTGCCTGCCAAAAGGAGACCTTGGATGGATGGCTTATTTGCCAAAATTGAAGCGGTCAATGCCACTTTTCATTATTCTAATGCATAATTCAGGTTCAACGCATAATCACGAATTCCAATCCCACGGCTCTACATAAAGCGCACCTGCCACCCAATGCGAAACTGCTCCGTCCAGCGCAGTGGGTCGATTTCTTCCTCGCTCAGGATATTGAAATATTGAAACTTAATCATAGAGTCGAAGCCCTTGATCTGATAGGCCACCGCACAGGAGAATCGCTGCGAATTTCCGGGGACGAGGTCATTGAGGTCAAGCTCCTCGAAGCGCAGTGAAAAAATGCTCCTCAGGCGGCGGGAGAAGTAGTTGAGCTGAGCCATGTAGCCACCTGCGAGGAGCATGCCTTCTGTGAGTTCCTCCGGGAGTCCCTGCAGCAGGGCATCATTGCGCAGCGTGGGCCGAGCCATAAGCTGATGAATCTCAAATTGCCCCGAAAAGCCCATGTACTGCCAGCTCAGGTCGGCACCGTATACATAGCGCTCCCCATTGATCACCTTGAGTCCAAACTCACCGGTGGAAAAGGCAGGGAAGCTGCGGCCCTCCGGAAGTACCTTATTGGAGTAGCGACCGTTGAGCCCAAGGGCAAACATAAATAGGGGACTGTGCCGGGTGTCGATGTCGCGGTAGCGGTAGCGCGCCGGATAGGCAAAATCCACGCGGCCCACATATTCCGGTTGTCCGCTGGCATCATTATCGCCGCGCAGGGTTACCTCACCGAGGCCCGTGTACATACCCGCATAGACATTGATGCGCTGTCGCCAGAAGTTTTTCATCAGGGTGATACCCACATCGCGGCGGGAGAATACATTTCCGCGCACCAGCTGAGCCCGCTGCCAGTATGGGGTGTAGGAGAAGGGCACCAAGGAGCTCCGCGAGTAGAAGAGCTTTCCATAGCCCACTTGCACATCTACAAAGCGCAATCCCTTGTAGCGTATGTAGGCATCCATCAAGCCCGGATTTTCAGGGTCGATCTCGCCTGTGCTGAAGGAAGCCAAATCGACAAAGTCCACCTGCAGCTCGTATTCGTAGAGGTCCTCAATGCGCCCCTCGAGTTGTATCTGCGCATCCCGCAGGCGGTATCGGTTCTTGTTGAGGCTTTGGTTGGCTGCTTCCGGCTTTATCACCCTGTGGTTGTAGTAGGTCGATAGTGCTCCGCCCAGCTCCATCACGTGCTTTCCATTGCTCAGGGTGACTTGCGCCAGAGCTGCAGTTCCCTGCAAAAGCAAGCCCAGCAACAAGATTCTTTGCATCATTTCCTGGGATCTTTGAATACGTAAAGTCTTTCCATGTCGTCGGAGATAATGAGCATATTGCCCTCTTTGTCGAAAGCGAGGCCCTCCGGGTTGATGATGGGGACATACCACCGCCCGAGCTCCTCCCGGCTCCGCGCATCCAATTGAATCACATGCATGTCCTCATCGCTCAATAGCCACAAATAGCCATCGTGATAGGTGGCCGCAGAGATGTCGGAAGCCAAATGTGTCATATCCCATTCGTTCACGATGCGAAAGCCCGAGTCAAGCTCAAAGAGGTAGATGGGATCCTTCTCGGTGAGCAGCACGAAACGTCCTGTGGCCCGATTGAAAGTGAAGGATTCATAACTCTTGTTGCGCCCGCCGGAGTATGGCAGATGCACCGTGCGCTGCAGTTCGAGGTTCTTGTGATCGAAGAGACGAATTTTGCGGGTATACTCTTCCACCACGTACACGAATTGAGAATCGGCGTATACCGCCTCAAAGTCGAAGCCCCGAAAGGCAGCCTCCCTGAGCGGCCTGCCCTTGATATCCATCTCGAAGAGAATTCCGTCATCGCTCACCACATAGAAGTGATTAGTGTATGGATTGATGCAGATATCGCTCGGCTCGGGAATGCCGATCTGAATGAAGTATTCCGCCTCGAGCTTGATGGGGCGCCTTCCGGCTTCACTTTTTGGGCTTTCCCTTTCGGCAAAAATGGATAAAAGACCCAATGCTGCCGCTAAAAGCATTTTCGAAATAGCCATATTAGAGATAGTCGGACTTATCGATCCATGGGCCTGGCATCAATCGCCAGATTGTCCATGCGCTGATTGCCGGAGGTGTTACTGTTGCCTTCGGCCATGGATAGCCGAATGATTACCTGGGGATTGTTGTTCACGGCGCGGACGCCTGAAAAGTTGATTTGAATGTGCTGCCAATCCTCACTCACATCCAGCTCTGCATCTATCAATCCCGCTGTGAGAAAATTAGTGCCCCCATCTACAGAGTACGAGATATTTTGCTTCCGCGCACCATTGTTTGTTCGCATCAAGGCATAGCTCAGCAGAATTTCCTCATAGCCCTCGCTGGAAAATTCGATATCGAGGTGATCTGAAGGATTTCTCAAGCGCAAGGCAGCTCCGCTTTCCGATTCTTCGCGGAGGTTGAAGTCGCTGCCATCGGATACGGCGTCAAAGTAATTTCCTTCGAAAAAGATGGATGTGTAGGCCACGGCCGATACCGGTTCGATCAGGCTGTGCGTGGTCTCAGTACTGTTGAAATCCCAGTAATATATGAGCTCGAAACCCAGCTCATTGGTGCGGGGTGAGAAATCCAAGTCCCTATCCTTTGTGCAAGAGGCAAGAGCAATTCCTGTGCAAAACAAAATGAGCAGTGAACGCATGGCGCAATCAATGTATTAGATCCATACTACAAATCTATTTCAGCAGTGTTTTTCCAATATGAAGGCAGGATTAAGCTTGCGTTTATTTTTTTTCCGACGAAGAAGGAGACCTTAAGGAAAGGCTATAAAAAGGCCAAAAAGCGCCAGAATATGAGGCATCATTCACCAGCCTCGGAATCGTCGCTGCCTTGCACCTTTTTCCATTCCTCGTATAGCAATTCCTGATCGGGTCGCCCTGCTTCTTCCTCCTCCAGTGCTTCGCAGGCAATGAGGCTTTCGCGCAGGCTTTGGGGGAGGCTTTGATAGAGGGCCGTGCCTTTGCTCTTCCAGGCGATCATCTCCGGGCTTACTGTTTTTACAATTTTCCCGGGATTGCCCACCACGAGGCTTCGCTCCGGTATGATCTTTTCGGCGGCGACAAAGCTCAGCGCTCCCACGATGCTATCGGCGCCGATATGGGCACCGTCCATGATGACGGCATTCATCCCGATCATGCAATTGCGCCCCAAATGAGCCCCGTGGATGATGGCTCCATGACCTACATGGGCCGAGGGCTCCAGCACTACCTTCTTACCGGGAAACATGTGCAAGGTGCAATTTTCCTGAATATTGCAGCCGTCGCCTACCTCGATCCGGCCCCAATCGCCGCGCAGGGCTGCACCTGGCCCCACGTACACATCGCGGCCTATGATCACATTGCCGGTCACCGTGGCATTGGGATGTACGAAGGCACTTGGATGTACTACCGGGGTGAAACCTTTGTAGGAGAAAATGTTAGCCATAATCATTTGCCAATACGAACAGGCAGAAGCACCTGCGCTAAAAATGATGCCCAAAGATAGAAAAATGCAGGGCCTATGCTTCGCACAGCCTTGGATAAGCCACAACTGCGGAGCCCTCCCGTACCGGGCTAGGGCAGTAGCAGCACCCGGACAGCCCCTTTGGAGCTTTGAATCACGTAGGCGCCTGCGCTGAGTCCCCGCAGGTCGATCCTGCCTCCGGCATCGCTTTTGCTCAGGCGCTGCACCCGGCCTTGGGCATCGTACACGGCTAGCTCTTCGTGGAGCATTTTCTTGCCCCGGTATTGCAGTCGAACCCATCCATTGCTCGGATTGGGATACAGGCTTAGGTTCTCTCGATGCACTTCTACTTGAGCCGGACTCGACAAGCTTTGGCAAGCCTGCATTTTTGCTTCGAGCTGCTGCAGGAGTGCCCATAGATAGATGTGATAGTCCTTGCGGTGAAAACCCCAAAAGGGAAAGAGCGGATCGGAGGCATCTTCGGCCATCACATCGGGTCTTTGGTCATTTTCAGCGGGATCGTAGATCACTTCGAAGCCCACTGCCTGCGGCCCCAGGCGCCGGTGCCGGATGCTGTAGAGCCCATCGAAGGCCACAAATCCCGTGCCTGTACCGTAAGTGTCGCCCCCATTGGGTTCGATAAAATACCGCAGGGGCTGAGGAGCATCACCGTAGTAGAGGGAGTCCTGATATACCCAATCCTCCGCCTCGATGCTGCGCTGTATCCAGCCGCTATCCACTGCGAGCTCATTGTAAGCGGGGTGGCCGGGATTGATACCGCTTGCTCCTGCAAATCCATAGGAGCGCCAAGTCATCACGCAATGGCACTCATCCACTTCCGTGCACAGCTTGATGTCCTCCCACCAGGCACCCGGCCCTGAACCCGGGACATCGTATACCGATACCATACCGGCCGGCACGGCGGCCAGCATGCGGCTTTTGAGATCCTCATCAGGAGCGATAATTTCCCGAAGCAGCATGGACAACAGGTAGGAGCCCTGAGAGTGAGCTGCAAGAATGAAGTCATTGCCCTGATTGTCGTGGCTGAGGTAGTGCAAGAATGCCGCCCTCACATCGGCATAGGCTGTGCCCAGGGCTTGTATCTGTGCCATTGCATCGGGTGTCCCCAAAAATGTGGGTGGCGTGGCCTGCCGATAGCGCGGTGCGTAAAATCGTCCGTACTGCGCAAGCAAGCCTCCCTGCGCGATGATGCCGCTCAGCAAGCTGCTCAGAGGCTGCTCGTTCAAGGCTACATTATCGGGTTCGGTATAGCCGCCACTGAGGAAGGTTGGGTGCACAAAAAATATGTCCAGGCCAGTGTTTTCTGTGGCCTTGTTGTCCACGGCGATTACGCTGTCGACCGTCATGCCGGGGCCGATGATGGCGATGTCGAGATTGTAGTTCGCCAAGAGGTTTATCTGCTTGTCGGGATGGTAGGCCCAATTGTTCATCGCGCTGTAGTCGGGCTGCCCCATCAGGGGAGGCAAGAGACCCATGCTCATGGCAAAGACCAGAGGGAGCAGGATGCATGTGAAGTATCTGCTCTGTAGGTTGATTTGGAATCGCTTCATCTCTCTACGAAGCTAAGAAAATGCTGGCAGAAGGGGCCATTTTGCGAAAGCATCGAAAAAATACCCATCCCAAATCCCGGGCCTCAGGACGGGCCTTTCCGACGACCACGGCCCGTCTCCCGGCATTTGGCCTTCGACACGGCTTAATGAACGTTAAATTGCCGCAATGCAGCGGTGAATTTTAAGAATATCTGTATTTTCAGCGGGCATTAGCTCAGCGCCGATGCGGGCATAAATCACTTAAATCAATTTAGAATCATGGGAAACGGAATTAACGAAAGTTCAGCTTCATATGCTATGAATAAGGAGGCCAAGTGCCCCTTCACAGGAGGTGCCATGCGCCAAAGTGCAGGTGCAGGGCCGCGCAATCAGGATTGGTGGCCCAATCAATTAAAGCTTCATATTTTGCGGCAACACTCCTCCTTGTCCAATCCCATGGACGGGGACTTCAATTATGCCGAGGAGTTCAAAAAATTGGATTACGAGGCCGTGAAAAAGGATCTACACGCCTTGATGACCGATTCGCAGGATTGGTGGCCTGCCGATTATGGGCACTATGGACCCTTCTTTATCCGAATGGCTTGGCACAGCGCCGGCACCTACCGCATAGCCGATGGTAGGGGTGGGGGAGGCACAGGTGCTCAGCGCTTTGCACCCCTCAATAGCTGGCCCGATAATGCCAATCTCGACAAGGCGCGGCTATTGCTCTGGCCAATCAAGCAAAAGTACGGCAAGAAGCTGTCCTGGGCCGACCTGATGATCCTTACGGGAAATGTGGCCCTCGAATCCATGGGCTTTAAGACAGCCGGTTTTGGAGGGGGGCGCCCCGATATCTGGGAGCCCGAAGAAGATGTGTACTGGGGGCCTGAAGCCGAGTGGCTTGGTGATAAGCGCTATTCAGGTGAGCGCGAACTGGAAAATCCCCTCGGCGCGGTGCAGATGGGATTGATATATGTGAATCCCGAGGGCCCGAATGGCAAGCCGGATCCCCTGGCTGCTGCCCACGACATCCGCGAAACCTTTGGGCGCATGGCGATGAACGATTATGAGACTGTGGCCCTGATAGCCGGAGGGCATACCTTCGGAAAGACCCACGGAGCAGCCGATCCGGGCGAGTACATCGGTGCTGAGCCCGCTGGGGCATCTATCGAGGAGATGAGCATGGGATGGAAGAATACCTTCCACAGCGGTCACGGCGCCCATACCATTACCAGTGGACTGGAAGGTGCATGGACCCAAAAACCCACCGAGTGGAGCAATCTCTACTTCGAGAACCTCTTCAAATACGATTGGGAACTTCACAAGAGCCCGGCCGGAGCCTGGCAATGGAAACCCAAAAACGGTGAGGGCGAAGGACTGATACCCGATGCCCACGATCCGGGCAAGAAACACGCTCCTTTCATGCTCACCACCGACCTTTCTCTGAGGATGGATCCAGCCTATGAGAAGATTTCCCGACGTTTTTATGAAAACCCGGATGAGTTTGCCGATGCTTTCGCCAAAGCCTGGTACAAACTCACCCACCGGGATATGGGGCCCAAGGTTCGCTATCTGGGGCCTGAGGTGCCGGCAGAAGATATGATCTGGCAAGATCCAATCCCCGCAGCCAATCACCCCCTTGTGGATACCAATGATGTAGCTAGCCTAAAAGCAAAAGTGCTCGATGCCGGCCTGAGTGTAGCCGAATTGGTGGGTACTGCATGGGCGGCTGCCTCTACCTACCGCGACAGCGATAAGCGCGGAGGTGCCAATGGCGCACGCATACGACTGGCGCCGCAAAGAGACTGGGAGGTAAACAATCCCGCTCAGCTCAAAAAGGTACTGGAAGTGCTAGGCAGCATACAAATGGAGTTCAACAGCGAGCAGACCGGCGGCAAGAAAATATCCCTGGCTGACCTCATCGTGCTGGCGGGCAATGCCGGCGTTGAAAAAGCCGCCAAGGAGGCCGGTCATGAGGTGCAGGTGCCCTTCAGTCCGGGCCGAAGCGATGCCAGCGAAGAGCAAACCGACGTGGAATCATTCGGACATCTCGAGCCCGCAGCCGATGGTTTTAGGAATTACTACGCTCCCAAGCACAATGCCTCCGCCGAAGACATGCTGGTCGATAAGGCACAATTGCTCTCGCTTACAGCGCCTGAGATGACGGCCTTGGTAGGCGGCATGCGGGTGATGGGCACCAATTACGATGGCAGCGCATATGGCGTATTTACCGAAAGGGTAGGTGCGCTCAGCAATGACTTTTTCGTGAATGTGCTCGACCTGAATACAGAGTGGAAGGCCCTCGATAAGGGTGAGCATGCCTTTGCCGGAAGGGACAGGAAAAGTGGTGAGCAGAAGTGGACAGGTACACGGGTTGACCTGATCTTCGGTAGCAATACAGAGCTGCGCGCCCTCGCCGAGGTCTATGCCGAGAGCGGTGGCGAAGCCAAATTTGTGCGCGACTTTGTAGCCGCCTGGCACAAGGTCATGGAGCTCGATCGCTTCGACTTGAAATAAGCCATAGCCCGAAATAAGTAGAAAGGAGAACGATATTATATGATCGTTCTCCTTTGTTTTTTGGTAGGTACCACTTAGAGCCGTATCAACTTGCCGCTCAAGTGCTCCTCCCCAAAGTGGAAGCGATAGATATAAGCTCCTCCTGGCAGGTGGGAGGTATCGATAAGCAATTGCTTGCGTCCCGGAAAGTGGCTTTCACTGTGTTCGATCAATTTGCGACCTGTGAGGTCAAAAAGCTCGAGGTAGACGCTGCCCCGTTCATCGATTTCGTAGATAAAGTTCACCTCGCGATCGCATGGATTTGGGTAAACCAGCAGCTCTTTGATTAGATCTTGCTCAGCCGAAGCGAGCGTGGTACTCGCCTCGCCAAATACAGCAGGATTGTTGAAGGTGACGCGATTACCTTCATTCAGCATGAGGTAATTTCCTGTAAATCTAAGCCTCACCTTGAAGTGTGCATTGCCATCTACTTTCGGTATATTGCTAAAATCCAGGTGGTACACGCGATAATCGTCGTGCAGTGGATAGGGCAGATCTGAGTAGGGCTGCCAGTGATCGCCTTTCTCATCGAGGCTGTACTCCACAATAAAGCCCTCTGCGGCTCCTTCATCTTTTGCTGAAAAGCTGAGCTGTATGTTCTTATAGCCTACCGCTGGCAAGTGGAAGTTGAGTATGTTTTCCCGACTTGCGCTCACAAAGGGTTGGCGAATTTGTAAGCCGCGCATTTCAGATTTGCTGTAAAGGGCACCCTGCTTGCCCTCGCTCTGATAGTTGAGCTGGGTGGGACTGTTGCGGCGCTCCATGGAGGCCATTCTCGGGTTTGCGTGCTCAGGATAGTCCTTCCAAGAGGATTGAAATGTGATGTGGGCTGTTCTTGCTTCATGCTGCTTGTAGGTACAAGTGATTTCTTCCAGCGGAGTATTGTTGGGCAAGTCCTGACCGAAGTGCCAACTGTAAATAAGCTGCGGGGCTGTGGCCGGCCCTAGCTGCCTGTCCATCCACTCGACTCGATCGAGCAGCCAATTCAGCATCCATTCTACCTCATCACGGTGGCTGCGACGCTCCTCAAAGCCCACTGGATTGGGCCATACGTAGGCACCCAGCACCGTCCAGCGCTCAAAATTCCTAACTTGGGCCTCAGAGAGCTCCCCCTTGATATTCATGACGAGATTTACAAGGTGCTCCTCCGAGAAGCTGCTCCCTCTCAATTGCCACCATCTTTGCTTGTAGGCTTTTGCAAAAGCGGGATCGGCAAAAAGCTGCCCATACCAGCCATGCAGGTGGGCGGAGGAATCGATCTGTTCATAATGCCATTCCTCCGGCTGATAGCCATCCATGTAGTCAGCATTGCCAAGGCTAAGGTTGAAATCCCAGAGGGGGCCACACACGATTTTGTCATGGCTATCCTTGTATAAAAAGGTGCTGAGCCGGTAGCCATCGATTTCGCGGAGCAACTCAGTAATCAGGTGATGATCGATGAAGGAAGCTACGTTGATATAGGCGGGATAACCCTCTGATAGGTCGGAAGAATTGGGCCCGAAAAGGGACTCTTCCACGGCGTTGAGATGATTTCTTAGCCAATTGAAGCTGCCCTCGTCGATGAGATCCATTTGGGGGCGCACCAGGTCAAATGCCGATCCCCGATCTGTAAATAGATCCCAATCCCGGTCTACCTTGAAAATGAAGGCTTCGGTGGCATGGCTATCGGAGTCTACATCGCCAGGCCGATCGATATTCACCCTCTCTTCATGCCATTTGATGCGCTCGAAAAAGACGTACACACCATGGTAATGCGCCTCACTGAGCTCATCATTGCCGCTGTGGAGGAAGAGTTCGGCATAGCGTGTGCGCGGAGCATACCATCCCATATCTCTGGCCAGCTGAAAGGCTACCACATTGCGCATAAGGGTTTTGTCGCTGTAGGGTGCGTGGAGGATCCAATTATTATCAGCGGGCATGCCCAGCAGCTCCTCATTGCGATTGTTGCCGTCTTCGTCGATGAGGCGGGTGGCATATTGCTTTTTGGGAAAGGTAGCGGAGCTAGTACCACGTATATTGGTCTCAATGCGGCTCAAGAGCTGCGGTGCATTGCCAATGGAGCTTCGGCCTTCCTCATTCGCATCGATGATGCCCATGTAGGCCACACTGCGCACCCCGTGCTCAATGGGCTCATCAAATTCATGCAGAATCACAATGGGCATATCGGAACTAAAATCGCTCAAAGATGGATCCAATCGCGTATACACCTGAGCGCTGATCGGCCCCCTCTCGCTGCCCTCCACTCTGGCCCTCACCAGGAGCGTGCGGTCTATGGACACAGGCTCCGAGTACAGAATGCCCGAGCGCGCAGTGGGCTCTGAACCATCGAGGGTGTAGTAGATGGGTGCTGAAGCTTCGCTGGTCAGTTCAAGCTCAAAAGCCTCTACATGGGCAGCTCCGGGCACCGAGAAGAATACCTCCTGAGCGAAAAGGGTAGAGCTCACGAGAGCCACGAGCATTATGGCGAGCAATTTGGAAAGCCTAGCCGACATGGCCATGAATGGGGTGTAAAGTATCATTCAGCCCACAAAAGTAGACAAATCTCTGATGCACACACATTTTATTTCTCATTATGTAGCATTTTCTTTGGCGTGAAGGCAATAGCTTCGGGCTTGAACTACTACCCAAATCAGCAGTCCTTACTTGTCCTACACAGACTATCGTTGATGTCCTATACGCAATAATCATTCCGGCTTTCGCCAAAGGGGGCCTCATGGCTACCTCAGTGGGGTGGAGCACTCCCGATCTATTGCGCTACCTGCAAATAAAAAACCCGGCCGGAGCCGGGTTGCAATTTTTCATCGAGAAAAGCCAAGGAATCAAGCCTTCGCTTTTACTTCGTCGATGATTTCTTTGGCGCCATCAACGGTTTCGTGGAGGGCAGTTTTCACGCTTTCAAGCGCTTCATTGCCTATCTCCTTGCTGGCATCCAAAGCGGCGTGAACAGCATTTTTGGTAGCGCTCACAGAGTCGCCACCCACTTGCTTCACACCACTGATGGCACCTTTTACCGCCTCAACGGCCACGGATGCTACATCCGCTCCGAGGTCTTTGGCGCTGTGTATGGCTTGGCTTACGGTACCGCGCACGGCATCCTCTTGAGGCACACCGGACTCCATAGCGCCTTGTACAGCACCGTCCACGATACCCTTGATAGAGCGCACCAAGGATACTCCAAGCTCTGAGAGCCCATCAATCGCCCCCTTCACGATGGAGGCTGGTACTTGCAGGCCTTTCACGATGAGTTCTCCTGTGCCTTTGATGGTGGTCACAGCTACATTCTTTACGGAATTCACTAGGGTGGAGCCTACATCGGCAGTTCCTTTGATTGTGGCATTTACTCCGCCTTTTATTCCGTTTACGACTTTTGATAAGAGTGAAATTGGCATAATTCTAAATTTTGGGGTACGATAAAATATATAAAATAAATTGTTTATAGAGTATTCGATTTGCATTTTTTAAGATTAATACCCTTGCTGAGCATTGCCTGCACACGTGGCTCGAAACATAGCCATCGCCAGAGGGAGTGAGCTGCTTCATGACTGCTCACCAAAGATGGGAGGGCTGCTTTTTTCGAAAGAGTCGGTAATAGCAGATTTTGCAGGAAAGTGATGAAGCTGTTTATGCTGGTCTGAAGCAGGCTATGCTTCCCCTTCTTCCAATGTACTTCTCACGCTGTGCAGGGCGCGATCCAGATTTTCCGCGACATCTTGCAAGGCATCGATGAGCTCTTTTCTGCTCTGTGAATCCAAGTTGGCATCCTCCTTGAGCAAATGTACGAGGGCCAGAATATTGGCAAGAGGGGCACGCACTATGTGGGCATTGTGAAAATTGATCTCCCGGAGCTTTTGATTCGATCGACTGAGGTGCCGGGTGCGTTCTGCAACTTTATTTTCGAGGTAGTGATTGAGCCTTTGTATTTCTGCTTTCTGCAATTCAATCGTTTTGTTTTTCCTCCTTGTAATGCGCATGGTTCGGTAGAAATAAAGTCCGAGAATTACACAGAGCAGCAATACGATAATCAGGAATGCAATTAAGGCTTGCATGCGCCGGCTTTCCAATTGCATCATTTCTATTTGCAGGGCCTTAGCTTCGTTTTCAGCCCGCTCAATGGCCTCTTGCTGCTTCATCTGAGCCAGGCTGTGCCGCAGATTGATTTCAGACAAACTCTTGGCTTCCTCTACTCTTGACAAGCTGTCCTTAAGCTGATTGCATACTTCGAGTTGTCTTAAGGCATCGGCGTAGCGCCCCATCTCTTTGTAAGTGCGGTATAGCAAGTCTGCAAAAACGATTTCCCGCTTGGGCAGGTTCCATTCTCTGGCGGTGTTGTAACCTTCTTTAGCATATTGCAGAGCCAGCCTGTGTTGCTCCATTTCGATGGCCACCCGGGTAAGTCCTGCCAGTGGGTAGAGGGCGGGCAGTCGATCTTCCAGTTTTCGTGACGCTTTGAGGCTTTCGCCAAAATGGAAGGCAGCAAGATCGCGATCGCCCGAACGCAAGGCCAGATCACCGAGGTTGTGATGCGACATGATCTGCCCATAAGTACTTTGGCAGTCCTCAGCCTTGAGTAGCGCTTGACGGTAATGGCTCTGTGCCTGCGCGATATCCTGAACTTTGCTGTAAGCGATGCCCAGGTTGTTATAGCCCATATACATGCCCTCGCAATCGCCGCGAAGGCTGTCGAGCGCCAGATTGCGGTGAAGGTATTCTACGGCCTGATCGTATTCCTCCAGATCAATGAGGAGTAATGCAATATTGTTGAGCACAATGCTCTGATTGGCTTGGTCTTGGATCTCTTCGAGCAGCCCGAGGGCTTCAAAATAGCTTTCGAGTGCTTCACCAGGTGCGCCCCTGAGCTCATGAACAAGGCCCAAATTGTTCTTGCCCAGAGCTAGACCTTGGTTGTCAGGGACATTTGCCAAAATGTCAATAGATCTGCGAAAGTAGACAGCAGCCGAATCGTACTGATTGAGATTGTAATGCCATAAGCCCAGCACATTGATGCTGCGGCCCACTCCCTTTGCAAAATCCTGTTCTTCGCTTTTGCGGAGCGCCAGCAGCGCATAGTGGCGACAACTGTCCGCATCGCTCACTCGGTATTGATAAGCAAGATCGATCTCCGCCAGTATGCGCGAGGTGTCCATGGGGCTGTTCGAGCGAATGACATTGTACAGGCTGTCCCTCACGTGCTCCCTTTGCAAGGAGGCTGCGCCTAATCGATTTGCCGAAAAAGAGAGTAGCAGCAGCGGGAAGAATAAAACCCGGAAGGTCACGCCTTTTGTGTGAAGTCCTATAGACCGGCTGCAGCGCTTGGCCACCATTCCATCGACTTTTTGCTTTTCTTGTTTATTGCAGCTGAGGTACAAGGCTTGCTCGCTTTTAGTGGGTGTATTTGAAGTGTCTAAAGGTAAACAAAGCCTGCCAATTCGTGACTCCTCCATGGTATATGGACTCATTGTTTTCAATGCTTTATGCCATATCGTAGCCTGCCATTGTGCCCATGCCCTTATTGTGCGGACGGACTCCGTGTGGTGGATTGGAATTCGCTCAATTCGGGCGCTCATTTTTGCTGCCAAGCCGCTTAAGCACACTGAGCTCTACTGCTGAGAGTCCCAGCACAAGGGCTATCTCAGCAGTAAAATAGGCCCAGCCCAAGACGCTGAGCAGCTCTCGGTGGATCAGCAAGAGTGCAGCGGTGAGGGCGCAGTACAAGAAATTGCCCAGCGCGATAACCCGCAGATAGGGGCGGTGATTCCTTTTCAGGAAATGATAGCAAGCAGCCGAGTAGAAGCAGAATGCGATGGCAATGCCCGCCAGGTAATTCAGTGCGACCACCGGCATACCAAAGTAATCTTCAAATGGGCGGAGTACAGCCAGCAGGAAGGAAGCGGTAATCAATGCCCCGATGCCATCGATCAGAAAGAGCTTGCGGGGATTCCGTACAAAAGCCTCGATGCTTGCTCTATGGGT
>SLDS01000155.1 GCA_007125175.1 Flavobacteriales bacterium
CTGAGCCCGGATCGGGAGAGCTTGTACTGGCAGTCTACAGTGATGATTTCACTGCCATTGATCTGATAGGCAAAGGGCCTGCTCTCTATCACTTCGCCCACAGCTGTGCGCAGCAAGAGCTCACCCGTAGGCTTGTTGCGCGGTTTTACTCCCTCATAGCGCAGCTGTATGAGAGAAGGGTCGGCACCGGGCTGAACGATGAAATCGTATTTGAGGCTGCCCCGGCGGTATAGTTTGAGGTCAATACCCGGGTAGAGGCCTTCGTAATACACCTCCTCATAGCCCTTAAGCCCACCTGACCACCGCGAAGGCTCATCGCCCAGAAAAAAATTGTAGCTGCCACGGGCGGCCTTGCGGCCATCAGGAGGCGGGGTATTGGGCTGAACCCCCTCGAAATGCACCTTATAGGCATGGCATTGCAGGTATTCCGGAGGGGCTTCACCGGGGCCATTACCGCTGTGCACAGCAAATACGCGTGAGGTGGCTTCGGTGTCGTAAAGGTTCACAGTAAATCCATCCTTCTCGGCATAGAATTGCCCTCCGGGAATATCGGTCTTAAAGGCCACTTGATCGGGCCATTGCTTACCATTTTCCACAAAGAGTTCCTGCGCAGACAATGCGGACGCAATCAGGCAAAAGATGGCAAAACAGAGTGTGGGAGTGGTGGTGCGCATAAGCCTTCAGAGAGTGAAAATACAAAAACTATCAGCACATCATAATATTCCCTTAATTTAGCCGATACGCTAACAGGAACATAGGAGCATCTTGAGCCGCCTGCGATTTTTTGACCCTTACTATGCCCGTCTCGGTCTGAGCCCGGGAGCCGGTGATGCAGAGATCAAATCTGCCTACCGCAGGCTGGCCAAGCAGTACCACCCCGACAGGAGTGGAACGAGCGATACACGCGAGGATTTTATCGCTGTAAATCAAGCCTATGAGATGCTGCTCAAACGGGATCTCGTGATACGGCAGGCATTGAGCAGGCTCAAAAGCAAGAAAGCGCAAGCCGCCAAAGGTGGTCACCGTGCTGATCGCCGACGCAAGGATATGGCTGCAGAGGCCCGATACCGCGCCGAGAAGCATGCTGAAATGCCTTTTGAGCGCTTTGCGAAAACGCCCATTTACCGCACCGCCATGGTGGTCAATAGTGTATTTGATTATGTGGCTATAGGTGTTGGTGTGCTGATGGTTATCGCCCCAATAGGTCGTTACTTTTCCGATATGACGCGCCTGGCGGCAAAAGGGGAGGAGCCCGATTTTCACGCAGTGCCTATCTTTATCGGCCTTTGCTTCCTATACGGGGTGTGGTATTTTCGAAAAAACGTGTAAAAAAACAATGAATCACCTACCTATGAAATCTGTTTTTGTCGCTGCCCGCAATCTCTTGCGCAGCCTCCTTCTCGCTGCTGTCATATTTTTGTCAATCAGTAGCCTGCGTGCCCATGAGGGCATGTGGATTCCGTCTACCCTTCAGCAATTGGTGATAGGCGATATGCAAGCGGCAGGGCTCAGACTTACAGCCGAGCAAATCTACAGCATCAACCAGAGCAGCCTCAAGGATGCCATCGTCCATTTTGGTGGAGGATGTACAGCTGAGGTGCTTTCTGATCAAGGACTTATCCTCACCAATCACCACTGTGGCTACAGCCAGATTCAGTCGCACTCCAGCGTAGAGCAAGATTACCTCAAGGATGGATTCTGGGCGATGAGCAAAGGTGCTGAATTGCCCAATCCGGGCCTGAGTGCCACTTTCGTAAAGCGTATTGAAGACGTGAGCGAATCCATGCTAGAAGCTGCAGGAGATCTCGAAGGTGAGCAGCGTGAAATAGCCCTTGGCAGAAGGGCGGCCACCCTGATTCAAGAAGCCACGCAAGACAATCACTACAAGGCCGAGATCAAACCCTTTTTCTTCGGAAATGCTTTTTACCTCATCATCACTGAGGTCTTTCCCGATGTGCGCCTCGTTGGCGCTCCTCCTTCTTCCATCGGCAAATTTGGTGGCGACACCGACAATTGGGAATGGCCCAGGCATACGGGCGATTTTGCCCTGTTTCGGATTTACGCCGGCAAGGATAATTTGCCTGCTGCATACAGCGAAGAAAACATCCCTTACACCCCGGAGCACAGCCTGCCCATCAATATGTCGGGACTCAAGCCGGGCGACTTTACCATGGTATTTGGATTTCCCGGTCGCACGGATCAATATTTGGTAAGTGACGCTGTGGCCTATGTATTGGAAGAGGCCAATCCCATGCGAAAAGCCATGCGCGAAGCCAGCCTCGGCGTGATCGACCGCGCCATGGGGCAGAGCGACACCCTGCGTATCAAGTATGCCGCCAAGCAAAGCCGCATTGCCAATGCCCACAAGAAATGGATAGGCCAAAGCCAAGGATTGGAGCAGTACAATGCCCTCGAAAAGAAAAAGGCTTTTGAGCGCGAATTTCGCGAGCTGGCCGCCAAAAGCGATGTCCATGAGGCCGACCTGCCGGATCAGCTTGCAAAGCTTTACCAGGACTATGCCGATCACTCACTTTCTCGCGACTTCCTCATCGAGTTTTACTACTACGGCCCGGAGGTATTGCGCTATGCCAGCAGCTTTCAAAAATTTGTAGAGGGCTACGACAAACTGAGCGAAGAGGGCGAACTCAAAACGGAAAAGGAGAAGCTCAAGCAATCTGTGGAATCCCATTTCAAGAACTACGATATTCGGGTGGACAGGGACATTCTGGCCGCGCAGGCACCCATTGTTGTGGAGCGCTGCCCGGAGATTTTACGGCCCGAAATCCTCACTGAGATGTTGCAAAAGCATAAGGGAGATGCAGAGGCCATGGCGCGGTCCTTTTTTGCGAGAAGCGTATTTGCCGATAAGGACGCACTTATCAACCTCTTCAAGAAAGCCGACAAGAAGATCATAAAAAGCATCGAGAGTGACCCAGCCTACCTCACTGCCCTGCAAATACTCAGCAAGTGGCAAGAAAAAGGGGCTCCCGAGTACCGCCGCTTCAGCGAGGCTGAGGAGCAGCTTATGGGGCGCTATGTGAAGGCCATGATGGAGCTCTTCCCCGATCGCATCTATTGGCCCGATGCCAATAGTACCCTCCGCATCACTTATGGAGCCATGGAGGGCAGCGAGCCCCGGGATGGGGTGGAATACCTGCCCTATACCACCCTGGACGGGGTGATACGCAAATACCAGCCCGGCCACCGCGATTTTGATTTGCCGAAAAGACTCATCGACCTGCACCGGGAGGGAGATTATGGGCCCTACCACACCGATGGCGAGCTGAGGGTGTGCTTCCTCGGCTCCAACCACACCACGGGCGGCAACTCCGGAAGCCCGGCCCTCGATGCCGATGGCTACCTTGTAGGGCTCAATTTTGACCGAACCTGGGAGAGCACCATGAGCGATATCATGTTCAACCCTGAGATATGCCGCAATATCATGGTGGACATTAAGTACGTGCTCTTCATCGTGGACAAATTTGCCAATGCCGGGCATCTGATCGCCGAGATGGATTTGCGCTATCCGGAAGCGGGCAGTGAGCTGCATGAAGTGAGAGAGAAAGTGGGATCATCTGAAGTCTTGATCCCAACCAGTGTAAAACCTTAAATAAGAACAGACATGAGCAAATGGAAGGAAAGCGCTGAAGGACTGCAGCGCAGTTTCGAATTCGATAATTTCAAAGATGCCTTCGCCTTTATGTGCCGCGTGGCCTTCGAAGCGGAGCGCCTGCAGCACCACCCCAATTGGCATAATGTGTACAACAAAGTGGATATCACCCTGAACACCCATGATGCCGGCGGTGCCATTACGGAGAAGGATCACAATTTGGCGAAAGCCATCGATGCCATAGCAGGATAAACATACAGCAGGCATGTGCCTGCATCGCGGAAGCTCTGAATCATCCTATTTTCGCAGGTTCTTTGCTTTCGCCAAAAGACAATGGGCCGCTAAGGTCAAGAATAGGGCTGCGGTAAGACCGAAATTCTACCTTTGTGCCCGTAGATGCACTGCGCATATGTACGAGAAGAAGAATAACATCATCGACGGTGAAGACTTGCTGCTTGTCTGGAAATTCATCAGCAGGAATATTTTCTTACTTCTGCTATTCCCGGCGCTGGCATTGGTATTTGCCTATTTCTACACGCATCGAATGCCCGAGGAGTACGGTGCCAAGACGGAATTGCTCCTTGGCTCGGGGGGCGGCAATGAATACCAGAGCGAGATCTACGCAGGCCTGACCGGATTTGGCCGCAATGTGAATAAAATCACCAACCAAATCCGGGTGCTGCAGTCCCATGACCTCATCTCGAACACCCTCGACAAACTTGACTTTCAGGTATCCTACTTCATTGTAGGCCGTGTGAAGACCACCGAGATTCCCTTTATCGATGCCTTTTCTGTCGATATTAAGCTTTTTGACACCGAAGGATCGCGGCTTTACGGAGTGCCTTTCGATGTGCGCATTCTCAATGACAGGGAGTTTTCGCTCAGCTTTCCTCTGGAGAGAAAGACCGAGGAACGCGTGCACCGATTTGATGAAGATATTGTGGAAAACGAGTACCTGCTCCATGTGGCCCGGAATGAATTCATCAGCCCGGCAACCTTCGAGAGGCTCAAGGAAAATGATTACCGCTTCGTGGTCAATAGCAAGGGCTATCTGATCAACAAGTACAAGAATGCCATGCGCATCAGCAATGAGGACAAGACCAGTATCCTGCTGATCACCGTAAACGACGGCCTCGCCAGCAAGGCAAAGATGTTTCTCGATACCCTCTCGAGAACCTATATCGACTATACCCTGCAAGCACAGGTCGACCTCAATGAGAGTACTTTGCAATACATTGATCGGCAGCTGCGCGGTGTCACCTTCATCATCGACTCCATCGAGACCAATCTCGAGCGCTACAAAGCGCAGAAGGACATTCTGGATCTGAGCCGTGAGCAGAGCGAGTTTTTCGAAAAGCTCCTCGGCTTTGAGGGCGAAAAGCGCCGGATGAAGATGCAGTTGGAAACACTCAACAGCCTCGAAGACTATCTGGTAAATATGGGGGAAGACGAGCGCCTCTTGCCACCCGCCCTCTACATCACCGACGATGACTACCTGAGATCCTCCCTTTCGGAGCTTTACAACCTCGAGGTGCAGCGTTTGCAGACCTCCTTTGATGTGCGCGCAGGCAGCCCCAGCGACAGCCGGTCGGCCAAGAGCATGCAGGCCCTCCGTGCCAATATCATGGCTTATATCCAAAACCTGCGCAAGGCCATACGCGATCGCATCGCGGATACTGACAAGGAAATACGCCATTACGAAAACCTTCTGCGCCGGCTGCCCGAGTCGCAAAGGCATATCCTCAACATTCAGCGCAACCTGAGCGTGAATGAGGAGATGTTCATTTACCTGCTGGAGAAAAAGGCGAATACCATTATCGCAAAGGCGGCTATCGTACCCGAGGTTAGCGTGATCGAGGTGGCCCGTAGCCTGGGCATCGTTGGCCCCGACAAAATGAGGGTGATGTATTTCAGCCTGGCCATTGGTTTTATCATCGCATTGATCATCGGTTTTATTCGCAGCATATTCTTCGAGCACATTCAGAATACCAGGGAGCTCAAGCAAATTACCAAACTTCCCATACTTGGTGGCATACCTCAATGGCAAAAGAAGGAGCCCGGCCGCCCTGTGGTACTTGAGGACAGCCGCGGCAATGTGGCTGAATCCTTTCGGGGTATCCGCACGAACTTGCAGTATTTCAACAGAGGCGTGGAGAACAAGGTGCTGCTCTTCACCTCTCTACACCCGGGAGAGGGTAAGACCTTCTGTTCGGTGAATACGTCGGCCATCATTGCGAGCGGTCACAAGCGCGTTATCTTGCTCGATTTTGATATGCACAAGCCTAAAGTGCACAAGGCGCTGAAAATTAGCAATGAAAAAGGCCTTTCCACCTACATTTCCGGAAGGGACAGCCTCGAGGAAGTGATCGTATCCAGCGGTGAGGACAAACTCGATGTGATCACCGCCGGACCCATTCCGCCCAATGCTTCAGAGCTGGTGCTCAGCCCAAGGGTGCTCAGCATGCTGGAAGAACTCAAGGAGAGATATGACTTGCTGGTGATCGATACCCCGCCCCTGATGTTGATCTCCGATTCTATGGTTTTGATGCGCTTTGTGGATGTAGCCATGTTTGTCCTCAATACGGATAAGTCAACACGGGGAGGGGTGAAGCATCTCGAGGAGATACTCGAATCCAATAAGGTGGAAAATACCGCTCTTATTCTGAACAACATCAAGGTAAAGCGCTGGAAATACTACTACAACCGATATGGTTACCGCTACGGATACGGCTATGGTTACGGCTACGGCTATGGCGCCTCATACGGCAATAAGAGCAAATAAAAGGGAAGGGTGCAATCAATGAGCAGCAAAGAGCTAAGCGCTACAGAGCCTACAGGCGAGGAAGACTGGGATCTGGTGATAGATGGATCGAGCCACAGCTGGCGGCTGGGCTTGAGGGAGCTCGCAGGCTTCAAAGACCTCTTGTTTCTCTTTGTGAAGCGCGATTTTGTGACTTTCTACAAGCAAACCGTGCTTGGGCCACTCTGGTTTTTTATTCAGCCACTCCTCAAGGTGGGCATTTATTACGTCATTTTTGCCCGCATAGCCGGGGTGCCCACCGATGGGGTGCCGCCAATTCTCTTTTACATCACAGGGCTCACCTTCTGGGAGTATTTTGCCTCCAGCTGGAAAAAGACTTCTGAAACCTTTCTGGAAAATCAGCACATCTTTGGCAAGGTGTACTTCCCGCGCTTGGTGGTGCCACTGAGCGTGATGATTTCCAATGCGGTGAAATTGGGTATTCAGTTTTTGCTCTTCGCCCTCTTCTGGCTCTTGTACTACTTCTCAGGAGCCGATATCAGCTTGAAGGCTGAGGCTTTGCTTTTGCCATTCTACGTATTGCTCATCGCTGTGATGGGCCTCGGTGCGGGCCTGATCGTCACCTCGCTCACCACACGCTACCGCGACCTGAAGTTTCTCCTCGATACCCTCATACAGCTCTTGATGTACTTATCGCCCATTCTGTATCCCCTGGAGCTGGCCGAAGGTATTTTCAGGAAACTGCTACTGCTCAACCCTATGACATCGGTACTCGAGGCCATCAAGTACAGTTTTCTCGGCACAGGTGTATTCGATTGGCGCTATCTGACTTATAGCTGCGTTTTCGCGCTGATACTATTTGTGTGTGGCCTCTTGGTATTCAACCGCACGGAGCGCAACTTCATTGACACGGTGTAGGCATGAGAAGAAAGGCCCTGGAAATAGTGGAGGTGAGCAAGCAGTACCGTCTGGGTGAGTTTGGAACCGGTACGCTCTCGCATGATCTTAAGCGCTGGTCGAGCAAGGTGAGGGGCAAGGGCGATCCATATGCGATGGTGGGAGAAGAGAACCGTCGCGATCTCAAAGGCGGCGATTATGTTTTGGCCTTGCGCGATATCAGTTTTTCCGTAGAGGAAGGAGAGGTGCTCGGCATCATTGGCAAAAATGGGGCTGGGAAGAGCACCCTGCTGAAACTGCTCTCCCGCGTGACCCGTCCCAGCAAGGGAAAGATACGCGCCCGAGGCCGCATAGCCAGTCTGCTCGAGGTGGGCACCGGCATGCATCCTGAGCTCACCGGACGCGAGAATGTATATCTCAACGGAGCCATTCTGGGTATGAGTCAATCTGAGATTCGTGCCAAATTTGATGACATTGTCGAATTCAGCGGTTGTACCCGCTACGTGGATACCCCGGTGAAGCGCTACTCCAGCGGAATGAAGGTGAGGCTGGGCTTTGCGGTGGCTGCCTTCCTGGAGCCGGAGATCCTGATCGTAGATGAGGTGCTCGCTGTAGGCGATGCCGAATTTCAGCGGCGCGCTATTGGCAAAATGAAGGATGTGACAGGCAGCGGCGACCGCACCGTACTCTTTGTAAGCCACAATATGGCGGCCGTGAATAGCCTATGCAGCCGTGCACTCCTTTTGAAAAACGGTATGCTACACTATGACGGGAGTCCCGAGTCTACCATCAATCGCTACCTCGAGGAGAGCAGCTCCGAAAAGGATATGAGCAAGCTTCGCGACCGCAAAGGCAATGGTGTGGTAAAGGTAATAGCTGTGGATGTGCAGGGAGAGCAGCCGGGTCAGAGTCCGCAGAGTGGTCAGCCTTTTGCACTGAAGTTCAAGATCGACAATTCCGCCATGCTTGCCTCAAAAGATCTGCGCTTCGATCTGCGCATCGACGATTATTTGGGGCAGCGGGTGGCATGGCTTAGCACCAGCCTGCTCGATGCGCGTGCTGATGGGGCTCCCGGCGAGATCACTTTTGCCGTAGAGCGCCTCAACCTCACAGCCGGACTCTACTACGTCACCCTCTACCTGGAGGCCAAAGGCGAGGTGAGCGACTGGATTCAAAATGCCTTCTCCTTCGAGGTGAATGAAGGCGATTATTACGGCACAGGCCGCTTGGCCCCGATGAATCAGACCAATGTATTGATGGATTTCAAAGTGGCCTATCATGTTTGACAGTTACAAGGATCGCTTGCGCAAAATGGAGGCCAAGCTGGCCTACCTCACCGATATGCAGAGGGAGCAATTGGCACTCGTACAATTGCAAAAATTGCTGCCCGATGACTATTATGCCGCCTTGAGCTCTTGGAGTATAGCGCCTTATGAGGTGCTGCATATCTGCAATGAGATCGATATGGCTCCCAGGCGCAGTGTGGTGGAGTTTGGCACCGGCTTTTCGACCATATGCATGGGAGTGCTCCTGAGCCGGCAAGACAGCGGGGCCCAACTCATCGCTGTGGAGAATGACGAGACTTGGTACCGCTCCATGCTGCAAAAAGTTGAGCAATTGGGGCTCGCCGATTGGGTGAAGCTGGTCCACGCCCCGCTCACCGATACCGACGGGATGGCTGCAAATGGCCATGAGCGCTGGTACGACAAGAAGGTACTTGAGCCTGTGCTTCGCGAAAGCGCCCCGATCGATTTGGTGGTCGTTGACGGCCCCTTTGGCCAATCGGCTCCCTACGCACGCAAGCCCGCCATCCCTTTTCTCAAAAACTTTTTGGCAGATGATTTTGCCATTTTTCTAGATGATTATCAGCGCGCTCAGGAAAAGGAAATCGCAGCCGCTTGGTCGCAAGAGCTGGGGGTGAAGGTCAAAGACTTCCGCCGATACGCCATGCTCTCCACGCCGGGTTCATTTGACTCTGAGCCCTTCGCCTATCCCGAATTCTGAAGCCATGGGTGCAGCACTTCAGGCACTCGAGCTCGATAAAGTCTCCAAGCGCTACCGCTTGGGCAAGATTGGCAGCGGCACCCTCTCGGGCGATCTGCAGCGCTATTGGCAACTCATGCGGGGAGGCGAAGACCCTCATTTGCCGCTCGGCTCAGAGGCAGGTTCTGGCAGTATATGGGCGCTCAAGGATGTGTCACTGAAGGTGGCTCAAGGCGAGGTGCTGGGCCTTATCGGCAAAAATGGAGCCGGCAAAAGCACCCTGCTCAAGCTCCTATCCCGCGTGACCATACCCAGCTCCGGTCGCATCTGCCTGCGTGGGCAGCTCTCCAGCCTGCTCGAAGTGGGCACGGGCATGCATCCGGAGTTGAGCGGTAGGGAAAATATTTTTCTCAATGGCGCCATACTCGGAATGAGCCGCAGTGATATCGCTGCCCGATTTGACGATATGGTCGATTTTTCGGGCTGTGCCACCTTTATCGATACACCTGTGAAGCGCTACTCCAGTGGCATGAAGGTGCGCCTGGGATTTTCAGTGGCAGCCTTTTTGGAGCCCGATATCATGGTGGTAGACGAAGTGCTCGCAGTGGGAGATGCCGCCTTTCAGAAGCAGGCCATCGCACGCATGCAGGAGGTGAGCAGCAGGGGTGGACGCACGGTGATATTTGTAAGCCACAATATGGCCTCGGTGCGGAGTCTTTGTACCCGGGCTGTATGGCTCGATGCCGGCCAAATCCGCTTGCAAGGCGCAGTGGAAAAATGCATCTCCGAATACCTCGGCTATGCCAGTGCCCCCGGCCGAAGGTCATACGATTGGCATCGGGATGATGCGCCCCAATGCCCGGAGCTTCGGCTCTGCAAGGCCCGGCTGAGCAGTCCGGGAAAAGGAGATTCGGCGGCCCTGAGCACTGATGAGGACTTGCTCGTACAGGTAGTGGTAGAAGCCCGGCAGGAGCTCGATCACCTCGATTGCACCCTGCAGGTGCACAGCGAAACGGGAATATTTATCGCGGCCTCGAGCAGCATGATGCAATCGAAAGGAGGCGCCATAAGGGCCGGAGAGAGTATGGAATTCCTGTGCCGCATTCCCGCGCACTTTTTCAATCAAGGGGTGTATCGGCTCGGACTGCTATTGGTCAGAGATAAGAACAAAACCTGCCTGCGCCTGGATGATCTCTTTCAGATCAGTCTCGCTACCGCTCCCCGAGCCAGAGATAGCTGGATGGGCACCCCGGCCAGCCTCTTGCTGCCCAATTTCGATTGGAAGAGCCAAAAAAGCTGATTGCGTACAATTATATCCCCACATTTCACAGGCTATTTTGGCAGCAGGATAAGGTGTTTTTTCTCACATTTGTAGCATGGCATTTCTCAAGCAAGAGCAATTGATGGCCATGGGATTCAAATCCCTGGGGCGCAAGGTACGCCTCAGCGAGAAGGCCAGCATATACGGGGCCTCCCATATTGAGCTGGGCGACCATGTACGCATTGATGATTATGCCGTGCTCAGCGCTGGTGAAGGGGGCATTCGCATCGGTTGTCATGTTCACATTGCCTGCTTTTGTGGGCTCTTTGGCAGGGCAGCCATCGAGCTGGACGATTTTGCCGGGCTCTCTTCGCGGGTGGCCATTTACAGTTCCACCGACGACTATTCTGGCGATTTTCTCACCAATCCCACCGTCGACGAAGCATTCAGGAATGTGGAGAGCGCTGCAGTGCACTTGGCATCACATTGCATCGTGGGCACAGCTTCAACCATCCTCCCCGGCGTAAGCTTGGGACAGGGCTGCGCCGTGTCGGCCCATAGCCTGGTGAGCCGTTCCTTTGCACCCTTCAAGCTATTGGGTGGAGTGCCCGCGCGCGTAATCCGCGAGCGCCGCGATCTGCTGCTCATCCTTGAAAAAAAGATGCGTCGGCTGGATAGCTGAGTGCACATTGAAATTTTCTCCCCAAGCTATCGGGTTATCAGGCCATTTCGGCCCTTCACTGGCCCAGTGTTACAGCTGCATGGCTTCCACCATGTCTTTGAGGCTCTGCTCGAGTGGGGTGTATTTTAGGCCGAGTTGCTTACGGCTCTTCTCGGTATTGAGTCGGATGGGGTAGCCCACATTGCGCTTTACAAATTTTGCGCTCACGCCCATGGTCCAGCCCACAAGGTAGAGCAGCCACTTGGGTGCAGTTTTCTTGGGGAGCTTGAAGCGATCGCCGTATTGCTTTCGCAAAATATCGCACAGCTGCAATACGCTGCCAGTGCGCTCAGCAAGAATATGCCGCCCTTCGGCATCGGATGATTCCAGGGCGTAGACATGTGCCAGGGCCACATCCCTTACATCCACATAGCCGAAATGCAGATCGGGGGCACCCATGGCAAACTTGCCGCTCAGCATGTCGCGCATAAAGTTGAGGCTCTCCGAATCAGAGCCGGTATCCAATGCAGGCCCCATTACAAAGGAGGGATTGATCGCCACCAGCTTCCATTGCTGCTGCGCATCGTGTATCTTCCAGGCTTCCTTTTCGGCCGAGACCTTGGAGTAGGAGTAGGGCTGATGGCTTGCCGAGCTGCTGGTATTCCAATGCGCTTCGGTAAATTCCTTCAAGCCCTGCTCTTGCATGTCGATGGTATCACCGTGTACAGCAGCCACCGAACTGGTCAGCACTACTTTCTTAACGGTACTGGAGGCATTGGCCGATTCGAGTACGTTTCGTGTGCCTTGCACAGCCGGCTCAATGAGTTCTTTTTGTGCGTTTTTGAAGCGCAGGGTGAAGGGTGAGGCAATGTGCATGATGGCATCGGCACCTTCGGCAGGCCCGTGGTATGAGCCCGCTTCGAGTAAGTTGGCTTCGTATACTTCGAGTTCGCCCTGACTTTTTTCAGCAATTTCGCTCAACACCCTGTATTTGCCAGTTTTGGAACGGTCCCTTACCGCCAAGCGGACGCGGTAGCCCCTCTCGAGTAAGATTTTGCAGGTATGTGCTCCGATATATCCTGTGCCGCCCGTCACAAGGACAGTCTTGACTTTCTTCGGTTCGGGTATGGCAGTTTTTTCTTCTGTTGTATCCATGGCATTGGTTTGGTGCTGTGAACATACTACTTTGAGCTTTGCAAACAATGAGATTCTGCTTTCCATGCCCGCAGATTGCGAAAATCATTTTTGCTGAAAAGCAGGACCGTGAAATGATGTATCCTTCGGCCTGCAAGCCCGCAGGAGCAGAACGCCAAGCGGGGGTCTTGGTTCATGAAGACCTGAGGTGACTGAATCCATCTGGTCTTGCCTTTCGGAAAAATGCCTGTAGGCGATCAGAGACGAAAAGTGACAGCAAGCGCAATTTTCAAAGGGATCATCGGAAGACATGGGTGCAAATGGACGGTCGACATTTTTTGGACGAAAGCCATGACTTGATGTGCCAATTCCCAACCTGAAAGCTGCTGCTCATTTGCCTTGCTTTTGTACTTTAGGGCTCCGAAAATCTGTCCCCTGTGAATTGGCATGCCACGAGCATTGAAGATGCGCTGAAAAAGCTCAATACTGACTTAGAGGGACTCAGCAATGCTGAGGCACAGCGCCGTCTCCAGGAATACGGCCCCAATGAAATACCCGATGCCGGGCGCAAGCCATGGTTTCTCATATTGCTGCGCCAATTCAAGAGCCTGCTCATCGCCATCCTCTTCATTGCAGCAGTGATATCCTGGTTTACAGGTCACGGGGTAGACACTTATGTGATTCTTGCCGTGATCCTGATCAATGCTTCCATAGGCTTCGCTCAGGAGCTCAGGGCACAGAGGGCTGTTTTTTCATTGCGCAGCATGCTTCAGCCCAAGGCGAGGTTGCTCCGCGATGGCACATCGATTATGGTTCCCGCTTCTGAGGTCGCGCCCGGTGATATCATCATCCTCGAGGAAGGTGATAGCATACCCGCCGATGCCCGCATATTCGAGGCCAAGAATCTCAGGGCCATAGAGTCGCCGCTTACGGGTGAGTCAGTGCCCGTCAATAAGCGCAGCGATATCCTTCCGGAAAACACCTCCATGGCCGATCAGCACAATATGTTGCGCAAGGGCACCTTCATTTCGAGCGGCTATGCGCGGGCCTTGGTCACGGGCACCGGTCTCGATACGGCCATTGGCGATATAGCGCGCTCCTTGGAGGAGATAAAGGTCGGCAAGACCAATTTTCAGGAGAAGACCGATGTGCTGGCCAAGCACATGGGGCTCATAGCGATAGGCAGTGCGATCTTCTTGTTTTGCATGGCTTATTTCGTGCAGGACACGGAGCTCAGCGAGATACTTCTCATAGCCATTGCCGCCATGGTGTCCTCCATTCCCAGCGGGCTGCCTGCAGTACTGGCCATTGTGCTCGCCATTGGTGCCAATCGGATGGCCAAGCGCAAGGCCATCATCAGCGAATTTACGGCTACAGAGACCCTGGGCGCTGTGACCACGATTGTGACCGACAAGACTGGTACGCTTACGCAAAATACCCTTACCGTGAGGCGTATATGCCTCGATGCCGAGAAGGAGTGGGAAGTGAGCGGTGAGGGTTGGGAGCCTTCCGGCAAAATAAGCAGTGGCGATCACCTCTATCATCCGCGCGAAGATCAAGGACTCACCCAGCTGCTTGAGGTAGCTGCCTGGAGCAATAATTCCCATATCCGCAAGGAGGCTGGGGATAAGAGCTATCAACTCATTGGCGATCCCACTGAGGGAGCACTCATGTCACTCGCCAATAAGGGAGGCATATTTCCTGATAAGGAGAAAGCAGAAATAGACGGAGAACAAGAGTATGCACCGCCTCTCAGAAAGAAACTCGACGACCTGCCCTTCAACTCCACACTCAAGATGCGCGCTACCCTCACGGAGCGAGACGGACGCAAAGAATTGCTCGTGGTGGGAGCACCCGAAAAGGTTTTGGCAAAAGCCATGCACATGAAGGATGAGAATGGCTTGCGCACAATGGATGAAGCCATGAAGGAGCGCTGGCGGGAGAAGATAGAAGCTTGGTCGGGCATGGCCATGCGCGTGATAGCATTGGCTTACAGGGATGAAGATGCTCAAGCAAAGGCTGTTGACGAAGAGCATCTCGAGGGTCTCTGCTTTGCCGGAATTGTGGCTATGGTAGACCCACCGCGACCCGATGTGCGCGAGAGCGTGCTGGCCTGCCGTGAAGCCGGCATTCGGGTCATTATGGCCACCGGCGACCACCTCAGCACAGCCATGGCCGTGGCACGGGAAGTGGGCATTCTCGACGAAGGCCCTTCGGCAAATGCCGCAGAGGGTCTCACTGAAAATGATCTGAGTGCCATGGATGAGGAGACATTCACAGCTGCCGTGCGATCGACAAATGTATTTGCCAGGCTCAGCCCGGCCATGAAGCTGCGCATAGCCGAAAGCTTGCAAGCACAGGGAGAGCTTGTAGCTATGACCGGCGACGGGGTGAACGATGCTCCGGCCCTTAAGCGCGCCGATGTGGGCATTGCCATGGGCATCATGGGTACCGATGTGGCAAGGGATGCTGCAGGAGTGGTACTCGCCGACGACAACTTCGCCACCATCGTAAAGGCCGTGAAGGAGGGGCGCGTGGTCTTCAACAATACACGTCAAACCAGCTTCTTCCTGCTCACTACAAATTTTGCGGAGATTACTACCCTTGTATCAGCGGTGCTGCTCACAATGCCTGTACCCCTGAGCGCTACACAGATACTTTGGCTCAACCTCGTGACCGATGGCGCTTGCACCACAGCCATGGCCACAGAGCGCAGTCAGGGTGATGAGCTGAAGCGAAAGCCTGTGAAGCGCAAGGAGAAGATTTTGAACAAAAGCATCTTGCCCTTCCTGGTGATCAATGCAATTCTGATGGCCTCTATGGCACTATTTGCCTTCAATTACTACATCGATGAAGGCCTGGACAAGGCGCGCACGGCGGCATTCATAGTTATGGCTTTCAGTCAGCTTTTCAATGTGTTCAATATGCGCTCATTGCGCAGCTCCATTTTCAAGGTAGGCTTCTTCAGCAATCCGTATATCAATGCGGCCCTGATCATCTCTGTGGTCGTGCAGGTGCTCATCATCGAGGTACCCGCCCTTGCAGAGATTTTTCACTTTGTAAGCCTTCCGGCTCACGAGTTTATAGGTCTCGCGCTCATCCCTGTGCTTGTTTTGGTTTTTGGGGAGATTTACAAGTACATCGCACTGCAAGTGCAGGGCAAGGAAGTGATTTAGTGTCTGTCCATCCCGTATATACGGGATGATCCAGCTACTTGACAGTATCGACAGCATTCATTGCGAATGCTCAAGCGACCTGCATACCCTTCTCAGTTTTTCTCCATCATCTTTGGATGATGAAATTTTTGTGGCGCCTGACAATTCCCGATGCACATCGACGTTTGAATGCAAAATCTACTGCCATGAAATTCCACTTTCTCCTTGTTTTCAGTTTGCTGTGCGTGTTTTCGGCCCAAGCGCAGGAGTCTTCGGAAGCTCCGGTTTCAGCTGAGCGGCTAAAGAATGAGTTGAGGGTCAACCTCGCCTACACTCTTTTCGAAATCGCAGAGATCAATTACGAGCGCCTGATAGGCGATGAGATTGGTGTGGGGCTGGCTGCCAGCTATTGGTTTGGCGACGATTACGCCATCACTTACATGTTTAATCCCTATTTCCGCTTCTATCCAGTTCCCTCTGCACGGGCAGCGACCTTTTTCATCGAAGGCAATGCAGGGATTGTTGGTGGGGTAGAGCACAGCTACTTTCACAATGAGCACGGAACCTGGCTTCCGAGAAATACCGATGTGGTGCGCGGGGGTGCCGGTGTTGCGGCTGGGGCCAAATTTGTCTCCAAAGGCAATTTTGTGGCCGAGGCCTACCTTGGTCTTGGCAGGGTGTTCGGTGACTACAATTTTACGGAAGTCTACCCCCGTTTGGGCCTTACTTTTGGCAAGCGCTTTTGATGGTCTAAGGCCTTAGCATTGCCAATGTTCCTATCGAAGCTCAGCTAATTGCACTGGGCAAGAATGACATTGTGTGCACCATCAAAGGAGCAATTTCGTTTTTGCGGAAGCGTGGAGAAATACACAGCCTCGCCGCCGGAAGGGCTTAGGTCATGCCAATTTTTTTACTTTAGTCAATCCTAAACAGGCAGACTACTATCCATGCAGAAATCCGACAACCTCCGCGGCACCCTATCCTCGGCTATGGGCATTGCCGTGATCGCTATCTCCTTGATTGTATCCTACTTCATTTACCACAACATCCTCGGGCATCCTGATAATTTTGTGGGCGGAGATCCTGCCAATGAGCCTCTTGAAGGCAATTATCTCGGTGTGATTCACAAAGGCAGCAGCATCGTTATCTTGCAGATCGCCTTCATCATCATCCTTATCACCTACACCGTGGAGCGCGGCATCAATCTCTACCGGGCTGGAGGAAAGGGCCCTGTTCGGACCTTTGCCGGAGAGGTGAAGTTGCTTCTGCTTCGGGAAGATTTTGATGCGATTGAGAAGTCTTGTGACAAGCAGCGTGGCTCTGTGGCCAATGTGGTTCGCAAAGGGCTGTCGGCCTTTCGGCAAATTCAGGACAGCGCCAGCCTGCGCCCGGAAGAACAGGCCTATAGACTGAAGCGTGAACTGGAAGAAGCTACTCATCTTGAGTTGCCACATCTAGAAAGGAATATGGCTATCATCTCCACCATTGCTTCAGTTGCTACGCTGATTGGTCTCCTGGGTACGGTTACGGGTATGATACGGGCTTTTTCGGCCTTGGCGAGGGCGGGTTCGCCCGATGCCGTGGGGCTGGCAGGAGGTATTTCGCAAGCTTTGGTTACCACCGCTCTGGGTATTGGCACGGCCGCTTTGGCCATTGTGGTGTATAATTTTTACACCAACAAGATCGACAAGCTCACCTACGCCGCCGATGAAACCAATTATGCCCTGCTGAGCAGATTTAAGGAAGACCTAAGCTCCAAAAGCTAAGCATGCCCAAGCTCCGGAACATACGCAAGAAGCCGAAGCTGGACATGAATCCCATGGTGGATATGGCATTCCTCTTGGTGAGCTTTTTCATGATGACCACCACCTTCAAAGCTGAGCTGCCCGAGGAGGTGCGCATACCACCGTCGAGTTCGGAGGTGAAGCTACCGGAAAAGGCCCTCTGCACCATAAGCTTGAGTGCCGATGGAAGGGTCTTTATAAGCCTTGACAACAAATTTGAGCGCAAGCGGGTGCTCGACGCTGTGGGAGCTCATTATGGGCTGCAATTTACCGATGATCAGCGGAGGGCATTTGCCTTGCTGGGTGGTGTGGGTGTGGCAATGGCTGATTTGCCAGCCCTCCTCGATGCCCGTATGCGCGGCGAGCCTTTTCAGCAAATGGGTATTCCGCTCGGCGAGGGAGGTGAACTTCGGCAATGGCTGCTCACCGCGCGCATGGTCAACCCACGCCTGCGATTTGCCATCAATGCCGATGCACGTGCAAAGTATCCCGAAATGAATGAGCTGATAGAGACATTGCGCGACCTCAATATCACCCGATTCAGCATTGTAACCGATCTCAAGAGCTCCTATGCTGCCGCCGATTGAAGAAATAGAAGTGGAGCGCATCCACGGCAGGGATAAGCAGGAGCGAAAGGCCTCGGCAAGGGATATCGATGTGGATATGAATCCAATGGTCGACCTCGCCTTCCTTTTGCTCACATTCTTCATGCTGGCCACTACTTTCAGCAAGCCACAAGCCATGGAATTGCTGGTTCCCGCCAAGCCCGATGAAGAGGAGCTTGAGCGGGAGACACCTGTTCGCGAGAGCCTCACGATAAGCCTCGTACTGCTCGAAGACAAGATTGTGCGGTATCGCGGCATCAGCGATCCCGAAACTTTTGACATGCCATATGACAATGGCCCCTTGCGGGAATTTCTGCTGGGCGCAATGGCCGAGATTGATGGACTGGTAGTCTTGGTAAAACCCCTGCCCGAAAGCAATGTAGAGCATCTTGTCACGGTCTTGGATGCCCTCAATGTAACCAATGTGCAACGCTATGCCCTGGCCGAGCCTTCGGACTTTGACCAGACACTTTCATCGGCCATCCAAATCGAAGAACCGTGAGCGCAGCACGACCAAGATATGGAGCTGAAGAGCTGGAGGCCCGTTATTTCTCATCTGCTTCCCTGTCTTTTGGCATTGCATTGGCCCTTGTGCTGCTTGTGGTGGCATATCCCTACATTCGGCATTTGCTGGAGCGCCCCGGCGAGGAGAAGATCACCACCGAAGCCACCCGGGTCATAAACTATTCGGAATTGCAGGCGCCGCCGCCCATAGAGCTAGAGCGGCGCATACCGGAGCCTGTGGAGGCTCCGCCCAAGGCCAAGACAGTGCGTTTTCTGCAGCCCGTAGCCAAAGCCGATGATGAGGTGCCCGAGGAGACCATGCCCACAAGGGACGAATTACAGGATGCCTTGATCGGCACACAGGATGTAGAAGGGGTGGACAGCATCTTCGTAGAACAGACTGAACTTATTGTACAGCCCGAGCCTGTGGAGGAGAAGCCCTCTGAAATATTCGACTTTGTGGAGGTGATGCCAGAGTTTGTGGGGGGTGAAGATGCTTTTCGCAAATACTTGTTGAGCAATCTGCGTTACCCGGGCGTGGCCCGCGAGGCAGAGATTCAGGGAAGGGTTTTTATTTCATTTGTGATCGAGCGGGATGGAAGCATCACCGAGGTGCAGGTGGTGAGGAGTGTGCATCCCCTGCTGGATGATGAGGCTGTGCGCGTGATCTCGGCCATGCCACCATGGGTGCCGGGCATGCAGCAGAGCGAGACAGTCCGTGTGCGTTTTACCCTGCCAGTCACTTTTCAGCTGAGGTAGGCCATTGAAGCCACCCATGCAGCGACCTGTCTCGCAACAAGTGGCCATAAGGCATCGAGTATACAACCTTGCGGCTTTTGCCCTTGCATGAAGCCTTGTTTGGCCTTGCATCCAAAGCTTTCAGGGGCTATATTTGTGTCTTATCTCAAAATTAACCCCAGTTCAAGCCAATGTTAATTCTGCGATTTTGCATGGCTTGGCTGTATTCATTTAACCGATCATGAGGAGATTAATTACCTTTACCGCAGGTGCCCTGTTTCTTGCGGCTGGCGCTACTGCGCAAATTTCCAATCAGGTGACGGCAGCGCAAAGCGCAAAAGACCGTCCAAGTCCGCAACACGACAAGACCGGAGAGAGCGAGGAGCTCATCGAACTTCGCAATGCTCACGAGCGTGTTTTTCAAAATGCGGATGGCTCCCTCACCCGCGCGCAGTCATCCACACCTCTGCACTATCTCGACGAGGAAGGTCGCTGGCAAAGTCTGGATTACAGCCTGGCTCCGGCAGCCGGATTGGCGAGCACCTATCACTATCCAGCCCAGCGTCCGCGCATTGCAATAGATGCAGCCAATGGCAGCTTGCAATTTTTCGACGATGTAGCCGATGATGAGAAGCCCAGGGCGATGTACCGCGTACTGAGCCGGTCGCAAAAGGTAATCAATGCATATGGAGAAGTATTGCCCGGATCAGAGGTGCCCGCTAAGTGGGAGTCCCCTGTGATAGAGGCGGATCGGGTGCTAATCCCAAATGTTTTTGAATACAGCAGCTTCGAGCTCGAATTGGGAAAAGGCCACTTGAAGACTTCTTACATCCTGGAGGCCGAACCCTTGATGGATCCCGATGCAGCCTTTTTGCTGTATCAGGAAAGGGTAGAATTACCCCAAGATTGGAGTATCCGTCCTATGCCAGGCGAAAGCGATGCCAGCATCCAGGGACATGAGCAGCTGGGCCTTTACAATGCCAAAGGGGAGCTCAAATCCATCTTTGCCCGGCCAGTGTACAGCGATGCATCTCAGCAAGAGCCGGAAGACCTTACCCTCAATGGCCACAGCCGCCCGGGACCCAAGGGCATCGAAGCCGATAGAGAAGATGCACTTTTCTTTGGTTCTTACCTTCTGGAAAAGGAAGCTGATGGCACCTACAGCATTGGGATGTACGTACCCGCCGAATGGCTCAAGGAAAATCGCGTATACCCTGTGGTGATTGATCCTGTCGTGGTATTCACCGACGACACCCCTTTGAACACCTGCTTTTTTCCCAATTACGAATCTGGTTCATCTGTTGTATCGGTTCCCGCAGGCGACATCGTTACAGCCACCTATTTGGAGTGGGAATTTGTAGCGACATCCGGTACCAGCGCCTGGATGGCTGATCAGCGCTCTTACATCGAAGGGCCCGCTGGCACTACAAGTGTTTTTTCCGGGACAGGCAATACCGCCGGAACCCAGCAGTACAGCACCACTGCTGCTATCGCCAATGGGGTATCCTCGGGAAGCGTTGAATACGTGTGGTATGCTTCCCGGGTATGGGGCAATGAATCCAGCGGCTGCAATGCCACCTTCAATTTCATCAGCCAGCGCTATATTGAAGTAACCTACTTCGACGAACTTGAGGTGGGTGAGGGAGACATTCTCGTCAATGAATACACGGCATCCAACCGTTTCGTAAGCGATCAATTTGGAAATTATGAAGATCTCGTCGAGCTCTACAACAATTCATCAAACTTCGTGGATATTGGAGGCTATTATCTCAGCGACAATCCCAATAACCCTACGAAGTGGGAGTTTCCGCCTTTTCTCATTCCTCCGGGAGGCTTCCTCACGGTATATTGCTCGGGGAGGGATGGCCTCGTAAATGGAGAAATGCATGCCGGCTTTCGGCTCTCTCAGCTCGACGATGAGTATGTGATACTCAGCAATCCTGCCGGAGAGGTGCTCGAGTCTTACCCCCTTTGGATTACCCAGAATGGCCATTCTTACGGGCGTGTTTTTGACGGAGCAGAAGAGTGGGGGGTGAGTCCATCACCTACCATTGGTTCCAGCAATGGAATGCACTTTGAGGGCTACACATCCACCCCTCAAATATCTATGGAGGCGGGTTACTATCCCGGAGCGATCAGCGTGAGCATCACGGCCGAGCCAGGCGAAGATATCCGTTACACCACAAATGGCAACGAGCCAACAGCTTCTTCACCGCTTTACACCGGATCTATCAACATCTCGGAGACCACAGTGCTTCGCGCCAGGGCTTTTGACCCCAGCAACCTCAAGTTACCGGGCTTCATGGAGACCAATACCTACTTCATCAACGACAACAGTTCTTTGCCCGTATTCTCCTTTAGTGGTGATTTGCTGCCCACTCTATTTGGGGGAACCCAGATCGAGCCCCTTGGTGCGGTGGAATTCTTTGACGCTGATGGGCAGTTGATCGACGAGAGCTATTGCGATTTCAACAAGCACGGAAATGACAGTTGGAGCTACCCACAACGCGGAGTGGATTTCATATCCAGAGATGAGTTTGGATACAATGATGAGCTGCGCCACACCTTTTTTCCGACCAAGGAACGCGGAGAATTTCAGCGCCTCATGGTAAAGGCTGCCGCCAATGACAATTACCCATTTGAGAGCGGCGGCGCCCACATCCGGGACTCCTACATACAGTCATTTTCCCAGCTTACCGACCTCGAGCTCGATGAGCGCTCCTCCCTGAATTGCCTCGTGTATGTAAATGGCGAGTACTGGGGTGTGTACGACTTGCGTGAAAAGGTGGATGACAATGACTTCACCCGTTTCTATTACGATCAACGCAGGAAATACAAAGGCAGCGAAGAGTACGTGCAATTTCTCAAAACATGGGGAGGCACCCAAGCCAAGTACGGAGAGCAAAGGGCCATAAACGATTGGAACTCCATCCGCAATTTCGTGCTGCAAAATGATATGGGCGATGAGTCCAACTATCAAATAGCCGAAGAAGCACTGGACTTCACCAGTATCATCGACCATTTTGTATCCAATAGCTTTATCGTATCACGCGATTGGCTCAATTACAATACCGGCTGGTGGCGCGGTCTGGATCCCTCCGGAGAGGCTCAAAAATGGCGCTACATTATGTGGGATATGGAGGCGGCCTTTGGGCATTATACCAATTGGACCGGCCTGCCCAACCCCGGCGTGACAGCCCCTCCCTGCCAGGCAGAAAATCTTACGGTGGGCAATGGCCACGCGCAAATGCTCAAGAAGTTGATTGATGAGAATCCCGAAATGCGACGAAGGTATGTGACCCGATACATTGACTTGCTCAACACCAAATTTTCCGAAGAGAATCTCTTGCACGTACTCGACAGCATGGTGGCGGTGATAGCCCCGGAGATGCCCCGTCAAATCAATCGTTGGGGTGGCAACGTAGCCCAATGGGAGGCCAATGTGGAGACCCTGCGCGATTGGATTTCTGATCGCTGTGATTTCATGGTAGGTGGCTTGGCTGATTGCTACGACCTCACCGGGCCCTATGATATCACTTTCCAGGTGGAGCCTGCCGGTAGCGGACGCATCAAGATGAATTCAGAATGGCTCAATGAAGATATGTTTGAAGCCTTCCTCTACGGAAATATCGAGACCATCCTCGAGCCGGAGGGCATTGGACCATATCAGTTCAGCCATTGGGAGGTGAGCAACCATACCTTTGAGTCGCTTAGCGATTCTGTGCTGATTCAGGTTTTGTTTTCGGATGATGCCACGGTTACGGCCCATTTCTTCAATGACGATGACAGCCAGCTTACCGAAACCTTCGCTCTGCACTATTGGCATTTTAACCAACTCGACGGTGAGCCGCTGAGCATTTTGGCCGACAGCAGCATTGTGCCCATTGGCAGCATCAGCTATCCGGGATCGGGCGATGGCTATATGGACGACGTGAATGATGGCAGCTCTCTGAATTTGCTCTACGAGGAAGAACCCGGCAGGGGTCTGCGTGTGCGCAATCCAAGTGATAAGCGCCACCTGCTCATTGAGGCGCCCACCACAGGCTATGAGAACATCAAGTTGCAATATGCCGTGAAAAGAACAAACAATGGAGCCACCCAGCAAACCATCAGCTACCGCACGGAGGAAGAGGGAGGTTTTACCGTCTTTGATAGCCTCACGGTCACTACAGATTATCTGCTGCAGGAATTTGATTTCAGCGCTATAAGCGAAGTAGCCGACAATCCCCACTTTGCGGTGCGGATCGACTTTGGTGGAGAGAATGCATCCGGCAGCAGCGGCAACAACCGCTTTGACAACATCAGCTTTACAGGCACCTTGCCTGGTGAAGAATTGCTGTCATATTTGGCACTTGCTCAAGAGGACTTTGCCTTTAATGCTTGGCCTGCATCATCCACAGCGGGATTCTATCCCGACTTCATGCGCTTCCACTGGAGCCTCAATCCGAGCAGCGCCGAGTACGATGTATTTGCTGATGCGACCGGCTTGTACGATTGCAGCTACGACAAGACCAACCGTCCCCGCTTTATCGGCCTTGGTGATGATGGGTTCGCATTTCTCACCACGGGCAATCCGCAGTTTAATGACTGCAATAGCGGTGATGCTTCGCCCGGACGCTATGTGGGATCGGCCAGCATTGCGCTCAATACCGAGGGTGTTGCGGTGGCTACCGCCCAATGGGTGGCGGGTATCGTCACGGAGGGTGCACGTCAATTTGCCGTAAGGCTCCAATACCGATTGGGCAATACAGGCCCCTACATGGATGTAGATGCACCAACGGTTTACTCGTCCGAAGGAAAGACAGAAGGCCACAGTGAGCAATTCAATATTTCCTTGCCCGCTGAGCTTCTCGGGCAGCCCACGCTGCAACTGCGCTTCGTTTACTATCAGGAAGCTGGTGAAAGTGGAAACCGCCCTCAGATGCGCATTGATGATGTATTGATCACCGCCACCGATCTCACCGGCGAATGCCTTGCGGATGGTGGCACCCTCGAGGCAGCGGGCACACGTAGCTTCTGCGTGGGCACGGGTACTCCTCAAGCCATATCAGTGCAGGCAGTTGGAGCCACTGGTATTTTCCAGCGATGGGGTCTCGTAAATGCTGCCGGCGATGTGCTCGAGGTACGCACGAACAATTCGCTCTTCAACCTCGACGCCTACCCACCCGGCAATTACAGCATTCGCTACATCCGCTTTGAGTCGGATGTATCGCTCAGCGCCCTGGCAGCCATCAGCAATATTTCCCAGATCAATCAACTGGAAGGCTGCTTCGGGGTATCCAGCAATGCCATCAATCTCTTTCTGCGCGATGAGCCCGATGGAGGAACCCTCACGGCCAGCAGTCCGACCACTGTCTGTGCCGATTCAGGCCCGGCATCTGTGGTGCAGCTCAGTGTAAGCGGCAATACAGGCGAGAATGGTGGCTTTGGCCTGGTGGCCCAAGGATCTCTGGATCTTTTGGCCATCAATACCACGGGCAACTTCAATATGAATGGTTTTGCTCCAGGTATCTATCTGGCACGGCACATGAGCTATCAGCAAGGGGTAAACCTCAGCGGCATCACTCAGGTGAATCAAGTTTCAGGTTGTTTTGATTTTTCAAATATCGTGAACATCAATGTGGCGGCCTGTTTGCAAGCAACACTTACAGCAAGCCCTAATCCCACGAGCGACATTAGCCGTGTGCGCTACAGCGTACCGGAAGATGGCTATACATTGCTCGAAGTTTACGACTTGAGCGGTCGCAGGGTGAGCCGACTCTGGGAGGGACAAAGTGTGGGCGGACAGGAGTATAGCCATGACTTCAATGCAAGCAAGCTGCCCAATGGTGTCTATGTGATCCGCCTGCACACCAAGGATGATGTGCTACTTCACAAACTGGTTTTGGGCAGGTAGGGTATTCTGATTGGATAATTGAGCCTGGTAAGGCTGTGCAGGCCCGCAGCTTTCGGAAAATGGCAATGCGCGTGAATCACTCGATGCTCGCGCATTGCTTTTTTCCAGCTTTAACCCGGATAATGCATTAGAAAATCTATTACGTCCTAAAACTGCTTCAAAATAAGGTGTTTCTCCTTCACCGTAGCGATGCTATGCCTCAGTCGTTAAAACGGCTTATTTTATCGCAATTTAGCCCTCACTACGAAGTTCTAATGCATTATCCGGGTTTAAGGAAATTTATCAGTTTATATTGACCTTTGCTTTTCTCCTAAGGCCGCTTGTTTTCTTTCACAAAACATTCTTTATCAAGGGGTGTTGAGAACAAAATGGCTCGATATTGCAATCCTGTCATTTTAGTACCTTAGCGCATAACCAATAAGCAAGCCATGCGATTCCTATCACGCCACAAGAAAGTTCGTGCAAATTACCCCAATGAGGTAGTCATCTATTCAGCTGATTTAAAGTCCAAACTCTGCGAGCGCACGGGTAGAGAAATACATTACGACGGCATCGACTTCATCGTTCAAATGACAGTGAACAAAGACCTTGCGAAGGTTATGGAGAAGGAAGGAGCATCCATTGTGCAGCAGACAATGGTGGATGCCGCCAATAGATCTGTCGACAGCAGCGTGCAGACTTTGGCCAGTTTGATGGCCGTATTCCGCAAAAAAGTGCAAAGAGCACCCGTGCGTATGGAGAGCAATGGGGAATTTACGGCGCTCATTCAAGCCGAGAATGAGTTGAGGGCCAATTGCAATACGGTGATTCGAACACTGATGCGAGAGCTTGAGCAAATTCCACAGCGGCAATGGGATCAGTTTGCAAAGTCGCGGACGGAATACCGAAAATACCAGGCCAAGTCGGGCGCCAAACTGGCCGCTGGCGCTACGGGAGTGGGAGTGAGCGTCGGAGCCCTGGCAGGCAGCGGCGCTACAGGCGGCGCTACACTTGCATTGGGTATCATCGCTTTGCAGCGCAGCATCGTAGCCCTCTATTCCGAGGTGAAATCCCTCAGCCAAACGGCTGAGCAGGTGCTCGATGCCCTCATCAAGGACATCATCTCACTCAATCAGAGTTATGGTAAAAGCAATGGCCGTGTGCGACTGGGCGCCCGGGAGTTTGCTTCATCCGCCATGCGCAGCGTTACTGGCGGCCTCGGCGGTGGCATCGCTTCAGGCAGCCGTATGCGCGAGAAAGTCTCCCTGCTAAAGGACAAAAAAAACGGACTATTGACCAATTGCTTCACCCTCTCAAGGGAGCTGAATAAGCAGCTGGACAGCCTGCAACGCATGCGCGCAAAATACATCGACAAGGAGCTCAGTCAGGCGCAGTCGCGCAGGCTGCAGTATTATTTCGATAAAGCCGGTGACAAGACCATGATGCTCATTAGTTTTACCAGCGATTACTACAGCCGTTGGAGCAATGTGGGCAGGCTGCTGAATTATCTGGAGCCCAATATTGCTTTTCTCAATGAAAACAATCCCAAAGGTGCAGCTGTCGCGGGCAGGTTTATGGAGATGCTCACGAGCTTGGGACTGAGCGGCGCATCCGGCGGTATCGATATCAAAAGTGCGAATACGGCATTTGAGCAAGCAAAGGATATTTCCTTGCTGATCAAGGATGTGGGTATCGAAGCCATCAGTGCGGGAATGGACATCCGGGATGCCATCAATGAGAATGGCCCCCGATCCACGAGCATGGCCTGAGCCTGAGCCTGAGCCCGAACCTTATTTCATGTTGATATACTGCAGCGGCATTCCAAAGTCTGACTTTTTGCACAGAGCGATCACTTCCTGAAGGCTATTGATGCTTTTGGAGCTCACCCGGATTTGATCCTCCATCACTTGGGTATCCGCTTTTATTTTGGCCGCTTTGATGGCTTTGGTGATCTTTTTGGCGGTTTCGCGGTCAATGCCTTGCTTGATGGGGATTTCTTTTCGCATCAGCTTGCCTGTGGCATAGGGTTCATTGCTCAAGTCGAGGCTTTGAGGCTCGATGCCCGCCTTGTTAAAGCGGCTTAGCAGTACTTTCTCAATCTGGTCGATGCGAAAATCGCTGTCCGTGATGATCTGCACCACAAGGCTTTTCTTATCAAGACTCACATCGCTCTCGCTTCCGCGAAAATCGTAGCGATTGGCAATTTCCTTTTTTGCGGCATTTACCGCATTATCGGCGTTTTGTGCATCTACCTTGGAGGCTATATCAAAGCTTGGCATCTTGAGTGGGTTTTGGGATTGATCAAATGGGAATCCGGCGCGGACGAAGGTACAAAAAGAGCATTTGCCGCAGGCATCACTGAAGGCCTCATGCAATGCGGCTAGCGGATTCCTTACGTATGGGATGGATGGACAGACACTAATGCGGGCGCAAGTAGATGCGCGTGCTAATGGCATGGTGATCGCTCACCGCCTCATCATGGGTGGTGTAGCCGCGCGAATCGAAGCGCTTGTCGTGAAAGATGTAATCAATCCGAAAAGAGGGAAAACGACCGATGTAGGTATTGCCGATTCCCCAGCCACCACGGCGAAAGCTATCCACCAAATTGCGGCTTAATCGCCCATAAGTGTATGAGACGGGAGTGTCGTTCATATCTCCGCAAAAGATGATGGGGTGGGGAGAGGACTCCATGTGCTCCAGAATAGACCCAATTTGCACAGCCCGGTTGCGGTAGGCCGAGGCGAGGCGTTCTATGATGTTCACACCTTCCTTCAGCTGGGCATTTCCCTCTCGGGGCTGATTCATGATCTCTTCGATAAACTGATAATTCTCGTCCGAAAAGCGAATCGAAGCCACATGGGCATTGTACACCCTCACCGTATCGCCATCCACATCGATGTCGGTGTATATGCACACATTGCTGCGCTCTCCGGCAAAATCGATCCGCCCTTGCTGCAGTATGGGGTACTTGCTGAGGATGGCGATTCCGTAATGCTGATTGTCATGAACAGTGGCGGTCACCTCCTCATAGAGGTATTTTGCCTTGAGCAATGTGCGCAAGGTGTGTCGCACCTCGAAGGTGCCCGGCTCACTGTGGTGAAAGAACTCCTGAAAGCACATCACGTCGGCGTCGATTTTTTGCAATCGGGCAAACATGCTGTCCCGGTCGGCGAGGTTGGTGCGCCAATTGTACCAGCCGAAGAGCCGCACATTGTGCGAGAGCACCTTGATGGATTTGCCTTCGGGAGCCTTGCCGAATTGTATCGGTATAGGTTGGAAATATGCGAAGAGGTGGTTGGCACCCAAGGCGATCGTAATGAAGGAGATCAGCGCGAGCCTGCGCTTTACGAAGAGCCAAAAGACGATAAACAGCAGGTTGCAAAAGAGTAGGGTGCCGAAACCGATGCCAAAAAAGGGGAGAAATGCCACCTTGAGGGGGCTGATGTGAGCGGCCAGATAGGAGAGGAGCAAGGCTGCTGCGAGCACCGCATTGATGGCAATGAGCACAGATTTGCTGAAAAGGCGGAGGGCACCCATGCCACAAATCTACTTTTTACTCGCTTTGAATAGAAATTCCTTCTCCGATTTGGTGAGGCTGTCGTATCCGCTCTGGGAAATCTTGTCGAGTATGGCATCGATTTTTTCCTGCTCCTCCTTTGCTTTTTTGCGCGCCGATGGGCTGCTGCCACCACTTGCGCCGCTTCTGGCTGCGCTGCTGCCGCTACCCTGTCTTGCTGCTTTTTGGCTGCCTTTGCTCACCTTCATCTTTGGGCTTGGCTTGATGAGCTCCCTGAAGAATCCCACCACCGACCAGAAGCCCTTGGACCAGTCACTGCCTTGCTTCAGGGCCGTGCTATAGCCATAGCCCAGCGCTGCACCGCCGAGGTGCGCGATATGCACGCCACTATTGCTCCCATCCAAAAAGAGGATGTCGAGCAGTACGAAGAATATGGCAATGTACTTGAGCTTCACATTACCGAGCAGGATAAGCCGCAATTCGAGATTGGGCGTGTAGGTGGCGATGGCCACCAATATGGCAATCACCGAAGCCGATGCACCATAGATGATGCTCTTGCTTCCCGCAAAAACGGGAAAGAGATTGTAGGCCGCGAAATAGGCCAGAAATCCGGCAATGCCCCCGAGAAAGTACACGGCGATCATGCGGCGGGCATTGAGCAAATCGGCAAAGATGCGCCCGGAGAAGTAGAGCACAATCATATTGCCCAGCAAGTGAAAGAGGCCAATGTGCATGAACATGTAGGTGATAAGAGTCCATGGCTTGTAGAGCATGCCTTCCGGGCTTGCCGTGCCTGCCAGCCATGGAATCACCGCCTCCTTCACGGGGCTTTGGAAGAAGAAACCGAAAATACCCAGCAGGGTCAGGGCCAGAAATACACCCACATTGATGAATATCAGCCTCAGGGTGATATCCCCCTTGTGCCAGGAGTATTTGATATCGTCGAAAATGGATGCCATGCTAAAAGTAGTTCTGCCTGTTTTGCTCTTGATTGCTCCAGTATTTGATCAAAATGTAGCCGAATACCATGCCACCGAGGTGGGCAAAGTGGGCCACATTGTCTCCCGGCCTATTGGCCAATCCTGCAAAGAGCTCAAAAGCACCGTAGATCATCACAAAATACTTGGCCTTGATAGGCACAGGAAAGAACAACATAATGAGCCTTGTGTTTGGAAACATCATGCCAAAAGCGAGCAATATGCCAAAAACGGCTCCCGAGGCACCTACTACGGGGATATTGTAGATGAGGTTGAGCTGGGCCAGCTTCGGATTGCTGTAGTTTTTACCCTGTTGCAATACTCCCGTACCATCGCGCTTCACCATCTCCACTTGATCCGCGCCTATCTCTGCTATAATTTGCTGGGCTTCCCAGGCTACCACGCCGTAGTGCAGTACGAAGGCTCCCAGCCCTGTAATCATGTAGTAAATGAGGAAACGCTTGGGGCCCCATACCCGCTCTATAGCCGTGCCAAACATCCACAGGGCAAACATATTGAAGAAGATGTGGGCGAAATTGGCATGCATGAACATGTGTGTAATCACCTGCCAGAGCCTGAAGTGGGGCGAATCCCAGTAAAAGGCTCCCAGGATGCGGCTCAAATCCACCTGCTGTCCACTAAAGGTGATGCTAGCCAGAAAAAACAGCCCATTGATGATCAAGAGGTTCTTGACCACGTCAGGCATGTTTCCAAAGGCACTCGGACTGCGAAAGGCGTTCATAGGGATTTAAATTTTTTCTTCAAGTCTTCCATGGTTAGTGACAGCAAGGTGGGCTTGCCCCAAGGGTCGATTTGCGGTTGCCCGCATGCAAAGAGGCGATCGATGAGGTCGAGCATTTCCACACGTTCCATGCGCTTACCTGCCTTTGCCGAAAGGCTGCGGGCCAAGCTCCGCGCGAGTCGTTCGGAGCGGCTGTTCGCGAGCTTGTCCGAGTGGTGCTTGAGCTGTTCCAGCATGGTTTCAATGAGGTGTTCTACGGGTATGTTACCGGCTTCGGCGGGCACACCATTGATCACCACATCGCTGCCCCCAAAAGCATCTATGGTAAAGCCCAGTTTGCGCAAATCTTCGGCCATATCTTTCAGCAAGGCCGCATCGGCAGGGCTCAGCTGCACCGTTTCTGGAAAGAGCAGTTGCTGGCTCCTCACACCTTCGCGTTCCAACTTGCCCAAATACTCCTCATACAGCACACGCTCATGCGCCCGCTGCTGGTCGATGATCACCAAACCCGACTTGATGGCGGTGAGCAGGTAGCGCAAGTGCAGCTGAAATACTGGGCGCTGTGCCTCACTGTCGCCCATGCTATCGCCAATGATCGCAGCTTGCTGTGGCAGCATTTCTCCATCGCCTTCTCCTCCCGGGTCTTCTCGGGTGATGGCATAGAGTTCTTCCCAGTTTCCTGCAAATTGGCCACTACCGCTCATCCTCACGGCCTGTGAAGCCGATCGCGTGCCGCTTTCCTTCTCTTTGTTAAAAGGATTGAATTCGAGGTCTTTGTGTTGAGGTGCCCCGATGGATACATTTCCAGAAATGGGAGCCACATTGAATATATCTTCCTGCTCAAAGTCGAGGCTTGGCGAAATATTGTACTTGCCAAGGCTGTTCTTTACCGCCGATCGGATAATGGCGTATATAGAGCGCTCTTCGGCAAATTTGATCTCAGTCTTGGTAGGGTGTATGTTGACATCAATACTGGCGGGATCCAGGCTGAGGTAGATGAAGTAGCTAGGGTGGCTCTCCCGAGCAATGAGCTCTTCAAAGGCCGAATTGACGGCATGGTGCAAATAGCTGTTCTTGATGAAGCGATCGTTGACGAAAAAGTACTGCTCTCCCCGTGTCTTTTTGGCGTACTCGGGCTTGCCGATAAAGCCGTGCAGACTCACGATGGCTGTTTCTTCCTTCACGGGTACGAGCCGCTCATTGTATTTGGCGCCAAATACATTGACGATGCGCTGCCGAAGGGCTGAAGCCTTGAGCTTGAAGAGCTCGCTGCCATTGTGATCCAGTTCGAATGAAATGTCGGGATGTGCGAGGGCCACCCGTTCAAACTCCTCCACGATGTGCTTCATCTCCACCTGATCTGACTTCAGGAAATTACGGCGCGCAGGGGTGTTGTAGAAGAGATGCTTTACCGCCACCGAAGTGCCTCCCGGAGTGCTGCAAGGTTCTTGCTCCATCACTTGACTTCCCTCGATGCGTATGCGGGTGCCCAGGTCGCGCTCGCTGAGGCGGGTCTTGAGCTCCACCCTGGCAATGGCCGCGATGGAGGCCAATGCCTCACCCCTGAAGCCCTTGGTGCGGATGTGCCAAAGTTCATCGGCCGAGCGGATCTTGGAGGTGGCATGGCGCTCAAAGCTCATGCGCGCATCTGTGTCGCTCATCCCGCAACCATTGTCGATCACCTGTATGAGGGTCTTACCGGCATCCTTCACAAAAAGCTTGATATCGCTGGCTCCGCTGTCTATGGCATTTTCGAGCAGTTCCTTTACAGCCGAGGCGGGCCGCTGCACCACCTCGCCGGCAGCAATCTGATTGGCAACAGAGTCGGGAAGAAGCTGAATGATATCAGGCATTAGAGTAGGAAGTCGAATTTGGAGTAGAGGATGTAGAGCAAAATGATCAGAGCCGCCAAAATTAGCAAAAGCCTTCTTCCTGCATTGCGGTTTTGTCGCCTGGTTTCGCGGCGGGCCCATGAGTTGTGTATGCTTTCCCGCAAATGGGCTTCGTAATTTTTTCCGAGCCTTTTTTCCGTTTCGAGTTCCCGCTCGATCTCCTTGCGCCGCTTTTCCAGACGCTCTTTTTGCTCGTCGTAGTAGCGGGGGTGATAATTAAACTTCCTGGGCTGGTTGTATTTGCCAAGTTTGAATAAGGATGGTATGCGGGGTATTCTCATTTCTTAGTCTCAATCTACTGCAATGCAATGCTCCATATGGGCAAAATGTTTCAATTGGGCTTTGCTCCCTGTCAGCTTGACGCTTGCAGTGCTTTGCACGCTTTATGTTTTGCCGAAAGGCTGTACCCGCCCCTGGCAGTACAAATGTACAATCTCTCAATGCAATATCTGGACAAAAATGCGGTTTGATAGTATGGCACGAGCCTTGCCGCAAGGGCTTTTGAATTTTTGTGAATCTGCGTGCGGATTGCTGCCTGTAGGTTGTACTTTCGCTACAAATTTCTTTGCATGAAGCGTTTTACTTCGATCGCGGCTACCTGTTTGCTCCCCTGCCTTCTCCTCCTTGTAGTCACTATGAGGGCACAGCAGCCTCTGCCTCCACCTTTTGCGGCCTCGGAGCCCCTCTGGGTGGATTCAGTACTGGGCTCCATGAGCATTGAGGAGCGCATTGGGCAGCTCTTCATGGTGGCTGCCTACAGCAATAAGGATGTGAAGCATGAGCAAGCGCTGAGCAAGCTCGTAGAGGAGCAGCACATCGGGGGGCTCATTTTTTTTCAAGGTGGCCCCATGCGGCAGGCACATCTGTGCAATCGCCTTCAGCAAAAGGCCAAAGTGCCATTGCTCATAGGGATAGACGGTGAGTGGGGGCTCTCAATGCGCCTCGACAGCACCATGCGCTTTCCATACCAAATGGCACTCGGCGCTGTACAAAACGATTCGCTCGTCTACGCTATGGGGGCTGAGATTGCCCGACAGAGCCGCCGACTGGGCATACATGTCAACTTTGCCCCGGTGGCCGATGTGAACAACAATCCCCGCAATCCGGTGATCAACTACCGCTCCTTTGGTGAAGACAAGGAGGTGGTGGCGCGCCGCTCCATCGCCTATATGCGCGGCATGCAAGACAATGGTGTGCTGGCCAATGCCAAGCACTTTCCCGGACACGGGGATACCGATACCGACAGCCATCACGCCCTTCCGCTCATCAGGCACAGCCGCGAGCGCATCGATGAGGTTGAGCTATACCCCTTTCGGCAAATGATGGAGTGGGGGCTCGCCTCGGTCATGGTGGCGCACCTCAACATTCCCGCTCTGGACGATAGCCCCAATCTGGCCAGCACCTTGAGCCCGCGAATCGTCAATGACCTGCTGATAGAAGAGATGGGCTTTCAGGGCCTGATCTTTACCGATGCACTTAATATGAAGGGAGTATCAAAGTACTTCAAACCAGGTGAGGTGGATCTCATGGCCCTCTTGGCAGGCAATGATGTGTTGCTCTTTCCCGAGGATGTACCGAAGGCTGCCAATATGATCCTGCAGGCCATCGAGGATGGTCGCCTCAGCGAGGAGCGCCTCAACCGATCGGTGAGAAAAATTCTCCAAAGCAAGGCCTGGGCCGGGCTGCATCGGGAGCATTTGGTGCCTGTGCGACGCCTGATCGAAGATCTGAATACCCCGCATGCAATGCACCTCAAGCGCAAATTGAGCGAGGCCGCGATCACGGTGTTGAAAAACGATGGTAATCTCCTTCCGCTCAAGTCTCTGGATGGATCCGGAATCACCGTTTTGAGCATAGGTGGCCCAGGGCAGACATTCAAAAATACCTTGAGTGCCTACTGCAAGTTTGATAAGTTGACTTGCTCCTCGGCACCCGGGCTTGCGGAAGGCAAGAAAATACGCGACGCCATCCCTGCAGGCTCAAGGGTGGTGATATGCATCGAGGGTACCAATAACTATCCCGGCCGCAATTTTGGCCTGAGCCAGGAGGCCATCACACTCATAGAGCACCTGGCGAGCAATCATCCCACTGCACTTGTACACCTGGGCAATCCCTATGCCTTGGCCCGCCTTTCCAAAGTAGAGCTCATTGAGACCATTGTGGTAGCCTATCAGGATGACAGTTACATGGCCCGGGCTGCTGCTGAAGTATTAGGTGGAGCCCTGCCTGCGCGGGGAAAACTTCCGGTGGCCATCGGCAGCCACTTCGCAGCCGGAGCAGGAATCGAGGAGCAGGGGCTGGGACGACTCTACCGGGGTAGCCCCCTCGATATGGGCCTGAGACCTGAAATCTTTCGAAAGGTGGATAGCATCGCCATCGACGGCATCCAAAAAAAGGCCTACCCCGGCTGCCAAATCCTGCTGGCAAAAGATGGCAAGGTGATCTACGAGAAGGCCTTTGGCTTTCACACCTATGAGGATGATCGCCCCGTTCGCCTGGACGATCTCTACGATCTGGCTTCCATCACGAAGATTGCAGCCAGCACCATCTCACTGATGCACCTGCAAGATAGGGGACGCTTTAGTCTCGATGCCAGGCTGGGTGAATATTTCCCGGAAATCTCTTCCGATCATCCTTACGCCTCCATACCACTCAGGCGTATGATGGCGCATCAGGCCGGGCTCAAGGCATGGATACCTTTCTACAAAAGCACCCTTGTGAAAGGGCAGCCTCGCTGGGATGCTTATGCTGCCTCCCAAGGTGGCGATTACCAATTGCAGCTGGCACGCGGCATGTACATACACCAGGCCATTAGCGACTCGCTTATTCCGAGAATTTTGGATACGCCGCTCAATGTGAAAAAGGATTACAAATACAGCGATTTGGGTTATTTCTTTGTGAAGGAGATTGTGGGTCGGCAGGGGGAGCAGCCCTTGGAGCGCTATGTGAGTGATCATTTTTACAAGCCTCTGGGCTTACAGCAAATGGGTTATTTGCCTCTGGAGCGCATCGACCCGGAGCGCATCACGCCTACAGAATACGACAAGGACTTTCGCAAGCAGGTGCTGCGCGGCTATGTGCACGATCCCGGTGCGGCCATGCAGGGTGGTGTAGGGGGGCATGCAGGCTTGTTTTCCAATGCTTATGATCTGGCCGTGCTGATGCAAATGTTGCTCAACAAGGGCGAGTACGGAGGGCGTCGCTACCTGAGCGAGGCTGTGGTGGAGGAGTATGTAAAGTGCCAGTTTTGCAAGGATGAGCGCGATGAAAACAGGCGGGGAGCGGGCTTTGACAAGCCTGTGATACCCGATGGCCCCGGGCCGACTTGCAAGTGCGTCGATTTTCAAAGTTTTGGGCATACGGGCTTTACAGGCACCATTGCTTGGGCCGACCCTGTAGAAAACATCGTCTTCGTGTTTCTTTCCAATCGCGTATACCCCACCGCCGAAAACAACAGACTCGCCAAGCTAAACATCCGCACCAAGATTCAAGAGGAGTTTTACAAGGCCTTGAGCAGCCCTGAGGAGCATTCGTATTCCTTGCACCCTTGAGCCGGGGTCACGATTTGGGCATGAGCGGCCTTAAGCCCGATCGATCAAATCGTTTCATCAGAGTGTAAAACCTGCTAATGAGGCTAATGGCCGATATGGTCAGCCCAAAAGCGAGGGCCAGCCATATGCCAATGGCGCCGAGGGCCGTGTGTTGGGAGAGCACATAAGCTGCAGGCAGGGTAAGCATCCAATAGGCTATAAAAGTGATGAAAGTGGGCACGCGCACATCTGTGAATCCGCGCAGCGCTCCGAGCGATACCGATTGCAAGCCATCGGAGAGCTGAAAGACCACGGCTATGAGCAGCATGCTCACGGCGAGCTGTATCACCTCTGGATCGTCGCTGTAGAAGCCGGC
>SLDS01000112.1 GCA_007125175.1 Flavobacteriales bacterium
AGAATTGAAAGTGGCTTGAAGGAGCGCGATGAGGTCGCTGTGCTGTCCAAGGTGGACTGGAAGCCCGGCATATCCAATGCCATAGAAGATGATGGCCAAATAAAGGTGGTGCACGTGAAAGAGATTCGTCCGGCTGAGCACAAAGCCTTTGACGAAGCGCGTGGATTGATCACCGCAGGATACCAAAACTACCTGGAGGCCCGTTGGATTGAAGAACTTCGCTCCAAATACAAAGTGGAGGTAAACCGCGATGTGCTCTACGAAATACAATAGGGGCAGGATGGCATCCTTCCTGCCGGAAAATGATGAAATTCTGGCGGCCTAAACATATTTGGATTGTGCTGCTGAGTCTGGCGACCCTTGCATGCCGCTCCGGAGCGGATGGCGATCAGGAGATACTTGCGCAAGTGCAGGATCATTCTTTCACCCGCAGTGACCTCTTGGAGAGAATGCCCAGACAATTTTCAGACGCTGATTCGGCTCGGATTGCAGAGCAAATTATCAATGCATGGGTGAGAGATATGGCCATTCTAAGCACTGCCGAAGCACAGTTGAGCCCCGATCAACTCGATGTGCAAAAGCAATTGGAAGATTATCGAAAGAGCCTGCTCACATACGCCTATGAGCACGCCTACATCGCCCAAAAGCTCGATACGAGTATCAGTGATTCCGAGCTGAGAAGCTATTATGAAACGCATACCGAACAGCTTCGCTTAAAGCGCAATATCGTGAAGGTGAGATTCGTCAAACTCGCTATCGATGCGCCCAAGCAGAAGGAAGTGGTCAAATGGCTGCAGAGCGATGATGAGGACGATGTGGATGCCCTCTACGATTATTCGCGAAAGTATGCCGAGAATTTCTACTTCGATTCCGATCGCTGGCTCTTTCTGGAAGATTTGCTCAAGGAGGTGCCACTTCCGGGCCAAAATTTGGAAGAGATCATAAAAAGCCAGAAGAAATACCAATTTGATGATGGTGACTTCCGCTACTTCTTGTACCTTGCGGATTACCGGCTCAAAGGAGATGTTTCTCCCTTTGGCCTGGAGCGAGGCAGAATTAGAAATCTTCTCATTAACAAGAGAAAAGTAGAGCTCATCGGCAAAATGCGCGAGGATATCGTTAGCAAAGGAATCGCCGATGGAACCATAAAAATGCACAGCAGTCCATGATCCGAATCTTATCCCTTTCCTGTGCGCTCTTGTGCGGCACTGTGAGCCTCTTCGGGCAAAAGAAGCTCGTGGACGAAATTGTTGCCGTGGTGGGCGCTGAGATCATTCTCTGGAGCGATGTGCAAATCCAAAAAAATCAAATGAAAGCCCAGGGTATCTTGGGTGATTTTGACGATTGCGCAGTGCTCGAAGAGATTCTTTTCGAAAAGGTGATGCTCAATCAAGCCAAGGTAGACTCCCTCGAGGTGAGCGATGATATGGTGACCAATGAGCTCAATAAGCGTCTCGATGTATTCGTGAGGCAGATAGGCTCGGTCGAAGCCCTTGAAGATTATTATGGTAAGTCACTCAGCGAGATCAGGGATGAGTTTTTTGAATCGCTCAAGGATCAATTGCTGGTGCAGAGAATGGAAAGCGAAGTCGCCTCAGATCTCAATGTCACCCCCAACGATGTGCAATCCTTTTTCAATACCATTCCAAAGGACAGCCTGCCCTTCATAAACGCCTCGGTGGAAATGGCCATGATCGTGAAGTTTCCAAAGCCCTCGGTAGAGGAGGTGGAGAGGGTGCGTAACAAGTTGCGCAGTTTCAAGCAAGCGGTCGAAGACGATGATGAAGAATTTGAAACCCTCGCGGCCCTGTACAGCGAAGATCCCGGATCATCTAGTAAGGGAGGTGCTTTGGGCCTCAAACCCCGGGGTACCTGGGTGCCGGAATTCGATGCCGCAGCATTTTCCCTCAAGGAAGGTGAAATATCATCTCCCTTCAAGACAGATTACGGCTGGCACATCATGCAAATGGTAGAGCGAAGGGGAGAGCTCTACAATGCCAATCACATACTGCTCATTCCCAAAGTGAGTTCCGAAGGCCTCAATACGGCCCGTACGGAGCTCGACTCCATTCGCAAACTCGTAGTGAGAGACAGCATCTCCTTTGCCCTGGCGGCTGCACGCTATTCCGATCACGAGCGGAGCAAGAACCAGAACGGAATGATGGTAAACCGAAACAACGGTAGCACCATCTTTGAGATGGATGAGCTCGATCCAAGCGTATTTCTCACCATTGATACCTTAGAGATCGGTGAAGTGTCCAATCCCGTTTTTTTCCAGGATTCCAACCGGGAGAAAGGCTACAGGATAATCCGGGTCGTAAACCGTACTGAGCCTCACCGGGCCAACCTCACCGACGATTACCAAACCTTGCAGAACATGGCCTCTGAGAAAATCAGAGCCGAAACCATGGATCGCTGGATGCGGCGCAGAATCGACGAAACCTTTATCAAAGTCAACCCTGAATACCACGATTGTGCCTTCGGCTATCCATGGGTCAAAGAGTCAGTCGTGACAAAACACAGCGAACCCAATTAGGATCACAAATTTGCCAATGAACGAAGTAGAATCGCTTAAACAAGTACGCGCAAAGTATGAGGCCATGCGCACTGAGATCGCCAAGGTGATCATCGGGCAGGACAAGGTTGTCGAAGAATTGCTTATCTCCATCTTCAGCCGGGGCCACAGCTTGCTGGTAGGTGTTCCCGGATTGGCCAAGACCCTCCTGGTGAATACGATAGCCCAAACCCTTGGCCTGAGCTTTAGCCGTATACAGTTTACTCCCGACCTGATGCCATCGGATATCATTGGCTCGGAAGTATTGGGTGAAGACCGCAAATTTCGCTTTGTAAAGGGCCCTCTCTTTGCCAATGTAGTGCTCGCCGATGAGATCAATCGTACACCTCCCAAAACGCAGGCCGCCCTGCTCGAAGCCATGCAAGAGCGATCTGTGACCACTGCAGGCCAGAGCTTTAAGCTGCCAGCACCCTTCTTTGTGCTCGCTACTCAAAATCCCATCGAGCAGGAGGGCACATACCCCCTTCCCGAAGCCCAGCTCGACCGATTCATGTTCAATATTTGGGTGGATTACCCAAGCTTTGCCGAGGAGGTGGAAGTAGTGAAATCAACCACATCCAGCATGAATCATGAGGTGAAGCAAGTGATAAGCGCCGAGGAAATACTCATGTTTCAGGAGCTGATCCGCAAAATTCCTGTGGCCGACAATGTGGTGGAGTACGCGGTGGGCGTAGTGGGCCGCTCAAGACCCAATGAGAATGACGCCCCGGAATATACCCGCAAGTACATCAGTTGGGGTGCCGGGCCCAGGGCCTCGCAATACCTCATTATCGGCGCCAAGTGCCATGCCGCCATGAGGGGCAAGCTTTCGCCTGATATTGAGGATGTAAAAGCTGTGGCTCAGCCAATATTGCGCCACCGAATCGTGCGTAACTACCAGGCTGAGGCCGAAGGAATGGGCATTGAGTCGCTGATTGAAAGACTTACCGAGGCCTGATGGATGCCCGGAAAAATATATCCATCGAATTTTCAAATTACAGTGCCGGGAAAGCATTTTTTTCTTGGCCCGGAAAAATTTTTATGTACCTTTGTGTTGAATTGACACTTTGTAAAACCTGCTGAAAAATGACAAAAGTTGCAATTAACGGTTTCGGACGAATTGGAAGGCTCACCTTCAGGGAGTTGTTGAAAGACTCTTCTGTTGAGGTGGTAGCCATCAATGACCTTACCGATGCCAAAACCCTGGC
>SLDS01000214.1 GCA_007125175.1 Flavobacteriales bacterium
AAAGGCCCCCGCCTTCTGGCGGGGGCCTTTCTGCTGAATCCGATTCTCCGGTTTCCGGCTCAAGTTTTTGAGCCTTCTACTTTTTGAAATTACTTCGCGATCATCATCTTTTTGGTGGCAACCAGATTACCATCTACAAAGAGGCTGTAGAGATAGGTGCCCGCTGCCATTCCTGAGGTGTGCAGCTCCACCTGATTGCGGCCTTGTGTGGCTGGTAGCTGCAGGTCGCGCACGGGCTTGCCGTCGAGTCCCACAACGCGGATGACGGCGCTATTGGTGTTTTCCGGGAGGTAGTACTGTATCATGGTGCTTTCGCGAAAGGGGTTAGGGATGTTCTGCCCCAGTTCGGCTTGATCAACTTCAGATGGTGGAGCCATTTGGGCGCCACTCGTATTGCCAAAGCAGCATGACTGCAAGTCCTGATCAAAGCTGCTGAGGCGGTTCATGATAAACTCGAGCTGCTCCTTCATCTCGGCATTGTCGGCGGTGAGGGCATCAATTTGTGCATCCTTCTCGGCCATGGCAGCTTCGAATACATCCCGAGGTACACCTTGCTCTGTTTCCATACGCTCGATGTTCTCCTGTTGCTCTTGGATGGCTTTGGCCAAAACAGGAATGAGGTCGGAGTAGAACACGCCGTACACGGGTGCTTCCTCTTGAGTGATTTCGCCGGTCTCGCGGTTTTCGACTTCCATGGTGGTCTTCACCACTTCGGGCACCACTTCGAGCAGATCCTGCGCGATGAAGCCGATTTTTCGTCCGTCTTCGGGGCGATTGACCCAGTCAAAATTTACTGGCTTCATTTTCATCACTTCTGCCAGTCCGTATTCGAGGTTCTCTACATTGGTTTTTTCGCGTGCGTCGGAGGTGTTGATCGTCCCGTTGGTTGCAAATACGCTGTTCCATCGTCCGTTAGATGTTCCGAGGTTTTTGTTGCCGTCTGTATTCGGTTTGAAATAGCTCGTCCAAAATACGTAGTCGGCATTTTGATTGTACCCGAGTAGAAGGTCTCCTCCGAGCACACCGGAAGTACCAGTTCCCTTCGTTTCTCCGAAGTTCCAAATTCCTGATCTCAGGAAATTGTCTCTTCCTACCATGTGCACCGCCAGAGAGTCAGCGGGGTTGGGGATAGGATTCAGGGTGATTCCCGCATTGATCGCTGAAGTGCCGAGTACTTTGATGGTGCCGTCATGGAACACATCGCCCCGGAAGTAGCCCGCATAGGTCCAAGTGCCTTTTCTGTAGCCGAGTGCACCAACAATATTACCGCTCGTGTTTGCCCCTACGACCGAACCGCTGTTATCGTAGGTTAGCCCTGAGGAGCCGTAAACTGCCGCTGAATGAGAATTGCCCCAAACGACCGAACCGCGAATTCCCGCATCTGCTTGGTTTGTTGACCAGGAAACTCCCGCTGTCCCATTATCTGACGAACCTGATCGCAGCGCTCGAATTACACTTCTGCCCGGAAAATTGCCGCTTGTAATGTTGTTTACATTCATTCTGTGCATTACTGAGGGTCCAAAGCCTAGTCCGATGCTTGTTCCGTCGCTCCTTAAGCTGGAGGTGGAATTTACTACCCAAGTGCTTCCATTCCAGTACGGTATCGCATTGGAAGTTCCCGATGGCAGAAGCCCGGCGGGCCCTTGGGGCCCCTGTGGCCCAGTGGCTCCGGTAAGCCCTTGCGGGCCGGCAGGCCCTTGAGGCCCCTGTGGCCCGGTGGCTCCTGTAGCCCCTTGCGGGCCGGCAGGTCCTTGAGGCCCTTCCGGTCCTTCTGGCCCGGGGATACCCCCTTCAGTGAGTGATTTCCAGCTACTCCCATCATGGCCTTGCAGATCACTCCCATTCCAGCGGATGCTTCCGGGAGAGGCTACACCTGTGTTGCCCACCTTGAGGGCTCCCTCGATGGAGAGGTCGCCCGAATTGGCGGCTACGGAAAAGATGGGGCTGGCCGAGGCATTGCGGAACTCGTACTGCAGGCTGGCCGCATTGAAGTAGAGTCCGTAATTGGGATTGCTCTTGGCCCTGAAAGCATAGCGGTTGTTGGGTACGAGGTAGTCCACGTTGCCGGAAAATTCCAGGTCGGTGGTCATGCGTCCATTTTCGGCATTGAAGCCAAAAATGGGATCGGCGCTGCCATTGCGAAACTCATAGCGCCCTTGTGAGGCATTGAAAAAGAGCCCGAAATTGTTGTTGGCGGTAAAGCGGAAGGCGTACTGATTGGGCCCGATGTCGATGGTTTGGGCCATTCCTTTTTCCGACAGGCCCATCAGGCCCATAAGTAAAAGGATAAGAAAGAAGGAGGGATTGCAACTGCGGCTGAGCAGCCCTTTGTAAACAGATCTTTTCATGGTGTATTGATTTGATGAATTTGACGGTAAGGTAGTATGCCACAGTGCTTCAAGCCTAACCAAATACAAGCTCAAAAGCACCAATTACAAAGCCATTTGAACAGGAAAAAGAAAAGCCCCCTTTCCATTCGGTAGGGGGCTCATCTTTTCATAGCCGTGTTTATGTAGATGATCTAATCTTATCGCGCGATCATCATCTTTTTGGTCGCGATAAGCTCCCCATCTACAAAGAGGCTGTAGAGGTAGGTGCCCGCTGCCATTCCTGAGGTGTGCACTTCCACCTGATTGCGGCCTTGTGCAGCGGGTAGCTGCAGGTCGCGCACGGGCTTGCCGTCGAGTCCAATAATACGGATGATGGCGCCATTGGTATTTTCCGGAAGGTAGTACTGTATCACGGTGCTTTCGCGAAATGGGTTGGGGATGTTTTGGCCGAGTTCCGGGCCATCGTAGCCGGGGGAGCTTTGGGCAGCCTTGCTGTCATGTTCGCCAAAGCAGCAGGACTCCAACTCGTGGTCGAAGCTATCGAGCCGCTCGAGTACCCGATCCAGGCGGCTTTTGAGCAGCTCGTTTTCGGCCTTGAGCTCATCAAACTCCTGTCGGCTTACCATGCCTTCGGGGCTGAGCTCATTAATTTTACCCTGCTGCTCCTGAATGGATTGCACTATCACCGGAATGAGTCCGGAATAGCCCAGGGTGAGGATATCGGAATCGTCGGAGAGCGGGCGCACGAGCTGTGGGAAGATTTCCTGCACCTCCTGGGCAATGAATCCCATCTGGTCTTTGATGTCCTGATCCATCAGTCTTTCCCTGCCTTCCGCTTCTTCGATGAGCTTTTCGGGGATGAAGTCGTAGTGGACCGGATTGAGCTTCATGAGTTTTTCCAGTCCTTTTTCCATGGGTGCCACATTTTCCTTGAGGGAGGCATCCGACACGGATTGTATGCTTGTATTGAGTCCGTAATAGGTGTTCACGTAGGCCCTCCAAAAGCGGTGGTTCTCTGTGCCGAGAACCCCCCAGCCGCTTGCATCAGGCCTGATGGCAGGGTCTCCCCCGGGTACTAGCTCAAACACCAGTGAACGGCTCGATCCGAATTTCATCTCGACAGCTGCCCAAGCAGTACCTATACCTGTACCTGCATCGCCGGTAATGTTCAATGCGGAATAGCCACCCGCCCCCAGCTGCAGGGAGGGTGAGGTGCCCATGCTGTTGATCCTTGCGATGCCGGCACCGCCACCGGCCGTAGAGACCGACATTTTGAGCTTGTGACTAGCATTGCCGATCATGAGGTCGCCATCCGTATTATTGAGGTCCCAATTGCCTGCGGATACGTGCAAAGGAGCAGTTGGAGTCGAAACCCCTATTCCGACATTTCCGCTTTGCGCAAAAACCACTCTATTGCTAAAGGTGGAGGAGCCCTGAGGTTTGGAGCTCAGGAGCAGGTTAGCTCCATTTGAAGTGGTGTTAAGCTGCCATTGGTTGCCTGTATGAGGATGGCCCATGCGCAAGGATCCGGCATTTGATGAGCTGGAACCGGTACGAACGAAAAGGGTACCATTTAGATCAAGAGAGGTATTTAACTGGTAATCAGAGTGGCCAAGAGCCACTTTCTTGAATGTATAGAGGTCTTCATTGGCGCTGAGATTCCAATTTGAGCCCAATTGAACCGTGCTTGGAAACCAATCGTCGAAGAATTCACTGTACCTTAATATGGCTCCATTGCTGAGGTTGGCCGGTTGAAAAATGGGCTTACCGAGGATTCGATTGGCATGCCACAGTGCTTCTTCATTTTGCGCACTGAGTTCATTGCCCGACAGGCTCAAGCCCACGCCGGTGGTGTAAGTTCCGGCCGGTCCGGCCGGTCCTTCTGGTCCTTCCGGTCCTTCCGGTCCGGGGATACCCTCTGCAGTGAGGGATTTCCATTCACTGCCATCATGGCCCTGCAGCTCGCTGCCGTTCCAACGGATGGTGCCCGCTTCGGCATCACTGGTATTGCCCACCCGGAGCCCACCTTGAATGGCCATATTACCGGAATTGGCCGACATGGTGACTGCTGGATTGGCCGAGCCATCGCGGAACTCGTATTGGAGGGAGGCGGCATTGAAGTACAATCCATAATTCGGATTGCTCTTGGCGCGGAAGGCGTAGCGGTTGTTGGGCACGAGGTAATCTGCGCTGCTGCCAAATTCCAGGTTGGTGCTCATCTGGCCATTGTCGGCATTGAAGCCAAAGATGGGCGCGGCACTTCCATTGCGAAACTCATAGCGCCCCTGGGCGGCATTGAAGAAGAGACCGTAATTGGTATTTCCAGTAAAACGAAAGGCGTATTGGTTGGGCCCTATATCGATGGTTTGGGCTTGACCTTCCAGCGGAAGAAATAGGAGGCTCAAGGAGAGAGCCAGGAGGAATCGCCCCGTCATTCGGGTCGATCTCCACATGTGCGTAATAATTGCAGAGTTCATCGCGGTACATCTTTGTGATTCATGCAGCAAGTTAGTGCATGGTGGGCAGGGGTGTACTACCAAATACAAAGTCAAATGCACCACTTGCAAAGTGAGTTTGCACGGCAGCGTCCAATTCATTGCAAAAGCCCCCTGCCGGGATACCGGCAGGGGGCTTGCGCTGTTGTGCGAGGAATTGCTGCTTAGCTCCTCTGGTCTTATCTGGCGATCATCATCTTTTTGGTGGCGATGAGCTCCCCATTTACAAAGAGGCTGTAGAGGTAGGTGCCTGAAGCCAGCCCGGAGGTGTGCAGCTCTATCTGGTTGCGGCCCTGACTTGCTCCGAGTACGAGATCCTTCACGGGCCGTCCGTCGAGGCCTACTACACGGATGATGGCGCTGTTGGTACCTTCCGGAAGGTAGTACTGGATCATGGTGCTTTCGCGGAAAGGGTTGGGGATGTTTTGGCCGAGCTCCGGGGCGTCATTTGCTGCTGAGGTGGCACCGACTTTGGAGTCATTTGCAGTAAAGCAGCAGCTTTCCATGGTTTTGTCCATGTTTTTCATTCTCGAGAGCAGCTCCGACAATTGACCTTCCAGCTGGCCAAGGCGATCCTCTTGCTGCTCGCTTTGATCTTTGAGAGCATCTACTTCTTCCTGCGATGCATTCACCTTTTCGGGCTCTGCGTCTTCCAGGCGTTCGTCCATCTCTTGGATGGCTTTTACGAGTGGCACTACAAATTCAGCATAGCGCAGGGCGTAGAGATCGGTTTCGTTTTTTGGCTTATCCACCCCGCTGAAGTCATAGCCCACTTCGCGAGCAGCTGATTCCACCTCCTGGGCGATGAAGCCGGAGTATCGGATTTGACCTTTTTCCTCACGGGCAGCTTCAACCAGGGGTTGGATGTGGGTTTTGTACTCTTGATTTTCATTGGCGATTCGGTTCTCATCGAGGTAATCACCCAATTCGTCCATTTTGTAGGTATAGGTTACGGGGCGCAATTTTCGGATGAATTCGAGTCCTGCTACATCCTCCTCCACATTGTCTTTGTAGCGCCCGTCACTGAGGTTAGACCAACTTGCGTATCCCCCGATGCTTGTAATTGTTGTATTTCCCACACGTACGGTATTGGATGCGGTGGGGCGTGCACTCTGGCCGATGGCCGTGGAGTTGCTGAAGTTGCCACTGGCACGTGCATCCACACCGAAGTAGGTTCCGCTGTTACTATTGGACGTAAAATTACCGGCCCAGTACCCGAAGGCGGTGTTGGATACCCCTCCGCTATTGCTGTTCATTGCATCGAGACCACCGACGGTATTGGTGGCGGAGGAAGTGCCCGGGGCACGGCCGAAGCGGATGCCACTGGCGAAAATATTTCCGTTCAGGAACAGATCAGAAGTGGTTTCGACCGTTCCCTGAAAGTAACCTGCCCTCAGGGTGCCGTTTTCAGTTCTGTAGGCCAGCCCTCCAAATACACTCCCACCGCTATTGGTGCCCAGCACTGCGGCGCTGTTGTTGTAGTCGAGAAATGAGTTGCCGTAAACGGCTGCCGAATAGGTATTGCCCCAATTGATGGATCCTTTTACCGCAGCATCTACTTGAGCCGATGACCATCCTGTTCCGGTTCCGCTATTGGAGCTGCTGCCATTTCTATAGCCGTGTATGGCTGAATGCCCAGGGTTGGGTTGAGAGGTGAGTGCATTGGCATAGAGTCGGCTATTGGATTGTGGGACGTTTCCGATGCCAACAGAGGTTCCGTTATGACGAAAGTTGGTCGAATTTACCACCCAGCCCGAGGTGGTATAATAAGGTATGGCATTGGTGATTCCGTTGGGAAGTAAGCCCATGGGGCCGGCAGGCCCTTGTGGCCCTTGAGGACCTGTGGGGCCGGGCGCACCGTCCGCACCATTGAGCCCAGGATCTCCTTGCGGGCCTTCCGGACCGGGGAGCCCTGCGGGTCCCGTGTCACCTTGTGGGCCTTGGAGCCCGGTCGCACCTTGTGGTCCGGTATCGCCTTGAGGTCCTTGTATGCCTTGCGGGCCTTGCGGGCCTTGCGGGCCTTCGGGTCCTTCATCACCTTTTTCTCCTTGCGGGCCCGTGTCACCCTGAGGGCCAGTCGGACCGACAGGACCTTGCGAACCGGTTTCACCCTGAAGACCTTGCGGACCTTCGGGGCCTTGGGGGCCCGTGTCACCCTGTGGGCCTTCCACCCCCTGTGGGCCTTGTGGGCCGGGATCCCCTTGCGGGCCTTGCGGGCCTTCGGGACCATCCGCGGCTACTTCGGTGAGTGATGTCCAGGCGCTGCCGTTGTATGCCTCGAAATCACTGCCGTTCCACCGGATACTGCCTGTTTCAGTGGCCGTGCTATTGCCCACGCGCAGCCCGCCAGCGACTGCGAGGTCTCCGCTATTGGCATTGAGCGCCATCACGGGAGAGGCCGATCCATCGCGAAACTCGTATTGGAGCTGGGCTGCGTTAAAAAAGAGTCCGTAATTGGGATTGCTCTTGGCCCGGAAGGCATAGCGATCATTTGGCACCATGAAGTCCACACCACTGCTAAACTCCAGGGGGGTAGTAAATCGCCCATTGTTGGCATTGAAGCCCAGCACCGGCTGTGCCGTGCCATTGAGGAATTCATAGTGCTGACTGGTGGCATTGAAATACAAACCGTAATTGGGATTCACCGTAAGCTGAAATGCGTACTGGTTAGGACCGATATTGATGGTTTGACTCTGCCCCAAAAGTGGGCTTAAGGCCATTAGGGCCAGTAGGATGAATGTGTGCAGAGAAGTAGTTCGGCACATGTTTTTGGGTTGAAGCATCGGATAGTTCATGATTCTCTGGGTTAAAAAATTCTGAGCGTAGCGCCCTTCAGCACCTGGCAATTCTGGTGAGTGGCTCCTTTTTGAGCCATCCTTGTGAGCTATGCTATTCGCCGTTTTCATTTCGTTTTGGTATTGTGCAGTCGGGAGGAGTTTTCACTCCTTTCCCGGTTTTGGTTCACATTCAATTTAGGGTGGTGATTTGGCTCGCCACTGATTCTCCATCTACCAGGAGCTCGTATTGGTAGCTTCCTGCTTCCATTCCTTCGCTAGGGATTTCGATTTGCCCTTTTTGCTGTAAGGTGTCCAACTCCACCTCCTTGACAGCCATTCCGCTTTTGTCAATCAAGCGGATGATGGCGGTGGAGGCATTTGTCGGCAGGCGGTAGCTAATCAGGGTGCTATTGCGCAGCGGATGCGGAATGCTGTGGCCCAACTCCATGTCGGATTGCCCCTCGCCCGGGCTTGAGCTGTTCCCGACCTTTCCGGTATGGCTTGCCCCCGGGCAGCACCCTTCCGCTTCCTCCTCGAGGCCTTCCATAAGTGCCTGCAGTTCGCCAATTAGGTTTTCGAGTTGACCGATCCGTCTTTCGCGGAGATCGTTATTGGCTTTCAAGACTTCCGACTCTCGGCGCAACTCCTCCAGATTCTCAGGTGCAGCCTCTTTCATTCGAATGTCGAGGTCTTGCACGGCTTTGACCACCGGCACTACAAACTCCGCGTACTTGAGCGCATACATACCGTCTTCGTGTTGTGGTTTATCTACTCCGCTGAAGTCATATCCAGCCTTGCGAGCGGTAGCTTCTACTTCTTGAGCGATGAAGCCGGTGTATCTTATCTTGCGCTTTTCGTCACGTGCAGCTTGTGCCAAAGGCTCCAATATGGCGCGCTCCTCTGCCTTTAGTTCACTGTATTCGCCCTCGCCGAGATGAGCGCTCAGCTCGTCCATTTTGAGCTGGTAGGTTACCGGGCGCAATGCTTTTACAAACTCAAGCCCGGCCACGTCCTCTTCGATCGAATCTTTGTAGCGACCGTCGCTGAGGTTGGACCAATTGGCGTGTCCGCCAATGCTGGTAACCGAACTATTGCCCAAGCGCATCTCATTGCTCCAGTTTGCTTTTGATTCAAATCCTAAGGCCGTGGAATTGCTGTAGTTGTTGGTTGGCTGGGCATTGAAGCCCAAGTAGCAGGAGGACCCGGTGTTGTTCACCAACCAATATCTTCCGGCCCGATAGCCTAAAGCGGTAGTACTAAAGCCATTTGTATTGTATTCCATGGCACTGAACCCGAAGGTCACATTGCTGGAGCTCCCGGTTCCTGCATCGGGACCAATTCGAAAGAAATTGTCTCCGATAAAGATCACATCGCCCACCAAGACATCACTGGTGGATTCGACCGCGCCCTGGAAGTAGCCCGCTCTGAATTGATTGTCGCTGTTTTTGTAGGCCAAAGCGCCTACCACACTGCCCGAAGAATTGGTGCCGAGAACGGCCGCGCTGTTTTCATAATCGAGAAATGAATTGCCGATCACGGCGGCCGAGTATGTATTCCCCCAGTTCACCTGGCCCCTCACCGCTGCATCGGCTTGCGAGTTTGACCAGTTGCTTCCGAATCCGGTATTGTTGTTGCTGCCGTTTCGGTAGCCGTGTATCACAGCATTGCCCGGGGTGGGCACAGAGGTGAGCGCATTGACGTAAAGCCTGGCATCGGCATTGGGATTGGCGGCGATGGAGACACTGCTGCCATTATGTCGGAAATTGGTGGAGTTTACATCCCAAATGCTGCCATTGTAAAAAGGTAAGGACTGATTACTCCCATTGGGCAGCGGCCCCATGGGCCCTTGAGGTCCAATTGCTCCCTGAGGTCCGGCAGGGCCCTGGGCTCCATCGGATCCTGCGATTCCGCTTGGACCTTTGGGGCCTTGAGGCCCCATTGGCCCAATGGCACCAGTTAATCCCTGAGGCCCTTGCAGCCCTGGGGGGCCCTGAAGGCCGGGATCTCCTTGCAGTCCCTGCACACCTTGCGGTCCTTGTGGCCCCATGGGCCCTTCATCTCCTGTTTCACCTTTAGGTCCCTGGAGACCTGTGGGGCCTGCGGGGCCCTGGAGTCCGACGGGTCCCTGAAGCCCGGTGTTGCCTTGTGGCCCCTCCGGGCCCATCGGCCCTTGAGGCCCTGTGGCTCCGGTTGGTCCCGCTGCGCCCGGCGGTCCCTGCGGGCCTGTGGCGCCTTGCTGGCCTTGTGGTCCGGGAGCTCCTTCGATGGTGCCTTCTGTAAAAGATTTCCAATTGCTGCCGTCGAAGCCCTCCACATCACCGGCGTTGCTGCGAATGGTACCCGCCTCAGAAGACGAACTGTTGCCGACAAGCAGGGCTCCGTTCACCCTGAGATCACCGCCAGTGGCATTGATCGCCATGACGGGAGAGGCCGAATCATCGCGAAACTCGTATTGGAGAAGTGCCGCGTTAAAGAAGAGGCCGTAGTTGGGATTGCTCTTGGCTCGGAAGGCATAGCGGTCATTGGGTACCAGGAAATCCACATCGCTGCTGAATTCCAGAGGCGTTGTAAAGCGTCCATTATTGGCGTTGAAGCCCAGCACCGCCTGCGCAGTTCCGTTCAGAAACTCGTAGCGCTGACTGGTCGAATTAAAGAACAAACCGTAGTTGGGATTTGTGGTGAGCTGAAAAGCGTATTGGTTAGGACCAATATCGATCGTCTGCGCGCTCAGCCCTTCCGGTAAAAGAAAGGCGAGGAAGGCGATCACCCACATGGAGCCGCGCAACTTCATCATTGTTTTGGTAAAAATCTTATTCATCACTTAGGGCTTTGATTGTATCATGAGCTTTAGGCTGCAAGATATTTCAAGTTCTTCGGGTGCGCATTACCAAATACAAAGTGAAAACCACCAAATACAAAGTCATGCGCAGCGGAATGCAACATCTGCGTAGATTAGTACCCGATGTGATGCAGGTATGCTGGAACAAAAAGGCATTTTTGGTCTTTGCAAACGCCTTCCACTGACTTACCTCAGCCAAGATTAATGAGCAGATTTCCTGTGTATGATTCCCCTGCGCCTCGACGGTATCGATGGGTGAGCGTGCGCCCCTGCCCGATTCTTTTCCGTTCTTTGATGGCCCTCATTATGGTGTTCGCGTGCGCGCACGCGCGCGAGGGTTATGCTCAGGACGAGTCCATGCGTTTTGAATCGCTGAGTTTTGAGCAAGGGGTGGGCTCCAATTGGGTTTTTCAGGTGATGGAAGACTCGGAGTCCTATCTCTGGTTTGCCGGTTTTTCGGGTTTGAGCCGTCACGACGGGCTGCACAGCACGCACTACATGCACGACCCACATGATCCGGCTAGCATTGGCGACAACCGGGTGTTTCGCATCCTTCAGCTGAGCGATGGGAGGCTCAGCCTGTCCACCTCCGGCGGGGGGCTGAGCATTTTTGACCCATACAGCCAGCGCTTTTTCAATTACACCCAGCGCACACATCCCAAGCTACCTTCCCATTTCATCTGTGGGGGGGCAGAGGTGTCGGCCGATGAACTGCTTTACGTGATGGGCCGCCCACGGAGCCTGGTACTCTTCAATCTCAGGGACAGTTTTCCCGATTTTGAAGAAATTCCCCTGGAGTGGACCAGCCAGCATCTTCACTTTCGTGAAAACAAAAGCAAGGACCTGCTCGAGGATCCGAAGCACAAAGGCGTCTATTGGATCGTCGGCAACTTCAGGTTGTACCGGTTTGATTCCAAAAGCAGGGAGCTTCACATGGAGCGTGAGTTTGAACGACTGCTCACGCACAATTATTATTTCGAATTGATCAATGCCGTCACCTGGCTTGATGAAGACCACTTGCTGCTCAATATCCGCGAATTTGGCTTTCACCGCTACAATGTGCGCAATGGAGAGCTCACATTTCTCCTTGAGGATCCCACGGAGAACCCTGAGGATTGTGTGAGTATCTATCCCTCCCGGGAAGGTTTTTTCTGGGTGGGAAGCACCGAGGGCAAGCTCTTCCGCTTTTATCCTTACGAACCTCGCATTGAGCAAGTGACACTTTCGGGCGATACGCCCAATGGCTCCTGGATCGAAGGAATCTATGAGAGTCCCCGCGGAGAGTTGTACCTGGGCACCAATGGGGAGGGAGTGCTCAAGTACCATCCCTCGCGCAATCGCTTTCGGGTATTGTTGCCAGAATGGAGTGAAAACTACTTGCACCAGGGCATTTTGCACCCCTACCTTCCCTATTACTATGTGAATGGCCGTGTTTCTTCCCGGTACCTTCATTTTTTCGATTTGGATGCCGGGAGCTACATGCCCCTCGATGGCCCGGAATTGAGCTCAGTCGAGAAGGGTAATTTTTTTCTTGGTCCAGACCGTCAGGTGCTGTTTAACAATAGAGAAGCACTCTATCGGATCCATGCCGATGGCCGAAGTTATGGCCCCTTTGAGGACCGCCGTTTTGCCATTCCCAATGAGCTTCCGGGGCCGATATACCGAGTAGAGTACCTCCCTGGTTCAGGCCTGCTTCTCCAGGGGCGAGCTTATCTCTGCTGGATAGAGCCCAACCGACCTGCTGTGGTGCAAGAGCTCAGTGACTGGAATCCCTTCGACCACACCTGGATGAGCGCCCGCATGTGGGAAGGTGAGCTCCTGATCCTTTCGGCAGAGCGCCTGATCCGTTTTGATCCCGTCAACAAAAAGTACGCAATAATCCCTTTTGCCAGTGCCTTTTGGGAAAGGGAACGCAAATCCATGCGAGCACTTCTCAATGCAGCCGGCGAGTTGTATATACCCTCTGCACTTCGGGGCTTGTTGAAGGTGAAAATCGAGAGAGACAGCCTGCATGTCACCGAACAAATTACGGCTCCATCGCCGCTGCTATCCAATCACATCTATTCTGCTGTTCAGGATTCATCCGGCTATTTTTGGTTTTCAACCAACCACGGTTATGAGCGTTTCGATCCACTGGAAAGGCGGAGTTTTCGCTTTGGCTATCGCCAAAATTTACCGCGCCTGTACAGGGACAATCCGGTGTGCATCAACGACCAGGGCATCATTGCCTCGCATGGGTACCGCGATCTGGTGTGGTCGGGAATGGAAGATTTATTGCGCTGCGAGCGGCGCACCAGGCTGCGGGTACATTTTTTTTCGGTGGATGGGGAGGAAAAACGCGTGGATCTGTATTCGGAAGTGCCTCCTTCATTTGAGCTCGATCCCCATCAGCGTCTCTTTGAGATCGCATGGAGCCATCTCGGGGCCTCATCACCCGATTATTACGAGATGAGTTACCGCCTCGATGGGCTGGAAGAGGAATGGCAGCCCGCCTTCGATACCTACCGGGTGCGCTACAGCGGGGTGCCTCCGGGCGAATACACCTTTCGCATCCGCGTTCGAAGCATTACCGATGGTGCCCTCTTGCAGGAGGCCGCGTACTCCATCCACGTGGCAAGCCCCTTTTGGCAAAAGACCTGGTTTCGCCTTGCGATAATTCTAGCGGTCGTGATCCTGGTACTTTTCTTTTTGCGCCAGCGCACACAGGCGATACGCCACGAGCAGCAGTTGATTACCGCTTATAATAAGCAACTTGCCGAGCTGGAGATGCAGTACCTCAGAGCCCAGATGAATCCCCACTTTATGTTCAATTCCTTGAATTCCATCAAGCATTTTATTTTGCTCAATGAAAGGGAAAAGGCTGTGGAGTACCTCGGCCGTTTTGCTCAACTCATCCGATCCATATTGCAGTCCTCCAGTGCCCGTTATATCCTGCTAAGCGAAGAGCTCAAAACCTTAAAGATCTACATAGAGCTGGAGCAGGCGCGGTTTTCAGGTGGATTTGACTATGATATCAGCCTTGATCCTGCTATTACAGCCGAAGAAACATTT
>SLDS01000123.1 GCA_007125175.1 Flavobacteriales bacterium
AAATTGTATCGAGACGCGAAGAGGATATTCGTTTTCAAGCCATCTCGATAATTTTTTTTTGGCCGCAAAGTACCGGAGCAGATGAAGATCAGGTACGGCCAAAAAAAACACTACTAATGAACACTTCTGCATCCCGCATGTCTTCAGCAATTTAGGTTTCCCAATTACATTGCGGAATTCTGAATTGAAGTCTAAATCTCTGATTTGAAAAACACCGTCAGGTCGAGTGTTTTTCCCGGCTGTGCAAGACTTGACGCACAGTGAAAACTTTGATGCCGGGAAAAATGTATCGAGACCCTTTGAAATCAAAGATTCCGATTACAAGGCTCTCGATTATTGCGCTTCGCTCCATGAGACGCTTTGTAAGGTATCCACTGCGTGGATGGCGTGCATGGCGCTCAGTTCATTTTTCAGCCCAACACCATTGTCTCTTGAGCCAAACTGTAACAGGGGCTGAAATATTACACTCGCCATGCCCGTCTGGGAGCTGACGACTCTAGTTAATGGGGAAAAGTTCATTTCTAAACAAAAAGCAGGTAAAGCCTGCTCATTTCTCGATATGCCCGGGGGTGATATACACCTCCATGATCGATCGCTTCTCGGGCGGCAGCGAGGAGGGCCTGCAGGCCATGCGCGAGATGCAGCCCGTGGGCCGCATGGGCAAGCCTGTAGAAATAGCCAATACCGTAATGTGGCTGTGCAGCCCTGAGGCCGACTTTGTGACCGGACAGGAAATCACGGTAGACGGAGGCTATACCACCGGCTAAAGCCGCGCGGCATCTCGCCTTGAGCGCGGACATCAGGAGAACTCAGCCGGTACTTGAGCAGCGGGCTCCACGTGGATGTGCACATCCGCTATTTCCGGCAGGGCAGCGCGTATGGCGTCCTTGGCTTCGTGGGCAATATTGTGGCCCTCGTATACGCTGATCGCTCCATCCACCCACAGGTGCAAATCCACATAGTAGCTCAGGCCCACCTTGCGCACATAGCATTTCTCGGTGCCATGCACACCCGCAGTGCCTTCAGCGATATCTCTTACGGCTTGCTCCAATTCGGGGTATTTGTGCTCATCCATCACCTCGCCCAGCGCCGGGCGAAACATGCGATAGGCATTGTACAAGATGATGACACAGGCAAAGAGCGCTGCCCAGTCGTCGGCATGCTCATAGCCTTCGCCAAAAAGCAAGGCCACGCTGATACCCACAAATGCAGCACCGGAGGTAAGGGCATCGCTGCGGTGATGCCAGGCATCGGCCTGAAGGGAATTGCTGCCGGTTTGCTCACCCTTTTTCCGCACAAAGCGGTACATCAGCTCCTTGATCAATACGATAGCCGCCAGGGCATAGAGGGTATAGGCCTCGGGAGCCTCACGGGGCTCCATCAGGCTGCGGATACTGTGCCAGGCCACCAACACAGCCGATGCCACCAGCACAACCGCTACTGCAAATCCGACCAAAGGCTCCGCCTTGCCATGTCCATAGGGGTGGTTCTCGTCGGGAGGCAGGGTGGCATAGCGCAGGCCTATGATCACCAAAAGAGAGGCCAACATATCATTGAGCGACTCCATGGCATCGGCTATCAGGGCAGAGCTATTGCCCAAAAAACCCACCACACCCTTGCCAATGGCCAGAAAGGTATTGGCCAGCATGCTCCATAGAGCAGCCCGAAGTGCTGTATTGCGATGCACACGCACAGGCCAAAAGTACGCATTAAGACGCCGCTCAGGGGTGGGAAGCGGTGCTAATCCCAAAAAGGCGAATTGCCAATTTCCCTAAATTACCAAACAATGTCGCAGCGCAAATGCTTATATTTTTGGCGATATCAAGCAAAAATCTTTACAATGAGCAGCGAACAAGAAAACAATCCAAACATAGACAGGGAAAAAGAACGCCGAGAGGCAGAAGCCCTTCATCCGCCAAAAGAGAAATACACCAAAGGCTCCCCCACCGCCAATACCAATAGTGAGAAAAGCCAGGAAAAATACCACGATCAGAAAACGGCCAAAGACAAGGACCTTCAAAACTCCATGGCGCCCCTGCTCGACCGAAAGAAAGCAGCAGAGCAAAAGGTAGACGTCAAGAACAAATCTTCCATCGAGGAGAAGGAAGGCTGATTAAGGGATTAAACCAAGGGGCCATTACAGCGGCCCGAATGCAATCAGAATATAAAGCCAATTCCGGTCTCTACAATGTTTTTGTACGGATTGGGCGCGCCGATGAAGTGATTGATGCGGTACTGATAATTGGCTTTGATCACAATGTTTTCCCTCGTATTGAAGTTCAGGCCGATTGTCCATATATCGAGATCACTTACCGGCGCATCTTCAAAACTCAGGGACGGATGCACACTGCGGTGGGTATTGAGCCGCTCATAACGAGAAAATAACACAAACTTCATCTCAGCGGGATTGTAGAAACGGTTTTCTACATGATTGACAGTCCTTCCTTTGCGCAAGTGAGGCAATATGTCATATCCAAATTCGAACAGGTATCCATACACCTCGCTTCCCACAATTTGACCGCTACCTGTCTGAGCTTCTGTAAGTGAAAAAATCCGATCGGTATTGCTGAGCTCCCCATAGGTACCTACCGTCACGAAGCGCCAGTTTTTGTAATCGTATTTGGCGTAAGCCGTAATCAGGGCTATGGTGGCATCCACATCCCTTTCCTGTCCATTCTCCATCACCACATTGCCCTGACCGGAATTGCCGAAATATCCCGAGGCACTTAGGGTGAGATCTTTCACACCGGTGTAATTGATCTGGGGGTTGATCGAAATGGTCTTTGGCACGTCCAGCCTGATCTCTCTACCCTGTCGTATCCAGGTAGGTGCGAGATACTGCGCACTGTTGAGCCCCTGTGAGAAGCCCAGCGCATAGCTCCAATTGGGTGATAAATTGCCATAAAACATGAGGCCAAACTCGATCCAGGTACTCGGTGTGATGATGCGCTCCACCTCAGCCCTGTTTACCGAGTAAAACATGACCGGCTCATCGTTATTGTTCACATAACCGATGGTGAGCGGGTAAAAACCAAGCCGCGCTTTCAAAAAATCTGCAGCGATATAATCCATGAAGGCCTCGATGACGATCTCGTAATGCACCTCCTGATCGCGGTCATGCAGCAACTCGATCTGAAACTCAGAGTTCCAAATAAACTTGTCCGATAGGCGATAGCCAAAAAAGGTCGCATATCGATACAGGCCCGAGTAGTACAACTCTAAGTCGCCAACATCGCGGTTCACGCCTTGCTGCAGCGGAACATAATTGAACTCACCAAAGCCACTGATGGAGTAGCGCTTGTCGGAAAAAAAGATCTTGGAGGCGGCCAGAGCGAGGCCCGGCTGCTGCTTGTATTTCAGCCGCTCGATGGAAATCTTATCCATCAGGCTTGTATCTACCCGCATGCTATCGCTCTGGGCATAAGCATTGGAAAGCACCAGGGCCAGCAATACCAAAAGCAAACAAATTCCTCTTCCTGCAAACTTATGCAATACCATCAATCATCAGCGTTTAAGCTCCATCGATTTGCCTGCGAGCTTAACCTCAGAGCGGCGCCAAAGCTACAAAAGTGGAATGAATGTGGAGGAGACCCCAATCTCAAACTGTGTGGGCGAATCCTGCTGAGAGCAAAGCCCGGCCGGGGCCTCAAAATTTTGTACCTTTGTACACAAGATCAATACACCCATGTTGCAACTAGCCATCGTCACCATCGCCATGCTCGCATTGGCATTTGCGGGAATCGCA
>SLDS01000223.1 GCA_007125175.1 Flavobacteriales bacterium
GTGGGTGACATGCAGGATTGTCGTGTCTGAAAGATGAAAAAAACTCACCGCGCTCATGCCACCCCCAAAAATTTAGACACCCACGGCTAAAAGATCGGCTGATGAATAATTCGGGTTAATTTTGATTTTCACAAATCCAGGATGGAAAAACTCAGGGCAAATGGATTTAACCCAACTTGGCGAAATGGATATTGTATCCCGCATGTGACGGCGGGTCACTGCTATCCGAAAGTTTTTGAGAATTGCTAAAATTCCTTCTGTACCCCGCATAAACACGCGCTTAAATCAGATTTTCGCGGAAAATAAGTCGCTTCCAACATCAAAATCTACCGCAGTTTGTTCTATGGATACGTTTTGCACCCTCACCCACCTTATTGCACACGTAGTCAAGGCTTAGATAAAAACTAAGGCAAATTCTCATTTTTTCGACGAAACTTGAAAATGCACAGGATTTCTTGGCAACAGTTCTTTTGATTAACTGAAGCAAGAGATAGGTGATCAGGGCTATGTAAATCTGTGACTTCACGGCGTTTTCGCTGGTTCCAACAAAGGTCTTGATCTGTAAATTCTGCTTGATGGCCTTGAAGAATAGCTCGATATCCCATCTCTTCTTGTAGAGGTCAGCAATGGTTCGGGCACTCCAGGTTAAGTTGTTGGTGATAATTTCAATAACCTTATCATCTTCTTCTCGATACACGTGGACTAAGCGTAGCTGCACCTTGTCCATGCCCGTTTCTTCCGCTTTTTTACCTGTGAGTATGATGATTTCATCTTTGATAATATCCTGCTCAACCTTATCAGGCTGCTAATTCTCTTTCACGCTGTCATACTTTGTGTTGGTCTTGATACGGGTTATAAAAGTGTTTTCAGCGGCAGTGCGCTGACCCATCAGTGCAAAATCAAAGTATGCCCTATCCTCTACTACTACCGTATTCTTTGGAAACACCATTTGGCTCAACCCTTTGCTGTCGTTAAGCTTAGCTTCAGTAATGTTTACCATGTCTGGTATCATCATTGTGTCGTCCCAGCAGGTATGTATCTTGATGCCGCCTTTAGCTGTCCGAATTAAGCGAAGCGAATCACGAATACCTTTGAAAAGAATAATGAATGAGTAAACTTTGCCCAATCAAACATGGAGAGGCACAGCGAAATGGTAGAGCTATCAATGAGTTTGATCGACTTGTCCTTGATCTCTTCTATCACGTTTGTCTGCCCGTGTCTGATAAGCACTCGTTTGTAGCGGCTCAAAAGCTTGTTGTAAAGACTCTCAAAGACTTGATAGTTTCGCTTTTTGTTGCCATCGCTCATCGTAGAACGAGCAGGACTTTGACTCAGTCCAATATCATGTATGAAGGTCTTGCTGATGCCAATCCCTGTTGATATATCGCTAAGAGTGAGACACTTGTTTAGCTGTCTGAAAGTTAGTGCAACGAACTGGTCGTGAGTCCTGTATTTACTGCACCCTTTGTCACTTTGGTGCGTCTTTACACAACCATTGAACATCCAGCGCGGGACAAGATCAAGAACTTGCCGAATGAGGGGCTTATTGTTATTTTTGGTGCGCCTGTAGAGTCCCATAAAATGTATTTTTAGTTTCCAAGACCAAAATACGGGATTCTCAGGCACTTTTTTACTTTTTAGGATGGCATTGTATTCAATAGACAAAGGATCAGGAAATGCATTTCATTTCCTGAGTGAAGAGCCGCCAGAGCTGAGTGCTTCCTCTAGCAGGGAGATACATAAGCAATGAGATAAAACCCTTTGTGGACTAGCCATGCAATCTCCCCTCCAGTAAGTCCTCCACGCATTTGGGAACACCAATTGCCGCCTTATATTGGTAATGCTTGAGTCTATTGATCAGGTCGCTGGGTGCCTCTGCCGGATCGACGAGCAGAATGCGGCAGCTCGGATCGGCCATGTAAGCGAGGCCTGCAGCGGGATACACCTGTAGTGATGTACCCACGATCATGAGGTAATCGGAGCCCAACATGGCCTCGGCCGCCTCATCCATGGCTGGCACCAATTCGCCAAACCATACAATATGCGGACGCAGCTGCCCCCCATCGGGGGCGAGATCGCCCGGCTTCAAGCCCTGTGGAGGCATGGGATATAGCTTGCCGGGATTGTACGTACTCCGGCATTTACTGAGCTCTCCGTGCAAGTGGATGATGCGGCTGGATCCGGCCCTTTCGTGCAAATTGTCCACATTTTGGGTAATCACCACCACCTCGAAGTGTTTCTCCAACTCGGCAATGGCATGGTGGGCTGCATTGGGCTCAACCTCCTTCAGCTGCTCAAATCGGCGGTTGTAAAAATCCAGCACTTTTTTTGGGTTTTCGGCAAAAGCTTCAGGGGTGGCTACTTCTTCAATCCGAAAATTCTCCCACAGTCCTCCCGCATCGCGAAAGGTTTGAATGCCGCTATCCGCGCTGACTCCGGCTCCTGTAAACACAGTAATTTTTCTCCTCATGGACAATTCACTTTCGGGGTTTGATTCCAAATGTAGATGTTTACTTTTACGCCCCGAAAATCCGAGCTGCAAGTAAATGGACATGAAGGCGCTGCCTGCTGCGGCGCTTTCTGGGTATTTTACTTTTTGCTGTGGCACGAAACAGATGCTTATTTACATATGATTGAGTACATTAAGGGTGAGCTCATCCTGCGCTCTCCCACCCACATGGTGGTGGAAAACCAAGGCATAGCCTATCACATTTCCATTAGCTTGAGCACCTTCGAGCAAATGGCGGGAAAGAAGCAGGTCAAAGTCTTTACGCATACCGTGATCCGTGAGGATGCCCATAGCCTTTTTGGTTTCTTTAGTGAAGCTGAGCGGAGTCTGTTCAGGAAGCTGATCTCCGTATCGGGAATTGGGCCTGCTTCGGCCATGGCTGCTCTGAGCACCCTCGCACCTGCCCAGCTCCAATCGGCCATCGTGAATGGAGATGTGGGCACCCTGAAAAAAATCAAGGGAATCGGGGCCAAATCTGCACAACGTATCATTGTGGATCTCAGGGATAAAATAGGCCTTGATGAGGAAAATTTAGAATTTGTTAACGATTCGAGCAATACCCTGCGAACTGAGGCGTTAAGAGCACTGCGCAACTTGGGATTTGACCCGCGCAAAGCACAAAAAGTAGTCGACGAAATCATCGATAGTGAGGATGAGTCGATGAAAATTGAAGACTTAATTAAGATGAGCTTGAAGAGATTGGCTTGAGCTCAACTTGATCGCGACGTACTTTGGGTTTACGGTTTCGAAATACATGGCGCATTGCCATCATTGCGACCCTACTTTTGTGGGTTTGGTCGACCAGTGCCAATAGGCCTCTGATCGATACTTCCGTGGTGGAGCTTCCGGAGCTGGTTATTACTGCTCTCGACAGCCCCGAAACCGCAGTGGACAGCCCGGAGGTTGATCTGCAATATCCTTTTCAAGATGAGGTGAATCCATACGGAGGAGGCGGGCGCATCAGCCTTACCGATCCAAGCAATATGAACAATGTGATCGAGTATGATGTAGAAACCGGTCAATACTACTTCTACAAGCGCATTGGCGATCGCATCGATTACAGAAATCCCACGGTTATGGACTTCGACGAGTACATGGCCTATATAAAGCGCAATACCGAGAAGGAATATTGGAAAGAGATTCGCGCCTTCGATGAGATGTCGGGAGATCAGGGTGAGGGTGGCCCGGATCCTTTCGCGCCAAGCCTGGAGATCA
>SLDS01000236.1 GCA_007125175.1 Flavobacteriales bacterium
CATCTTCGGGGCAGTCGATTGCTCCGTTGCTGGTGAAGTAAGTGGAGGTAAGTTCGCAGCTGAAATTCCAAACCGGACCTACCGTATCAACAACGGTGATGGTCTGAGAGAAGGTATTGGGTTCACAAACCTCTTCGAAGATCCAGGTGCGCACGATGGTGAAGTTATTGGGGCAGTCACCTTCTATAATTTCATCATTGGCATCGGCAGACAGTTCACCTAAGCATGCGTCTACACCTGTGAGAGGTGCTGCGGTGGGTATCTCTTCATCGCAAGAAATAGTGATATCCGCGGGTGCTTCGGCACTGAGTCCATCGTTGCTGATGGTCACCAATTGGGTGTCGCTGGCAGAGCGCCCGCACTCATCAGTTACGGTGTACGTGAACTGCCACAAGGAACCATCACAGAATCCATCACCTTCGAGCAGTTCAGGACCATCGGCAGTGAGTGTTACTTCCAAATCACAAGCTACTGTGAGGACTGCTAAATCCAATTGTGCCTCAGCGTCTGCTGGGCACTCGATGATCACATCTTCAGGAGCGGTGATGCTTGGGCCTTCATTTTCAATGGTGTATTGACGTGTGCAAGAAGCTTCACGGTCGCAGTCGTCAGTAACGGTGTAAGTTACACTGTATACAGCGCCGTCGCAACCATGCTCACCAGTCAGTAGCATTGGTTCTCCGATCGAAACAGTGGTAGTAATGTCATCGATAGCATTTACAACAGTGACATCATCTTCTGTAGGATTGATATCGCCTATACACTCAACAACTTCATCTTCATCGCACACCAACTCGAGGGCAGGTGGGAGGATATTAAATACTTGCTGGCACATGTCAGTGCGCCCGCAACCGTCTTCGATAGTGTAAGTAAACGTGAAAAGCTCTCCGAGACAAATGTCGAAAGCCTGGCTCATGCTCACATCTTTGGTAATCTCTGAGCAGAGTGGGTCGTTCGGGCAACTAAAGCTAAATTCGAGGGCATCAATATCAGATACGGCCTCGTCAGCGCTTTGAATCTCTCCACCCGGAGGACAAAAAGTGATTTGAGGTGCTTCGTTTTCGATGGTGAAGGTTTGAACGCAGGATGTGTTGTTCCCACATTGATCCCATACCACGTAGGTAACCTCATATTCGGTACCTGGGCATGATCCAGTTTCCAAAATTCCCGGTGGCTCGTAGATAAAGACAAGAGCGGCCGGACCACAAAATATGTCGTAGTCCAGTTCAGATACTACATGTCCCACGTCTTCAAAGCATTCCGCTATTTGGTCGGAAGGACAAGTGTTAATTACCGGAGGAGTGGAACTTCCGTCCTTACCCAACGTATAGGGTAGAGCTTCTGTCGGAATGTGGTCATCCCCCGGATATTGTTCTTGCAGAACAATGATGGTGGGAGGTTCTTTTTCGTTTACCGGAGAGCTCTGATTTTGGGAAAAGAGCTTCACAGGTAGCAGCAAGGTCGCAGCGAGTACAAGTGTGACGCCCAAGTTGGACATCATCCCTGCACTCATTCTACAGACCGCGCCAATCACCGCATCAAGCGATGAAGTTTTTGTAGCACGTGTTTTCATACAAATTGAATTTGGTTTGGTAAGTGTTTGTTGTTCCTCCCATTAGAGAGGAATGGTAAGCATTGAAATACAGTATCCCAGTCTGGGTCTGGGATCGATATTACCTAGGCGGTTCAGGCATAGATATTACCGACGGTATAAAGGGGGGTGTTCCGATGATGGAAACCAGAGAAAGATTTCTAAGGAGGGGAAAGATGGTGAATCATAGCACGAATCGGTTTACAAGTTTCGGATGTAAAAGTATGGCTTTTTGTGCAAAAAACAAACTTATCCCTTGAAATAGCCATCTCATCGATTGTTTTCATGTTTTAGTGGAGCTTTTCAACACTGCTGCTATTAGACCGATAAGTTTCTCTTTCCAAATACAAAAGTTGTTTTTTAGAATCAATAGTATGAAATTCAATTAAATGCAATATATATGTTCATATGTTAATGCGATAGAATAGGATTTCAATAGAGGTAAATCTCTTGTTTGCTTTTGACGTAAGTCGTAGAAAATTTGATGTAGGCTTAATATTGAATGGTTCAAATGGGTCTTCAAAAAATGACTGGGCAGTGATTTTTCTTAAAATTTCACAATCTCTGTTTTTCACTGAGTCTTTCGTCGTTTTATAGCACTGTATGAAAATCTTCGTTCCCAGTACATATCGCATGCGATCAAGGGCTATTACTTTTCATTGCCCCAGAATAGCTGTGCTTGCCGCTTTCCTATTTTCTCTCCTTTCGGCAAATGAGTTGGATGCTCAAGAGGGCATTAGAGCAGTGGTAAGTTTGGATGAGTTTGTTGTGAGTTCTGCAAATGAGGGTTTCGATGTGGATGAGTTTATCGAAAAGGTGAAGAACGATACCACCTTCTACCAGGCTTTTCTCAACATGCGCTTCTACCCTCATGATATTCGTGGTGCTCTTACCGTGTATTATAAAGGTGAAGAAGCAGCTGAGCGCGGCTCTATGCAGCGCGAGGCAGTTCAGCATCTGGACAGCATTCAATACATGTGGGTCGAGATATTGAGTGAAGATGTGCAGGGACGAATCAGGAAGCGCAATGGTGAATGGCGCTACTTCACAGCTGAGATGTATGATGAGGTCTTTTTTCCTGAAAAGCCGAGGCGGGTACTACCCCTTATTGTAAAGCGTGAACAAGAGTTGCAATCAGGATCCCGAATAGAAAAGCACAAATCACAAATCAAACGCCTCATGTTTAATCCGGGAACTGAAATCGAGAATGTGCCTTTCATCGGAGATCGCTTGGCCATATTTGAGGATCATATGATACCTTATTATGATTACGCACTTTTTCAAGCGCGCCGAGGGGATAAGGATTGCCTGGCATTTTCTTGCATAACCAAGGTGGGAGAGGAAGATAATACAGTGATACGCGACCTTACATCCTATTTCGATCCTGATACCTATCATGTGCTGGCTCGGGAATACCGTCTGGCATATAGCAATCTGCTGCTCACTTTCGATATCCGTATGGAAGTTGACAATGCCTTGCAGCAGGGTATTTTGCTTCCGCAAAAAGTGAAGTACGACGGCTTCTGGAATGTGCCACTCCGAAAAGCGGAGATTATTCGTTTCGAAATGACCTGCGATGGCTACGATACTGGGGTGATGCCTCTGCGCGAGTAGACTTGGCTTCGGGCTTTTTTCTACCTTTGGCTCACCACCCGTACAGCCTAAGCTCATGACCGAAAACAAGGAAGTCTACTACAGCGATTACCTTCAGCTAGATAAAATACTCGATGCCCAACACCCCGAAAGCGCAAAGCTCAATGTTGAGGCGCACGACGAGATGCTTTTCATCGTCATCCATCAGTCATATGAGCTATGGTTCAAGCAGATACTCTATGAGCTGCGCAGCATAATTGGAATCTTCAATGCCCCTGTGGTAGATGACAATGAGGCTTCCATGCAAACTGTTGTGCACCGCGCAAATCGCATCATTGCTATACTCAGAATCTTGGTAGACAAAATCAATGTCATGGAAACCATGACCTCGCTTGATTTTTTGGACTTTCGGGATCTCTTACGTCCCGCAAGCGGTTTTCAGAGTGTGCAATGGAAAGAGCTGGAAGCTCTGCTTGGTTTGCGTTTTCAAGATCGGCATGGAAAGCATCACTACACCTCGGCACTCAAGGTGCCTGATGTGGATCGCGTGAAGCACACAGAGGATGAGGATTCCCTGCTGGCCTTGGTAAGTAAATGGCTGGAACGGATGCCTTATCTGAACGATGAGGCCTATTGGGGTAGCCCGGTCGACCGTCCTGAAGATCATCCTTTCTGGAAGGAGTACCGTGGGTCTTATGAGGAAAGCCTGTTGGAGATCGAGCGCGGCAATATTGGGCTTTTTGATATAGTCCTTTTCGGAAAAGAGGCTAAGCGCGATCGCCGTTTGTCGCCTGCAGCAAGCCGTTCAGCTTTATTCATTATGCTATACCGCGGTTTTCCGCTGCTGCACATGCCTTTCCAGTTGCTCATGTCTCTATTGGAAATTGATGAACTCATGGCTTCCTGGCGCACCAGACATATGAATATGGTGCATCGAATGATCGGTGCGCGTGTGGGCACCGGTAATTCCAGTGGCAGGAACTATCTCAAGGCTGCTTTGGACAAGCACTATATTTACCATGAGGTGGCAGAGCTCAATGGCTTGCTGTTGCCAAGGCACAGTTTGCCACAGCTTCCCGCAAAATTGATTCACAAATTGGGATTCAGCGGGGTGAATGATGTCCCGGCTTAAAGCTGTCGGAGGCAAATTCGTTGTCAACTATACGACGCTCAGCTTAAAACGCTTCCGGAAATCAATGAATAAATAGCTGCTGCGGATAAGCATCCAGGCAAAAAAGGCCAGCCAAATGCCCATTAGACCGGGCATAAAATGGTGGAAGAGCAATGCCACGGGAACGAAACCCATGAGGCTTGCCAGGATCAGAAGGTTGCGGAGCACCTTTGTCAATCCGAGGCCTTTGTAAATACCGTCGTAGGCAAAGGCTACAGCATTGAAGGGTTGAGTGATGATCACGAGAAAGAATACGGAATTGAACTGATGTACCACCTCATGGTCATTGCTGAAAAATGTTCCCATGAAGGGGTAGAGCATACCGTATAGAAAGGCCAGGACTATACCCAGCCCAATGGAGATACGTTCTATCCTCACTCCGAGGCTGCGCAGGGCTTCCATGGCATGCATGCCGTATAGCCTTCCGGCAATGGCATCGCCGGCATGGGCGTAGCCATCTATGAAGAAGGATGAAAAGAGCCAGATATTCAGGGCGATAGTGTGAGCAGCAATCACTTCCTCACCATATGAGGTGGCATAGCGCGTGGCCAGGTAGAAACAGAGATTGAGCAGAAGGGTACGCAGGAGCAAGTCCCCGCTCATCCTGCTCAGCCAGCGAAAGTGTGGGTGTATCGGGAGTGAGATGCGCAGGTGAAAGGAGGTGCGCCGCAGCAGGATGAATACCCCTGCCAAAGACATGAAAACCTGAGCAGAGAGGCTGGCCCAGGCAGCACCTTTGAGCCCCATTGCGGGAATGATACCTTCTATCCCAAAGATGAGCAAGGCATCCAGCATCACATTGATGGCGGCAGCTGTGAGAGCGATGCCCATCGCCCAACGTGTATTCTGCAAACCGCGAAATACCCCGAAAAGAAAGAGTGCTGTTAGGGTGAAAGGAAAGCCCAATGCCCGAATGTTGTAGTACTCTACACATGCTTCGAGCAATTCTCCTTCGGCCTTGTACAAGGAGAAGATAAAGTCTGGGAAACTCAGCGAGAGCGCGCAGAATAGCCCTCCGAGCAAAACATTGGCAAAAAAGGCTTGTGGGATAAGGCCGCGTATTTCGCCAAGGGTATCCTGACCATAATGCCTGCTTACTATGGCGCTGATGGCTGTAAGGGCCTGTGCCAGTATCCATACCATCATGAGGTAAAAGCCGCCGGCAATGCCCACTGCAGCCAGCTCTATTCGTCCCACTTGGCCCAGAAATGCTGTGTCGGCCAAGGAGATGAGTGGCTCTGCTATGCCGCTCAGTATTGCGGGAAAGGCAAGTCGGCGTATGGCTTTATTGCTGTGAAGCGTATCGGCCCCAGCCTTGATTCCATCCATGCTCGTGATTGTGCCCGCTAAGGAATGAAAAAATCGCCAGGTCAGTCAAGCGAGCAAAGAAAGCCGACGCAGCCCTAGCAAATCCATCAAATCAGCGGCCCATATTCATACTCATAAAGGCGTAGCCTTTGGTGCTGACGGGCTTGGCCTCGTTCATGCCAAATCGCGTCACTGTCATCACTGAGCGCTCACCGCTCGAGCCTTCCTCTGTTACCATGCGTATCATGGATCCTTTGGGATAGTTCGCGGGCATTTTGTTCTTGCTAAGGCCTTGATTTTCCTGACTCACAGCTGCAAAGGTCTTCATCCAATCCAATGGCGCATCCGTAGACATCCACATGGTGATTTTCACATCGCTTTCATCCTCATCTTCTACCAGATATTCCTTGCAATCAAAGCCGGAAATTTGCTCTCTGTTGCCGGTCTCCACAAATGAAACCTTATCATCGGCATTGTCTTCCAAGGCTGCTTCGATGGATTTTCCATCCATCCTCATCACCATGCCAACTTTTTCACCTTCCATTTCGATGAGGGTGATCATTTGCTTCTCTTGCAAATCAAAGATAACCAGTGCTTCTTGGCCTTCTACTTTTGAGGTCATTGCCGTATGGTTCATATCATCGTGGTAAAGCATCTGCATGTCAACCTTATCAGTGACACGGCCGCGTCTGTTATACACTTCCATTTCCATATCAATGGTGTGCTTGAAGTCAAAGCGCTCCCTTACTTCAACATCTCCTCCTCCCATGGAAAAAAATCCAGAGGAGCTGGCGCTTCTTTCTGAATTTGAACCTTCATTGCTTTGCCCTCTATCGTTTTCTTCAGATGACTTATTCTTCCTTTGGAAAAGTCCCTCCACAGCGTCGAGTGCGCCATCAATGCCTTTGTCAATCTTGCGGTCTACACGTTGTTGCGACTTTTGTCGGGCCCGGCGTTCGGTACGATCTACTACCTGGGCCTCGGCAAGGCAGGAGAGGCCAATGCAAAAGAGAAGGAGAAAGCTTTGGAGTTTCATAATTCCAGATTTTTTTGAAATACTTTGCACACTTGAAGCAAATATACCACTTAAGCCGCAGCATATGTCGGCAATCACGAATATTAGGTACCTGTGCTTCACATGCCCGTAAGACCATAATTCTATTGGGCCCTGCTCATGCCTCTGATTTCGGGTGGCGAAAATTGGACACGGCTCAAATTGGCTTTAACAGTTATTCGTAAGGATTCTCCATTTGTTTTCGGGTAATTTTCAATATTAGAGGGTAGAACAAAGGCTTGCAGCAGTGCAAATATTCCTTACTTTTCACCCCGTTTTTCAAGGCTTGAAATCAAGGAAATTCATTGGCTTGGTTCAGGCGTATTTGCCGAAAGGCGAAAGAACAATGCGAAGTAAAATAAAATGAAAATAAAGTATTTAGATCTCATTGAACAAACCTTTGACTTTCCGCAAGAGGAATTTGAACTCAAAGACGGAGAGCTAAAATTTCACGGAATTCCACTGATGGACCTCGTCAGGAAGTACGGTACTCCATTAAAGTTCTCTTATCTACCCAAAATTTCGGACAACATCCAAAGGGCTAAATCTTGGTTCAAGTCGGCTATGGAAAAGGTCGATTACAAGGGCAGTTATAACTATTGTTACTGCACCAAGAGCAGTCACTTCGCTCATGTGGTGGAGGAGGCCCTGCGCAATGACATCTCCATTGAGACCTCTTCGGCCTACGATCTCGATATAGTGGAACACCTGTATGAAAGCGGCAAATTGGCCCGGGATCGATACGTGGTGTGCAATGGATACAAAACCGAAGATTATCTGTCCAGAATTGCCCATCTGATCAACGCCGGTTACAAATTGTTGCCTGTCATCGACAACTATCAGGAGGTTGATGTACTCAATGCTTTGATCGAAAGGCCTTTTGAAATAGGTATACGCATTGCCAGCGAGGAGGAACCCAAATTTGAGTTTTACACCTCTCGCCTTGGGATTGGATACAAGAACATCGCTCCCTTTTATCGTGAGGTCATCGAGAACCATCCAAAAATATCCTTGAAGATGTTGCACTTCTTCATCAATACGGGTATCAATGACAACGCCTATTATTGGAATGAGCTCAACAAGTGCCTCAGCGTGTATGGAAGGCTCAAGGAGTCGTGCGAAAGCTTGGATTCTTTGAATATTGGTGGTGGATTTCCGATCAAGAACAGCTTGGCTTTCAGCTATGACTATGAATACATGGTCGATGAGATCATTGCTCAAGTCAAAAAATATGCTGAAGATGCCGGTATTGAAGATCCACACATTTACACCGAGTTTGGCAGCTTTACTGTGGGGGAGAGTGGAGGTACCCTTTTCAAGGTGATTTACCAAAAGAGACAAAATGACAAAGAGAGATGGAACATGATAGACTCTTCTTTCATGACCACGCTCCCGGATTCCTGGGCCATTAACAAGCGCTTTGTCATGCTGCCACTCAATCGCTGGGAGAGCGATTACGAGCGGGTGTTTTTAGGAGGTCTTACCTGTGATAGCGATGATTACTACAACTCTGAGCAACACATTAATGCAATCTATTTGCCCCGCTACAACAAGGAAAATCCCTTGTATATAGGCTTTTTCAATACGGGGGCTTATCAAGATACCGTTGGCGGGCATGGAGGGCTACAGCACTGCCTTATTCCCAATCCGAAACATATCGTCATCCAGAGAGATACAGACGGCAAGCTCGATTACCGTGTTTTCTCTGAAACCCAAAAGGCCTCTTCGATGATGCGGCTATTGGGATACCCCGTGAAAAACGCCTTACCTCCCGAAACAAATGGGCAAGAACATTCAAGGCTGAACGTAGAAGAAAAGCCGGATTGAAGCAGAATGGATTATTCAAATCCGAGCCTATTCGGGCATTGAGAAATTTTATTTGCTTTGCAAGCAGCAAGGCCAAATAGGCAGAGCAAGTCTGCGACTGAAAGTATGAAATTTAAAGAAAGTGGCTTAGCCGCTTCTCCCTCGCATGAAGGGTGCGGAGCATTAAAACTGTAAAAAAAAACAAGGAATCATGAGCGAAAGAGGAGCTGTCTCTACTTTTATTGAACATCACTTCAAGCACTTCAATGCAGCGGCTCTCGTGGATGCCGCGAAGGGCTATGAGACCCATCTGGCAGAGGATGGTAAAATGATGGTGACCCTTGCAGGGGCCATGAGCACTGCCGAGCTGGGGCGCAGCCTGGCAGAAATGATCAGGCAAGGCAAGGTGCACATCATCTCCTGCACCGGCGCCAATCTGGAGGAGGATATCATGAATCTGGTCGCTCATTCGCATTACGAGCGTGTACCCAATTACCGCGATCTCACTCCTGAGCAGGAATGGGGGCTCCTGGAGCGAGGACTCAATCGGGTCACCGATACCTGCATACCCGAAGAGGAAGCCTTTAGGCGCATTCAATCCAAAATATACCAAGAGTGGAAGGAGGCCGAGGAAAAAGGTGAACGTTGCTTCCCCCACGAATACATGTATCGGATGTTGCTATCGGGTAGCTTGAAGGAATACTATGAGATTGATCCTGCCAACTCGTGGATGATTGCTGCCGCAGAAAAAAAACTCCCCATAGTCGTGCCCGGTTGGGAAGACAGCACCATGGGAAATATTTTTGCTTCTTACTGCATAAAAGGTGAACTAAAAAGCAGTACAGTGAAGTCGGGTATAGAGTACATGACCTGGCTCGCTGATTGGTATGTAAAAAATTCAGCAGGCAAAGGAGTGGGTTTTTTTCAGATCGGTGGGGGTATAGCCGGAGACTTTCCGATATGCGTTGTTCCAATGCTTTATCAGGATATGGAGATGGAGGATATTCCTTTTTGGTCTTATTTCTGCCAGATCTCAGATTCCACCACCAGCTATGGTTCCTATTCGGGAGCGGTTCCTAATGAGAAAATTACGTGGGGAAAACTCGATATCAACACCCCCAAATTTGTCGTGGAAAGTGATGCCACCATTGTGGCGCCATTAATTTTTGCATGGCTCTTAAAATGGTAATAAACCTTTTATATCTTTATCCCGTATCTCGATTTTAAATGGCCGATAAAAGCACTTTCAGGCATGAAGTTTCAGAAGCTATTTTTTGGCAGCGGCACTTGTGTGAATTTTCCCATCAAAGATGGATCTTCAGCAATGTCTCTCACTTACGGAGTATGCTCACCTTATCAACTCAAACCGCTTTGAAATGAAAAGGGTGATCAAGGACTTTAAGTCTATTACTCCGGAGGTCATGGCCTTGATCAATGACCAGTATCCCCATGGTTACGAAGATAATGAGCTCGTAACCTTTGTGAATGCCAAGGGCGAGTTTATTAAAGCCCTTGAGGTAAGAACAGATGAAGTGGTATATCTCATCAAGTTGGATCGCAAGCTGGATGAGCACATCAACGATTACATGGAATCCGATGACTACGGCTACGGCGACGATGATTCAGTTGATGTAGAAATAGGCGGCTCCATGGACGATGAAGACGACGAAGATTAGCATTTCAATGTGAACGTATCGAGAGATGAAGCACAAGAGATCTCACAAAACGCACAAGCAGCCGCATTGGCTGAGCGAGGAGGATTATGCGAATCAAATGCCACCTCGAAAAACCAAGCAAACCGGAAACAAGCTGCCCAAGCGCCTGCGCTGGCATGACCTGGATCTGGATGATTGAGGTGTGAGCTGCGCCTTCTTTTAAGCTTTTGCTGAGGAAAGCCAATCACCGCCTCCCATTCAAATTTTACGATGTAATGAAAGGAGTATTTCATCTGGCTTTTGCTACTAGCAATATTGAGCGGGCCAAGGCATTCTACAGAGACACACTTGGCTGCCCGCTTGGTCGCACTTCGAGCATTTGGTGTGATTTCAACTTTTTTGGTCACCAACTGAGTATTCACAAGATTCAGCGAAAAATTGGGCGACCCAAAAACTACTACCATCCCAACAGCGCTTTTCCTGCGCGGCATTTCGGAGTGGTGCTCGAGTGGAAGGATTGGCATGACCTGGAGTCAAAGCTCAAATCGGCGGGCATCCCATTTCTGGTCGAGCCGCAAATCGTCTTTCAAGGTGAGGTTGGTGAGCAGAAAACCATGTTCATAGAAGATCCCGATGGAAATGCAATCGAGTTCAAATCTTTCGAAGATGGCTCGAAGATATTTGCGACGGAGTAGCGTTGCCTCTCAGTGATCGTGCTCAATATCGAGGTCGAATTGCTTGCGCAATAGCTCTATGCGTGGGTTGATTTCCCGCATGGCTTTATAGCGGTCTTCAGGTGTGTAGAGCTTTACATCCTCACTGTCCTCTTCCTCCTGTATTACACCGCGCAGATCGATTTTCCAGTTGCGTAGGTTCTCCCGCAAAAAACCGAGCAATTGCGGCTTGTCATGGTTCAAATCAGCCAATTGCACATGGTTGTCCAAAACCAGCTCTACGAGATTTTCTTCGATTACAACAGGCTTTCTTTTGGTGAGGGTGGCGTAATAACTTTGGCGATCTTCCTCTTTCACTTTCGCGGCGTATTCATCCCACACTTCCCAAAGCTGAGCGAGATTGAAGGGCTTTGATGGTCGCTCACCTGTGAGAGGTGATAGGTTTAGCCCTTCGGGCACATTTTCAAGATCCGGTTTGGGCAAGGCACTTTTGGTTTCCATGGAGTCCTTCAATGAGACCATCCCCTTTTGTCGTTTGGCTCCTAGTCGCTTGCTGAAGGCTGAAGTTTTGGGCTTGGCAGGTTCCGGGTGCTTTTGTGCGAGCGATGCTTCTGCGATCGGACTATCACTTGGCGCACTTGCTTTTTCTGCTTCCTCTACTTTATCGCGGGGCTCATTTTGCTCCTCTTCTCCATGCTTCACTTGGATTTCCGCAGCAGATTCCGGTTTTGGGCCATTGGTCTCTGCGGCCATTTTGGGATAGCCCTCTGCAGCCTCATTCACCTCGCTATTGATGGCCTTCTTGCTCTCTTTTGGTGGAGCAATTGGCTCTGCTTGGCTTATCTCTTTCTCCCTATTTCCGTTTTGGGAAGGCTTCGCGATGATCTCCTCATGGGTCTCAGATGCTTCCGGCCTTGGGCTGTGGTCAGCAGGTCGCTGGCTCGTATTGCTTAATGAGCCTGTTTCATTGGCCCGCTCAATGGGCTCGCTATCGTCGTTCTCAGCGTTTTTTTTTTCAAAGTCGGCCTTGCCGCTCAGCTTGCACAGCTTCAGCAGAGCCAACTCCACCAGCAGGCGTGGCTTGCGGCTCGACTTGTACTGCAAATCCGTCTCTGATGTGAGGTTCATAGCATTGAGCAAGAAGCGTATATCGCAGCGTTTGGATTGATCGACGTATCGCGGCACGAGGTGATCTCCTACCTCCATCATCCGACCCGTCTCAGGGTCTGAACTCAGCATCAATTTGCGAAAGTGCTCTGCAAGCCCATTGATAAAGTGATGTGGGTCAAATCCTTTCCTGATTATTTCATCTAGGGTGAGCAGCACCGCGGTAGTATTGCCATCCAGGATGCTGTCTGTGATGCTGAAGTAAAATTCGTGATCCACAATATTCAAGCTGCGAATCACATCTTGGTACGTCAATTTATTGCCAGTAAAACTGACCAATTGGTCAAAAATCGACAAGGCATCGCGCAATCCTCCATCCGCCTTCTCAGCAATGGTGTGCAGGGCCTGCTCTTCAGCTTCGATTTCTTCTCGTTGGGCAATATCGCGCAGATGCTCCACCATGTCACTCACCTGTATCCGGCTGAAATCGAATACCTGACAGCGTGATAAGATCGTGGGAAGAACTTTGTTTTTTTCCGTCGTTGCCAAGATGAAAATGGCATATGGAGGCGGTTCCTCCAGCGTTTTCAGGAAGGCGTTGAAGGCACCGGAGGAGAGCATATGCACCTCATCGATGATGTAGACTTTATACTTGCCAACCTGCGGTGGAATCCGCACCTGATCTATCAGGTTTCGGATGTCCTCGACCTTGTTGTTCGAGGCAGCATCGAGCTCAAAAATGTTGAAGGCAAAATCTTCATCGGGCGCGGCATTTTCCTGGCTGTGCTCATTGACCGTTCTGGCCAGTATCCTCGCGCAGGTGGTTTTGCCCACACCCCTTGGCCCACAAAAAAGAAAAGCCTGGGCAAGGTGATTTTGCTCAACCGACCTCAAGAGGGTTTCCGTGATTCCTTCTTGACCCACCACCTCGTTAAAGCGTTTGGGGCGGTATTTTCGAGCTGATACTACAAAATCTTCCATTCTATGAGCTTCTTCTTGCAAAGGTAAGGGATTAAGCAGTCGGGACGTCATCTCTACCCGGCTCTTTTTCCACATATTTACGGCCTTATTCTTGGCGCTCATTATTCTTTAGCCTTGGCTGTGCCTTTCGGCAAATGGTGGAAAACATTCAGTAAACCAGTTGAATGTATTCTGCCAAAGCCGCTTCTTTTTGGGCCATTGTCACAGAAGGAAATATCTTGCTTGAGACTTGAAATTTACTACCTTTGCACTCCATTTTTGGAAAATTCATTTAACCAACGACAGCACTTATGACAAATCGTTATGAGACCGTTTTCATTCTTACTCCCGTTTTGTCTGATGATCAGGCAAAGGAAGCGGTCGAAAAGTTCAAAGGCCTCTTGAAAGAGGAGGGTGCGAAGTTTCACCACCAGGAAGACTGGGGGCTTAGAAAACTCGCCTACCCAATTCAAAAGAAATCAACTGGTTTTTATCACCTCTTGGAATTTGAGAGTGAAGGTAGCGCCATCGAAAAGCTTGAACTGGCTTTTCGCCGCGATGAGCGCGTACTGCGCTTTCTGACTGTGAAGCTCGACAAGCACGCTGTTGCTTACAACGAGAAGAAACGAAGCAAAAAAAGTGAAGTAACCGCATAAAGCAATCAAAATGGCCGACAATTCAGAAATCCGTTATCTCACGCCTATCAAGATTGATACACAGCGTGATAAGTACTGTCGCTTTCGCAAAAACCGAATCAAGTACATTGACTACAAAGATCCCAACTTCCTACTGAAGCTTGTCAACGAACAAGGTAAGATTCTTCCAAGACGCATCACAGGTACTTCAATGAAGTATCAGCGCAGAGTGGCTCAGGCCATTAAGCGTTCAAGGCACCTCGCCTTGATGCCTTATGTTGGTGACCTTCTAAAATAAGCACGACCATGGAAATTATTCTCAAGCAAGACGTAGATAAGTTGGGATACAAAGACGATCTCGTCCAGGTGAAGCCCGGCTATGCACGCAATTATTTGATACCACAAGGTCTGGCCCAAGTGGCTACCCCAAGTATCAAGAAAATGCATGCTGAGACTCTGCGCCAAAGGGCACATAAAGAGTCAAAAGTTAAAGAAGAAGCCCAGCAATTGGCTATAAAGCTTGCCGCTCAAACCATCAAGATCGGTGCAAAGGTTGGAGAGAATGGAAAGATCTTCGGATCTGTTAATACCATTCAATTGGCCGACGCATTGGCTGCTGAAGGTTTTGAGGTAGACCGCAAACGCATCACTATCAAGAATGAGCCGATCAAACAGGTTGGCCTGTATCAAGCCGAAGTGGTGCTTCACAAAGAAATAAGCCAAACCATCAACTTTGAGGTGATGGGTGAGTAGGTGATACTCTTGCTGCTACAGCTATCAGCCGTTCCCCCTTGCGTGGAACGGCTTTTTTATTTTCGGAAAATTGTTACCTTTTACATCGAAACCAAAAAGCCTTTTGACCCTTACCCGACGAATGTCTTGGAGAAGCTGTTCTGAACATTCGCCTCTTACACACTGTTAAACTTCCAAGAATCAACACCTGATATTATGAACCGAACTATAAAATACGGCCTCTTAACTTCCCTGTTTCTGATCATTTATTTCATACTCATGAAGCTGATAGGACAGGAAGCAAATTTTAGCCTTCGATTCCTGAATTTTTTCATCCTCATAGGTGGTGTCTACGCCCTCCTAGCCAATAGCTATGCCAAAAGTCCCATGCCCAGCTACTTTGAAGGTCTCATCTCAGGTCTACTTCTCACCGTGACTGCTGTGGTGGCTTTCGTTATCTTTTTGGCTGCTTACGTGAGTTTTATCGACCCGGGTTTTATTGAAATACTAGAAAACTCGCGTATATGGGGCAATCGATTGAGCATCGGCGAAGCTGCTTTTGCCATCTTCATTGAGGGAATAGCCTCAGGTGTTGTTATATCTTTTGCCTGGATGCAGTATTTCAAAAGCCGCTTGAGCGCTGCGAAGGCTTGATCAATGCCTTTATAAGTTTTGGCCTAACTTCCGTAAATGCTGAACCAAGCCAATCTCGCGTAGCTGACAATTTGCTCTTTCTGGAGAAGCAGATAAATTTCACTAATGATGTTTGTGAAAGCACCTTCCTCTTCAAGACCTCACTGCAATTCACTCTTCATCGCTCACATTTCTTTGATGAAAGTCAAAAAGGCCCCATACAATCATATCATAATGCATACCCTTAAATTTTGAAGCTCAAACCGAAGACTTGGCTTCCGAAAGCCGCTTTTCCCGGGCATCGGAGGGTCTGTAATTGACAATGTTTTTTGCCATGCCCCCGAATACAAAAATGTGGAAAGGCCATACGGCATACCAATACATTCGACCAAAGAGGCCTCGGGGCCTGAAGGTGGCTGTTTGAAGCAAACAGGGTTTTCCGCCTTTCTTCACAATGCGAAATTCCAGCCAAGCCTCGCCGGGTAATTTCATTTCGGCATAGAGCAAGAGTTTTCTCTCCTCCTTATTGCTCACCAATACCCTCCAAAAGTCCAATGCGTCGCCCGGATTCAGTTCGGTGGGGCTCCGGCGCCCCCGCCTCAATCCTATGCCACCTACGAATTTGTCGAGATATCCTCTTAATTTCCAAAGATATGTGGCGTAATAATAACCCCTCGATCCACCTAGAGACCACACATTTTCGAGGACTTGATCCACTTCAGCTTCATTGCCTATCTGTACCATTTGAAGATCTTTGAAACATCCATGGCGTGGTACCTCGCTATACTCTTCCGGATCTATTAGGGTGGTGCCACTTGAGGCCGCAGCATCCTTCCAGCTGGACAGCACAGCATTTTGGCTGATTTTCAAAAATGCCAGCTGCACGGCTTCCTCATAGCTCATGCATTTGCGCGGGATAATCTCATTGATGCTATCGTCCCCGGCCAAGACATCAAATTTCATGCTGTCCACAAGGTTCCTCGCCAAATGCACGCTAGTCGAAGTAACCAAATACAACCAAAGTGATGACAATCGGGGGGTGAGCAGGGGAAGGGTCAGGATGTAGCGCCTAAGCCGCCTTACCCGGGCAAATTGGAGGAGCATGTCTTTGTAGCTCAGTACCTCGGGCCCTGCAATGTCAAATACCCGATTGTAACTGGCCTTCAATCCAATGCTCTCCGTGAGGTAGTGCAATACATCGCGGACGCCGATAGGCTGGCAGCGGCTATTCAGCCAGCGGGGTGCTACCATCACCGGCAGCTTTTCCACAAGGTCTCTGATGATTTCAAAGCTGGCCGAGCCGCTCCCCACGATTATTGCAGCGCGGAATACGGTATAGGCCACCTTCGATGATTTGAGAATCTCCTCGGTGGCAAGCCGCGATTGAAAGTGCTCCGAAGTGGTGTGCTCGTTGGCGATGCCGCTCAGATAAATGAGTTGTCGGGCGCTTGTTCCTTCCAGATAGTCTACAAAGTTTTGCGCCATCAGCTGCTCTTGCTCCATGAAGTCGCCGGTCTTGCTGGCCATGGAATGGATCAGGTAGAAGGCAACATCGATGTCTTTGGGCAGTTTTTCAAGACTTTGTTGATCGAGAAAATCTGCCTCAAGTACTTGTAGGTGATCGATGTTGATATCGCCACTCGCCAAGCGTGACTTGTTGCGCACACAGCATATTACTGTATGGCCCTTTTCCAAAAAGAGAGGGATAAGACGGGCACCTATGTAGCCATTGGCTCCGGTGAGCAATATCTTCATACCTATTCAACAGACACGAGGGCATCTATGTTGTAATCGGCCTTTTTTGCTTTTCAAAGAGTCCTTGAGTCTTTGAGCTGGAGCTTTTCAGCAAATGGGAAAAAACCTTGAGAGGGTAAAGCTGACCGATCAGATCGCGCTTGTGCTCACCACTAAATACATCGATGAACTGAGTATAAGCCCTACCAAAAGAATGGCAAATAAAGTGTAACGGGGTTCCTTGTGAATGTCCTTTCCTGCATCAGGGAATACAATGCAGTAAGCCCAATCGTATTTTTTGCGGAGAAATTTCATTGCGAGGCTAGCTGAGAATTGAGAGTGCCAAAATAACACTTAGCTCTTTTTTACCCAAATTCGGAGCATGGAAAAAGCACATGGTAACGTAGAATTAACCCGAACAATGGGCATGCCGGGGCAGTGCCTTACATAGGCCATTGAGTAGAGCAATCAAGAAATTTTTTGAACCCGACTCAGAATTGGAAAAAACAAGACACTTAAGCTCACATCCACTGAAATAACAACACAATGTAACTTGCTCCAAGCCGATTATTTCCATAAGATTGGCTAGAACCGGAGTAGATTGCAGTCTAATTCTTCAATCCAGTTTTCGCGGGAATTACCGAGGCGTCCTCAATTGAAGTTTGGGCTGTTCCAGGCGTGCACGCTAAACTTTTGATTCGTGCTGAACCAGAAGTAGGAGACCATACCTGCAAGGAAGGCGGCATTCCAAATGAAAAATGCCATCCGATAGAAATTGACGTAATTGAGATCCATCGAGGTGAAAAAACTATTTGGCACAAGCAGACTCAGGGCCAGAGAAATTCCAAGTATGGCCAACATTAAATTGATGAGACGTCTCTTCGGCCAATTGAGGTATTTGCGCCATGGGCTCATGTCATCACCCCATTTGTGAATCAAATAAAAACGGCCATCGCTGAGAGGTGCAAAAAGAAGAGGATCTTTGTTGCTATCGCTCAGATGAAATTTCTCGGCTGGTGCGGCGATCATAAAAGCCTCTATCCGTTCACCTGTCACCCGTTCCGTTGCTTTGATAGCTGCAATGGCCTCTGCGGGAAAGCCCGGCTTAAACAATTTGGTCGATAAGAAGCGGAGGCGGTACTGCAAGCAGAGCTCACGTATGTCTTCCAACTCAAAGATATTCTCTTTGGCTAGAGCTTTCGGTGATAACAATTTCGAGCTTACTGCCCCGGCTTGCAGCCGTTCACAGATCTCTTGTTCTCTTTCCCATTCTGTTTCGAAAAGTTTACGAACAGATGAGAGCAAGTTTGGCACTTGCCTGTCCTCGTGGTTTCTTTCGTCCCTCGTAGCTCTTAGAGCCCTTTCCAAATTCACTTTTCCAATCATACCACTCACTTCTTTTTTTCTCGTTCTTACTTCACAGGGATTGATATGTGAAGATAACAAATTTTTTGTCCAGATGTTGGCTCAATTCAAAAACAAATTACCCTGAATGCTCCCATGCTGCTTGTAGAGGGCATTCATCACATTGATCTGATTGAGTAACAATTTTTCCATGTTTTCGTGACGTGTGGAACGCACCAATTTCATCTTTTGTCCCTCGTCTAATTGGAGAATTCGCGCTACCCCTATGACGTTCAGGTGTGGTGACAAGATTTCCTTGAATTGCTCCGGTCTGTGCTCTTTGATGAAGCTATCCAACGCTTTAAATAAGCTGTCGCTGATCGGTGGGAATGCATCACTTTCCATGATTACTACATCACCACCGGGATAGAGCTTCTCGCCCATGCGAATGAAAAACTGCTCAATTTTGAACAGATCGGTGCAGCGCACTTCTATATCGGCCGAGCCATTTGGGTATTCCCGAATCACTTTCGAAACTTCGACCAAGGAACCCAAACCAGAGAGAATGCCCTTTTCCGTAAAGGGAATCCCAAAGGAAGCTCCGGCCCCTCCATAATCACTCAATAGTTGCTTGTAGCGCTCTTCGAAAATATGCAGACGCGTCGACTCTCCGGGTAAGAGAAACAACTGTAGGGGAAATAATGCTAATTGTGTTTTCTGCATGGATCTGCAATCTAAGTATTCAACAGTGCAGCGCCTAATTTGTTAGCGCCGCAAGCCTTTTACTTAATGATTACAAATATCTCCTCATTTTCCCTCTTCATCCGGTACTGCTCGCGCGCATATTTCTCGAGCATTACCTTATCACTGGAGAGCTCTTCGCTCTGCTTGCCAGCGAGATCAATTTGATCCTGGAGGTATTCCATTTCCTGATGGATTTGTCTTAACTTATGGCGGTGGCCAATTTGTGTGATCAAATCGTGGGTGTCGATAAAGGAGATGTAAATGATAAAGGCTCCCGCCAGAGCGGCGTAGCGATTTCTCAAGAATTTTGGGATCCTTTTCATGCGAATGTAAATCTAAGCAGTTTTTTCGGTACAAAAAGCAAAGCCCCTCCAAATGTTTTGAAGGGGCTGCTGTAGATTGTTTTCACATTTGCCTTCACGGCAAAAATGGCATCAGGCCAAGAAGGGATAGCGGTAGTCGCGGGCCGGTACAAAGGTTTCTTTGATGGTACGAGGCGAAACCCATCTCAGCAGATTGAGATGAGCGCCGGCCTTATCGTTGGTGCCCGAAGCTCTTCCACCTCCAAAAGGCTGCTGACCAACCACCGCACCTGTGGGCTTGTCATTGATGTAAAAATTGCCGGCGGCGTGCTCCAGCTTCTTCACGGCCAGATCAATGGCATAGCGATCTCCGCTAAAGATGGCACCGGTAAGACCATAGGGTGAGCTCTCATCCACCAAATCCAGAGTCTCCTCGTACTGATCTGAAGGATACACGTAGATGGTAATCACCGGTCCAAAAATTTCTTCTACCATGGTGCGAAACTTAGGATCCTTTGCGAGCACAACTGTTGGCTCTATGAAATATCCTGTAGAGTCGTCGCAGCCACCGCCAATGAGGATTTCCGCATCTGGCGAATCCTTCACAAAGTCGATGTACGACTTGATCTTACCAAAGGCATTCTTATCGATCACAGCATTCACGAAATTGCCAAAGTCGGAGGGAGGTCCCATCTTAAAGGATTTCACATCTTTCAATAGCTGTTCCTTGACGCCTTCCCAAAGATTGTCAGGAATATAAGCCCGCGAGGCCGCAGAGCATTTTTGACCTTGAAATTCGAAAGCACCCCTCGAAATGGCTGTGGCCACTTCAATAGGATGGGCTGTTCGGTGGGCTACAATAAAATCTTTACCACCGGTTTCACCTACGATGCGCGGGTAGGCCTTGTAGGCATCGATATTCTGCCCAATGGTTTTCCACAGGTGCTTGAATACTCCGGTAGAACCGGTGAAGTGCAAACCGGCAAAATCGGGATGCTTGAAAACCACATCTCCGGCTACGGGCCCATCCACGGTGATCAGGTTGATCACTCCATCGGGCAAACCTGCTTCTTTGAAAATCTTCATGACGAGCTGCGCAGAGTATACTTGGCTATCAGCTGGTTTCCATATGCAAACATTACCCATCAATGCGGCGCTTGCCGGGAGATTGCCCGCAATGGCCGTGAAATTGAAGGGGGTGATGCAAAATACGAAGCCCTCCAAAGGGCGGTATTCAAGTCGATTCCATACACCTGCTGAGCTTCCCGGTTGCTGCTCGTATATCTCTTGCATGTAGTAGGCATTGAAGCGCAAGAAGTCGATAAGCTCGCATACTGAATCGATTTCAGATTGATAGGCATTCTTACTTTGGGCAATCATGGTGGCAGCATTCATCTCATAGCGGTAGGGCCCGGCTATGAGATCGGCGGCCTTGAGAAATACAGCGGCGCGCTGCTCCCAGGCCAGAGCGCTCCATGCTTTACGCGCCTGCATTGCAGCATCGATGGCAGCTTTTACATGGCTGGCATCGCCGTAATTGAAGTGGCCCAAATGATGCCCGTGATCGAAGGGGGGGCTCATCTTTTTCTTATTGTCGGTGCGCACTTCATCAGAGCCAATGTACATAGGTACATCGATGGGCTCCTGCGACATCAGCTTTTGAAAAACGTTTTGCAATTGCTCGCGCTCTGCGCTGCCCGGTGCATAATCGAAGACAGGTTCATTGTTTGGAAAGGGAATTTGATAGACTCCTTTTGGCATATCAGTAGGGTTTTTTGGCTGGTTTTTCTATAACTGCCCGCAAAAGTACGAATAGCTGCCCAATGAGCCTATCCATCCGGGCTTGCATACAAATCCTGAAAACCTCTTTATCTCAAGAGTGAACACAATGTTTTAGGCTTTTTTCGGTTTTAGAAACCTATTGTCGATGCCAAGGATTCACCATTTCTCACAAAACACCATTTCCCGCTGTTGCTGAGCGGCTCAAGGACATTATGGCCTGCAAGCAGCCGACCAATCTGACACCTGATTTGACTCCAGTCAAGGCTTTGATGTACATTCGCCCTGAAGCGATTTATCTCCAATCGAGCATAATGCACTTACGCCTCCTTCTCTTCAGTTTTTTGTGTGCCTTTGCTCCATGGGCTGAGCTCCCTGCCCAATCTGCTTATGCCTCGCATATCGGTGTGAAGGACGGACTCCCTCACGCCGGAATTACTTGTCTGCTTCAGGACTCCCGAGGCTTCATTTGGGCAGGAACAAGAAATGGTCTTGCGCGCTATGATGCCTACAGCTTCTCTGTGCTACAGCATGTGGTAGGGGATAGCAGCTCCCTAAGCAGCAACAGCATCACAGCACTGTGCGAGGACGATCAGGGCTACATCTGGGTGGGAACCCATTTCGGATTGAATAGGCTCAACCCGAAAACCCTTAAGTGCAGACGCTATTACAGCTGGCATGGGGACACATCATCTCTGAGCAGCAATAAGGTGACTTCCCTGGCAAGCGATCCATCAGGATCAATATGGATTGGTACTGAAAATGGACTCAATCGCTCTGCTGATTTCGGGGCCCGATTTGAGCGCCACTCCATACGCCATGAGGATCCACAGAGTCTCTCGAGCAATTTCATTCACAATCTGCACATCGATAGGTCAGGGCAATTGTGGGTGGGAACTGAGATTGGCCTCAATAGGTACGAGGGCCAGGGCCGTTTTCGGCGTTTTAAGCACGGCTACGAGGACGAGCAGAGCCTCAGCGACAACCAGATCCTTGCACTCTGTGAGGATGTGGAGGGAAGATTGTGGGTTGGTACCCGCAATGGTCTGAATATCATGACTCCGGGTAGCGATATCTTTCATCGCTTTTTTGCCGAAAGGCAGAATGGCAAGCTGCTAAGCTCCAATGTGATTGCGGCACTACGGGGCGATGGCTCAGGACATGTATGGGTGGGAACTCCCAAGGGATTGGATATTCTCGCAGTGGATGGATCGGAGAATCCCCCAATACGGCGAGGCTACAATACGATGATTGACAAGCCGGTCAGTCCCGTTACCAGTTTACTTATCGACCGATCCGGGCTGCTTTGGCTGGGAACCCAATCGGCCGGCTTGCTCACATTCAGCGATCGGGTGCAGCGCTTTCATACCTATGCTCCTGGCGAAAACGGTCGTGGTCAAGATTATAGCAAGGTCTATTGCTTTGACAGAAAGGGGGGGGAATTGCTTACGGGTACTGGCAGGGGTGTGATGCGCTTTTCAGCAAAATCGGCGAAGGCAAGCGAAGATTATTTGCACTGGGAAGCTGGTGAAATGCTTGTAGATATTGGTGTGGCTGTTCGCGATATGATGTGCATGGAAGATCATATTCTCTGGCTGGCTACTGATGGTATGGGATTGCTGCAGATCGACACCAAAAGCGGAGAAATTTTGCGGAAGCACACTGTGCAGCCTGACAGCCTCGGGAGCATAAGTAGCAATCGCATCAGTTGCCTGGCCGAAGCCGATTCGGGCAGGATCTGGATTGGTACTTCGGGCGGGGGCTTTGCCAAATTCGATCCTCATCAAGAAGCTTTCAAAACGTATCGATACAGTGCCGCCGGTTCAGTAGCGCTCAGGGACAATAACATCACTAAAATACTTCCTCAAGGCGACAGCCTGCTATGGATTGGCACGGGCAATGGAGGTTTCTACTGCCTGCATCTCAGTACCGATAGTCTGGAGCTCATAGGCTCTGACCTGGATGCAGAGCATGCGCTGCGCAGAGGTATCAATGACCTGCATCTTGACGTGGATCTGAGCCTCTGGGTGGCTACACCGAGCGGGCTCTACACTTACCGCAGCGGAGAGGTGGAGCATGACTTCAGGCTTCAAAGCGATCCGGCCTCGCGGGTTATTCTGGCCCTGCTGGCATCTGCGGGGCAAGACAATTTGTGGATGAGCACCTATGGCGGCATAGCTGCTTACGATGTGCGCAGCTCAGGTCTGCAACAATTTACCGAAGAGGAGATTCCGGGATTTAATACTTATTTCTTAGGGAGTGCCTATGTCGATGAGGATGATTACATGTACTTTGGAGGGGTCAATGGATTTACCTATTTCCGCTCGGATGGCCTTCGGGAGAATACATACATTCCTCCCATAAGCATTTGCAAAGTACGTTCGCTTGTGGATAGGGAAGGAGGAAAGGACGCTGCCACTCCTTTGTCGAGTGATTCTGTCGTGTTTGCTCACAATCATCCGGGCTTTACGGTCGAATTTACCGCTCTCAATTTTCATCAAGCGGAGCGAAACCAATACGCCTACCGCCTTCTGGGCCTTTCTGACGAATGGCGCTTTATGGGCAACAGGCGCTTCGCTACCTTCTCGAGCCTCGGGCCCGGCAGCTATGTGCTCGAAGTGCGTGGTTCCAACAATGACGGCCTCTGGAATGTAGACGAACCGGCACGTTTGCATATCATTGTTAGGCACGCCTTATGGCAAAAGGCTTGGTTTCAAACCCTATTGCTGCTCCTCCTGATGGGTGTCTTGTACCTGGCTTACCTTTACCGCATCCGCAAGGAAAAGCAGCGTCGCGAATACCTCGAAGACACGGTGAAGGAGCGTACCGGGGAAATAGCCCGGGAACGCGATACCAATGCAATGCTCATCAAGGAAATTCATCACAGGGTGAAGAACAATCTGCAGATTATTGTGAGCTTGCTCAGCCTGCAATCCCGATACATCGCCGATCGCAACTTGCTGGGCATTTTTACGGAAGTGCAGAACCGGGTGCGATCCATGTCTCTCATTCATGAGAAGATGTACAAGAGCCGTGACCTCTCAAATGTAAACCTCGCCGAGTACATCGAGGACCTCTCGAAAAATCTGATCGATACATATCAATTGGAGCAGCGTATCTCCCTCGATGTGCAGGTCGGTGCCAACAAATTCCATTCGGATACCCTAACCCCCCTCGGGCTTATCATCAATGAGGTAATCAGCAATGCCCTCAAGCATGCCTTTCCCGAAGGAGCTGAAGGCCGCATATACGTCCAGATAGATCACCTGAGCGGCCTGCGCTACCGAATGCTGATCGGCGACGATGGGGTGGGTGCACCCGCAGAGCATCTTTTGCCGAAAGGCGAATCACTGGGCCGGGAACTCATCATGGCCCTGACCGAACAACTCAATGGCACCATCAAGCGGGCCGATGTGCTCAAGGGCACAGCTTTTGAAATCGAATTTGAAGACATTGATGAGGTCAGCTGAGGCACAGCTACAACTTACTAAGCAACAGGCCGGAGCAAGATCAAGGGATTTCGCAGGCTCAGTTCAGACGATGAGGAACCATGAGCAGGAAGGGAGGAATGTCGGCCTCAAATACGCTGTTGTCTTGCAGATTGCGCATTTGGTAGCTGCCGTGCATTCGGCCGGTATCCGTCGAAAAATCGCAGCTCGAGCGATAGGAGTAGCGCTCACCCGCGAGTAGCTCAGGCTGCTGACCTACCACGCCTTCTCCCTCCACTTCGCGCCGATGCGAGGAGCTGTCTACAATATACCACTTCCTGCGCTCCAGGCGGATGGGGAAGGAATTGTGGTTTTCGATGGTAACGTGATAGGAGAACATGTACACGTTATTGGACGGATTGGAGAAGCGGGGCTCGTACTGACAATTGACAGATACCTTGATCCCCGAAGATAGTGCGGTAACCATAATACGCGTTGAATAGCTTGACAAGGTTAACCAAATATTATTGGCCCACCATGAAGAAGCTGTTAAATTTTATCCCTGTAGCCCTATGGAAAACTGGATGTGCCGGAGTGGGCAGCCCACTTCGGCTTGGGGATGGTTGCAGGGGCCCTTTCTAATCTGTTAGCAGTGCCACTATTTTCTGTGAGCCTGCTGATTTGCCCATGCAGCTTTAGCGCTTGTAATTGCTGAATTTCTTGAAGCCCACCAGCCTGTCGGCAAAAGTGCTTCGATCCTTGAAATAGATGAGCGCCAGATATTCATTTTCCGTATCGGCGTGATTGCCCTCTGTGAGTTGTGTTGTGGCCTCATCACTTTTGGCATATTGCCACAGGTACATGTAGTTGTAATAGCCTTGCTTGAGCATGATAAGCTTTTCGTATGAAAGCTTGTCGTGATTGTAATCCAGCCTGAAATCATTGCTCAGTGTCCAATTGGAGAGTTGCCCGAAGATGTACATGTTGCCACTGCCAAACATGGCGTCCACGGGCATATGGAAGTGTACGTGTACGTAGTCCGATTCCAGGTGGGCATCGTCCATGTCGTCATTTTTGATCAGGAATCGCCCGTTGATGTCGTTGTTGAAGATATATTGCTTGTAAGCCCTGCTCTTGTCGGGCGAGAGCACGATGTGGTAGCCATCATCTTCCAGGCGTACGTCGGCCACTTGCTGACTGCGGTAGCGCACGCTCTTAGCGTCAAAAAAGCGAAACTCATTGGTGCCGTCGAAGGTGAGCTCTCGTTGGTAATCGTACACGAGTACATTGTCTTTGATCATACTGGGCTTTACCCCGGTTTTGGCATTGTCCCAACGGAAGTTCTGCATCAGCACCAGCTCGATTTCATCATAGGGATTCATGGTGCGCAGTCCACCCAAATTCACCTTCAAATCTACTTCCTGCCGCTGCCTCCTCTCGCTCACCACACTTGAGGGGCGTATCACTTCTTCCACAGAGCACTTGGGCTCTACCACCATGAATCGGGCTACGAAAAGCAGGTCGCTTTCGTCACCATCAGCATACACCTTCACAATATAATTGCCAGAGCGGGTGAAGGATATCCTATCATTGGGAAAGGTGAGTTCGTAATGGGTGAATTTCACAAGGGTGTTGAAAGAGAAATCGTAGTCGAAAATGACATCGCTATTAAAGCCCCGCTGATAATCCATCTTTTGAAGATCGCTTTGCTTCCAGTCGTGGGTGCAATGCTCGAAGGCGTAGTGCATCTCGCGCACATCTTCACTGAGGTCGTCGAAGCGCAGCACGATGTGCTCTGAACCTTTTAAAAAAATGATCGGTGGCTCCAGCTCAGAACCCGATGAGTGCAGAATCACGGTGCGTATCTCCGGGTCGTATATTCGGGTGGTATAATCTATCACTCGCTCGCCATAATACTCATTGTCTTGGGCTGTTGCCAGCAGGCTTGTGGACAGCAGGGCTTGTAGCAGGAACGCCTTTCGGCAAAAGGATAGGGGTGCCGATTGAAGTCGACGGCGAATTGACTTTAGCATTTATTTAGAACCTTTCTAAATTATTTCAGTACCTTTGGATGTCACATCTATAATCGTGCCGGGAGCGAAAGTATTGCTACATTTGCACCCAAAATTTTAAGCTGATTTTACGGATGTCCAAGAGCGTAAAGGTAAAGAAAGGAATAGACATAAATCTGCTTGGCAAAGCCGACAAAAGTGTCGAAAAAGCGAAAGCCTCTGATGTTTATGCCCTCAAGCCAGATGACTTCTTTGGCTTGGTGCCGAAGTTGGCCGTCAGGGAAGGAGACGAAGTAAAAGCGGGAGATCCGCTCTTCTTCGATAAGGAAAACTCTGATGTGATCATGGTCTCGCCGGTGAGCGGAGAGGTAGCCGAGGTAAAACGTGGAGAGAAGCGCAAGATTCTCGAAGTTAAGGTTCTCGCCGACAAAGAGATCAAATACAAGGATTTCGGAGCTTGGCAAGGCGGTTCGAGAGAAGAGCTCGTGGATCGCTTACTGAAGATGGGCCTTTGGGCCTTCATCAAGCAAAGACCCTACGGAGTGATTGCCAATCCAAAGGACAGCCCCCGGGATATCTTCATCAGCACCTTTGACACTTCGCCTCTGGCACCGGACATCGCTTTTCTCATAAGTGAGGATAAGAAATTCTTTCAGAAGGGCATCGATGCCCTGAAGATGCTCACCGATGGCAATGTTCACATTGGCAGACAGAAGGGTGATTCTTTCTTTAGCGACATTACAGGAGTGGAAAGCTGCGAAATTAGCGGCCCACACCCGGCAGGTAATGTATCCGTGCTGATCCATCACACGGCGCCCATCAATAAAGGTGAAGTGGTGTGGACAATAAATCCTCTCGACGTTGTTTTGATAGGCAAATCGCTTGCTGAAGGCAGGTTCATCGCCGACCGTACCATCGCTCTTGTGGGTTCGGAGGTGGAATCTCCCAAGTACTACAAAACCCGCATCGGAGCACAAATCAGCTCCATTGCCACCGGAAAAATCAAAGCCGGTAGGGTGCGTTACATTTCGGGCAATGTGCTTACGGGCTCCAGAGAGCAAGCCGAGGGATTTCTCGGTTTCTACCACACGCACATATCTGTCATTCCCGAGGGAGACGAGAAGAAGTTTTTCATCACCGATGGCTGGCTCGCCCCGGGTCTCGATAAGTTTAGCCTTTCCAAGGCCTATCCATCATGGCTCTTGCCTAAAAAATCCTACCGCCTCGATACCAATATGAACGGTGAGAAGCGGGCATTTGTGGTAACCGGTGAGCTGGAGAAGGTCTTCCCCTTCGATATCTATCCCATGCAGTTGATCAAGGCCATCATGGTCAATGACATTGATGCCATGGAGAAGCTGGGTATCTACGAGGTAGAGGCCGAAGACTTTGCCCTTTGCGAATTTGTGTGCACCAGCAAGGTAGGCATACAGCAAGTGGTGAAAGATGGCCTGCTGGATATGAAAAAAGAATTTGCATCATAAATCTTGTGTAAGCGTGAAAGTAGTTGATAATTTACTCGGAAAAGTGAGGCCCGTCTTTGAGAAGGGGGGCAGGTTTGAGAAGTTTTGGCCGGTTTTCGATGCATTGGAAACATTTGCCTTCGTACCGGATCACACCACCAAGAATGGAGCGCACATACGCGATGCGATCGACATGAAGCGCACCATGTTTTTGGTAATTGTGGCCATGGTGCCTGCTCTCCTCTTTGGTATGTACAATCTGGGCTACCAGCATTACATGGCCATTGGTCAGGAGGCCACCCTGATCGACATGTTTGTCTTTGGCTTGATCAAGACCATTCCCATCATCATCGTCTCTTACGGCGTTGGTCTGGGTGTTGAGTTTGTTTTTTGCATTATAAAAGGGCATGCCATATACGAAGGCTTTCTGGTAAGCGGTATGTTGATACCTCTTATCATGCCTGTGGACATACCACTTTGGATGGTCGCGGTTGCCACTGCCTTTTCTGTTGTTTTTGTAAAAGAGGTTTTCGGTGGCACCGGAATGAACATTCTCAACGTGGCCCTCACGGCACGTGCCTTCATATTCTTTGCTTACCCCACTGAGATGTCGGGAAACAAGGTTTGGATAAGCCTCAATGGCGAAGGCGCAGTGGATGGATATACAGGTGAGACCTTGCTCGGTCAAGCGGTTGGTCTGGAAGGCAATGTGGGCTTCCACGATGTCGCTGGAACGGCTTATGCCAGCATCGCCGACAGCTTCTGGGCGTCCTTTGTGGGTTTGATACCCGGATCCATTGGTGAAACTTCAGCTTTGGCTGTGCTCATTGGTGCTGCCATCCTCATCTGGACAGGTATAGCCAGTTGGCGCATCATTTTCTGGGGCTTGATAGGAGGTGCTGTGATGGGTATGATTTTCAACCTGGTTGGCCCATCCATATCTCCTGAAAATATGTACCTGCAAGTACCCTGGTGGCATCAACTCGTAATGGGAGGCTTCCTCTTCGGAGTGGTTTTTATGGCCACAGACCCGGTATCAGCAGCCCAAACGACCAGAGGTAAGGTCATCTACGGCTTTTTGATTGGCTTGCTCGGCATCCTCATTCGCGTGGTGAATCCCGCCTATCCCGAGGGTATCATGATGGCCATTCTCTTCATGAATGTAATGGCACCCACCATCGATCATTACGTAGTGCAAGCCAATATCAACAAGCGACTCAAACGATTGAAAACCGCTAAAACGACAGCTTAATATGGCACTCGATAAAAACAGCAATGCCGGAACCTTCCTTTTTGCTATCGCTATGGTCGTGGTGGTTGGCGCTTCCCTGTCTTTTGCAGCAATGTCGCTCAAGCCAAGACAGGTAGAGAATGCCATCCAAAAGGAAATGATCAATATCCTGAGCTCCGTTGGGGTGCAGGCCGATAGAGATAATGTTAAAGATCTTTTCTACGCCAATGTTAAAGAGCGTGTGACGATCAATTACAGAGGCGAAATCCTCGCTACTGCCGAAGGGGAAATTGATCCCAATGACGAAAAGGATCCCTTCAACGTAGATGTGAAAAAGGAATTCCGCGATCCCAAATTAAAAGCAGAAGATCGCAACTATCCCATGTACCGCGTAACAGCGGATGGAAAGGATTTGCTCGTAATACCAATGGTGGGCAAAGGCCTATGGGGCCCCATATGGGGTTACGTAGCACTGGAAGGAGACTACAATACCATCTATGGCGCTGTGTTTTCGCACAAGTCGGAGACGCCGGGCCTCGGTGCTGAGATTTCTGAAGGTTTCTTTCAGGAGCCCTTCGAAGGAAAGCGAATCTATAATGACGATGGAAAACTTGTTTCCATCGACGTGAAGAAGGGAGGAGCGGATGCTTCTAATCCCCACGCTGTAGACGGCATTACTGGTGGTACCATTACGAGTGTAGGCGTGCAGGAAATGCTGCGCCGAACCCTCTCAGTGTACGATAAGTATTTTCAAGAAAACAAAGAGAAACAAATTAGCAAACTGCGATGAGTGAACTTGGAGTAGCCGAGAAGTCGGCAGTAAAAAGAGAAGTCGTAAGCAAAGAGCCGCTGTTTTCAGCAAAAAACAAGCGCCTACTCACTGATCCGCTCGATGATGACAACCCCATCACCGTGCAGGTTCTCGGCATTTGCTCTGCACTGGCCATTACCGTGCAGGTACAGCAAGCTGTTGTAATGTCGTTATCGGTGGTCTTTGTGATGCTATTTGGCAATATCATCATTTCCGTATTCCGCAATGCCATTCCATCGAGGATACGCATTATCGTGATGCTCGTGGTGGTGGCCTCCCTGGTAATTCTGGTGGATGAGGTACTCAAGGCCTTTTTGCCTGATATCAGCGAGCGACTATCGGTATTCGTAGGGCTCATCATCACGAATTGCATCATTATGGGTCGTTTTGAGGCCTTTGCTATGGGCAATAAAGTTTTCCCATCTGCCCTCGACGGTATCGGCAATGCCATAGGCTATGCATGGATACTCGTGGCAGTAGCCGTGGTGCGTGAGATTTTTGGCTCGGGAGCCATCAGCTTCCCCGGTGTGGGACAGATCAAATTCATCCCGGCCGAATTTTTTGACTTTGGATATTACAATAACAACCTCATGATTCTACCTCCAATGGCCCTTATCGTGGTGGGGATTATCATTTGGATACAGCGAGCCCGCAACACAAAGCTCATCGAAGAAAATTAAGAAGCACAAGAAATTATGGAAGCAGTAAACATATTTGTGAAGTCGATTTTCATCGACAACATGATCTTCGCCTACTTCTTGGGCATGTGTTCTTATCTGGCCGTCTCCAAGACGGTTAAGACAGCCGTAGGTCTCGGTTTTGCAGTTATTTTCGTGCTGGGCATCACAGTTCCCATCAATTTCCTTTTGGAAAATTTCGTGCTCAAGGAAGGTGCCTTGGCTTGGGCGCATCCCTCCATGGCATCGATTGACCTGAGCTTTTTGAGCTTTATCATGTTTATCGCAGTGATTGCATCCATGGTGCAGCTCGTGGAGATGATAGTTGAGAAGTTTGCTCCTGCCCTCTACGGTGCACTCGGTATCTTCCTGCCGCTCATTGCTGTTAACTGCGCCATTTTGGGTGGCTCGCTCTTCATGCAGGAGCGTCAGTATACCACCATCGCCGACGCAACTGTTTTCGGCTTGGGAAGCGGAGTGGGATGGTTGCTTGCCATCGTTGGCATTGCTGCCATTCGCGAGAAGATTCGCTATTCCAATGTGCCGGCCCCGCTGAGAGGACTGGGCATTACCTTCATCATCACAGGTCTGATGGGCATTGCCTTTATGGCCTTTATGGGAATTGAACTCTAAGCCGCCGCGCTTGTTTTAAATCTTGAAAAGAACGAATAGATGAGTGTTACAATAATCGCCACGATCGGAGCCTTTTTGCTGGTAATTCTACTCTTGGTAAGTGTTTTGCTTTTCGCAAAATCCAAGCTCTCGCCATCGGGCAAAGTGAAGATTGAGATCAATGGAGAAAAAACCATTGAAGTGGATGCGGGCAACACGGTGCTGTCGACCCTGAGCAATGAAAAAATATTCCTGCCATCTGCCTGCGGAGGAGGAGGTACTTGTGCCATGTGCAAATGCCAAATCACCGAAGGAGGAGGAGAAATACTGCCCACCGAGGCTCCCTATTTTTCCCGTAAGGAAATCGCAGAAGACTGGCGCCTGGGATGTCAGGTGAAGGTGAAGCAGGATATGAAGCTTCAAATTCCCGAAGAGATATTCGGTATCAAAAAGTGGGAATGCGAGGTGGTGTCCAATTACAATGTGGCATCCTTTATCAAGGAATTTGTCGTGAGACTTCCCGAAGGGGAGAACCTCGACTTCGAGGCTGGCGGATACATTCAGATCGATGTGCCTCCTTGTACTGTCGACTTTAAGGATATGGATATCACTTCGCACCCTGAGCTGAAGAGAGATCCAATGGACTTCAAGAGTGAATGGGATAAATTTGGCCTTTGGGAGCTGAAAATGAAGAACTCGGAAGAAATCTTCAGGGCATATTCCATGGCCAACCATCCGGCAGAGGGCAATATCATCATGCTCAATATCCGTATCGCTACCCCGCCATGGGATAGGGCCAAAAACAAATGGATGGATGTGAATCCGGGAATCTGCTCCTCTTATGTATTTGGTAGCAGGCCTGGCGACAAGGTGACCATCAGCGGCCCTTACGGCGAATTCTTTATCAAGGAGACCGACGCTGAAATGCTCTACATCGGAGGTGGTGCAGGCATGGCGCCCATGCGCTCCCATCTCTTTCACCTCTTCCACACCCTCAAGACCAATCGCAAAGTGAGCTATTGGTACGGTGGTAGGTCGCGTCGAGAGCTCTTCTATTTGGATCACTTCCGTAAAATTGAAGAGGAATTCCCCAACTTTAAGTTCCATGTGGTACTTTCTGAGCCCCTTCCTGAAGACAATTGGAAGGAGAAGAAGAGCATGGAGGATGAAGGTGACGGCTTTACAGGATTCGTGCACCAAGCGGTGATCGATCACTATCTCAAAAAGCACGACGCACCTGAAGAAATCGAATTCTACTTCTGCGGCCCACCATTGATGAATGCCGCCGTGCTCAAAATGGTGGACGATTGGGGAGTTCCCCCCGAAAATGTAGCCTTTGACGACTTCGGTGGTTGATGGGAAAATAAAAGAGTCCATAGAATATTGAAAAGGGCCGGAAGCGATTCGCTTCCGGCCCTTTTCAATTCTCCACTGCGCGTGCAGCTGCCTTCCAATCGCATGATATGCGATTAATTTGTACCTTACCTACACCAAAGTCTTAAGAAAATGACGATTCAGGATTGGTTTGACAAATACGGCGAAAGCCACCAAAACCCGGTCAACAAAGCGGTGCATTGGATTTGTGTTCCGCTGATCTTTGCCACCATTCTGGGCTTGCTGTCCTTGGTTCCCTTGGGCTTGGGCCCGGAACTTTTGCCGGCAGCCATCTTACCTTTTGCCCATCTGGGCAGCTTGCTTGTGCTCTTCGGGATTGTTTTTTTCACGCGTTTGTCTCTGCCTATTGCATTTGGCATGGCCCTCGTGTCGGCTTTGCTGCTCCTGCTTGTGGCCGAGGTGAACCGCTCCCTGGGCTCTGATGCCTGGTTGCTATACCTGGGAGTCTTTGTGCTGAGCTGGATAGGCCAGTTTATTGGTCACAAGATTGAAGGTGCCAAGCCCAGCTTTTTGGATGATCTGAAATTTTTGATGATTGGACCGGCTTGGCTGCTGCACTTCATTTACCGCAAGCTGGGTATTTCCTATTGATTGCTCTTTTGAGTTCCTGACTAAATCATCAATGAATGGCCGATTCTGTTGCGCTTTTGCTGCGCAAAGTCAATGCCGGAGCTGTACATCCCCTGCGGCATCTTGTGCTCCGCGAAGGCAGACCTTTCGAGGAGAGTATCTTTTCGGGAGATGAGGATCTGAGTACTCTGCACTTCGCTGCTTATGACCTCAATGGGAAGGTATGCGCAGTGGTCTCCTTTTTCGAAAGAGAGCATCCATCGCTGTCCTCCCCGCGCAGCTATCAGCTGAGGGGTATGGCGAGCCATCCCGAGCTGAGGGGGAGGGGATGTGCCAAGGCCTTGTTGCAATGGTCGGAAGAGGAGCTCTTGAGCAAATATGGCTGCCGACTCATTTGGTGCAATGCCCGCCAGCGCGCTACAGGATTTTACGAAAGTCAATCTTATGTGCTCGAAGCCGATCCCTTCGAGATAGAAGGCATTGGCCTGCACTACCGCATGCACAAATACCTGAAGCCTTGAAGCCAAAAAAAGGGCCGCCTCATCCGAGGCGGCCCTTTTCAGAATTCTATTGCTTTGAGCGGTATCGCACCGTCAGTCCACGTGGACTTCAAGTACCTGACGGTTCACATTTCCGAACTCATCTTCAGCCCATACGATGAGGTGATAGTGCCCGTGATCAGCGGGAAGCTGAATGGCATTGTCACCGCCCAGGGCCACACTCAGGTCTATGCTATCGCCCGCGGGTACCGGAGTGCCAGAGGGGCTCACGCGATTGCTTGTACCCCACACAGTCTCCGACAGCGCCGAAGGGCTGTCAAAGTCATCGTGAAGATCTTCGGCAACCAAACGCGCCCATACAAAGGCTATGTCTCCACCCACGGTAGCACCTTTGGTGATGCTTCCTTCTACTACCAAGGCCTCTCCACCTTCGCCTTCGAGCTCGTCGCCTACAAAGTTTGTGACACTTATCTGAGGAGCATAAGGCCGGGCAATGTAAAAACGCTTGTGGAGACGCTCGGCTTCTCCGGTTTCATTGCCCAATTGGTCTACGGCATCCACAGTGAAGTCGTAAGGCCCTGCAAGTATGGGGGTATCACCGAATTCTGGGCGGATCAAATCCGCATCCTGACCAGCCCACCATAGATCGGTTCCTTCACTGTCTACATTCAGCTCTGTGGCGCCTATTTCAAAATTGAAAGGGGCTGGGCTCACAGGGGTGTACAGGTCTGTGATGTCGATCATGTAGAAATTCATAGGCACAGTGCCATTGTACTGACCACTCACGCGTGAGGACACGCTAGCAAGGCCACTTGGGTCGCTTACCTTGTAGCGCAAGTGCATGTGCGTGCTGCTCGCTGAGCGTTCCTCGCCCATTCGGGGCCTGAACTCATCTCTGCCATCTGCAAAGCCAATTGAAGGAGCCTCTGTATCTACAACCGGAGGTGCACCTCCATTATCGTCGTCGTCATTGTTGCAGGCGCTAAAAGCGATCATGCAAGTGGAAACGAGAATCCATCCAAGTTTTTTCATTGTCATTCAGTTTTAATTTAAATTTAATGCAACAATGTTGCAAAAGTAATCACTTCTTTGATTGCGACAAGGCTTGGCTCCTTTTTCTTTGGAGAAATGTGTTAACTTTGAAGGGAAACCCTGCCCTGAGCACGCTATATGAACACGATGAGACGAAGCCTTACATCCTTAAATCGCATAGGCTGCTGCCTTCTTTTTCTTTTCCTTCTCGGCTCCTGCAACGATGATGATGACAATGGCACACCCGATCCGGAGCCTGCCCCCAATCGATTGGAGCTCACTTGGGGTGATCCCGAGGCTATTGGCTCCACCGAGACCTTCACTTACTCCAATATCAATGGCGCCATCAGCTCCGATGCGATTCAGATTGAGACGGGATTTTATTCCGTGCAGGCGCGGGTGCTTGATGCAAGCAATGCGGGCAATCCTATAGACCTCACCCAAGACATATTGACTCAGGGGGAAGACTACAAGCTTTTCTACAATTACCCTGAAGATGTAGTGGAGTTCTTTCAATACTCCGACTTCGATGCCGTAGGCAGTCCCATCGGTATATCTTCGGGCTGGAACGTATCCGACCCGAGCCAGAGCGGTGATAGCATTGTGGTGCGCCTCGTTCAGGGACTGGACAAATCTTTGAGCCAGAATCAAGGAAATCAATGGACTGAAGCCGTGGAAGGTGAAGTGCTCTTGAGGGCGTCTTTTGCTTTGAATGTGCAATGAGAATGGTTACGATGCCGAAAAAAAGCCCCTCAAAATTCCTGATCTTGCTTCTTGCCGTGCTCGCTCTCGCAGCTTGCGAAGACCCCTCGGATGATGTCACTCCGCCTACTATTCTGCGCTATGAGTTTGAGGGCGATCGATTTTCGCCCGGTGAGCAATTGCAGGTCAATGTGCATTTTGAGGACGATGTCGAGCTCAATCAGGTGCGCTTTCGCATTCGTGAGGCTTTCGCCAAAAGCTTTGGGCACTGGGCCTTGGTGAGGGTGGAATCCTTGAATGGGCGCTTTCACGAGGGGAGCTACTCCTTTACCATTCCCGATACTTCCCTTGCGGGCAAATATGAGATCGGCATGCAGGTGGTAGATCTGCGCGGCAATGCCAGTATCGATTCCCTGCGCGGCTTTTTCATAGATCAGGAAGGCATACAGCCC
>SLDS01000032.1 GCA_007125175.1 Flavobacteriales bacterium
AGCAGCAAAACGTCGGCAGCCGGACTGCAAAGTATCGTGCGTCCGCCCTATTTCATCCTCGAAGGCGACAAGGTGGATAACAGATCCGAAAGTGCTCCCGAGGAATTTTATATGCAAAATGCTGCCGGTATGAAAATTAGATTTGATACTGACTACAATATGCAAGGGGTGGTTCGCAAAACCAGTTTCTTTAAGCTCAGTCAAGATATAGGTGATTTCCGAATCATCAATAACGACAAACGATCACTGCTCATCAATCATGACAATGAAATCATGAGCGATATCGCTTTCACGGAAAACCTGCGCTCCGAGGGAGATAAGCTTATTGATTACGACGGAGATCGCATTTTAATTCTTCCTCTGTCGGCACTAAGAGATTAAGGCGAATTCCTTTGGGCATCTTGGCATAAATGCCTTCTGCTTTGCTTCGTGATCTGGCTTGAATGCAAAAAAGAAACGCCCCCTAAGCGGAGGCGCTTGCTTCTAGCGCTGATTATGCACTTGTGGTCATCAGTGGCGTTCTCCTGCCAGTTTCCACTTCTCAGGTGAGCGCCAAAGGCTCGACAGCATAAGCTCCCGCATGAAGAGGAACTCCTTAGGGATGCGGTCATAGGCCTTCTCAAAGAGCTCACTATGCCCGAGCATTTCTTGCTTCCAAGCCTCTCGGTCTATCAGCATGATGTCTTCAAACTGATCCTGACTGAATTCTTCCAAGCCCTTCCAGTCCATATCCTCATAGCGGGGCCTCCAGCCTACCGGACATTCAATGGCTGCAGTTTCACCTTTGCAGCGCCCGACGATCCATTGTAGCACACGCATGTTTTCGCCAAATCCGGGCCATGCAAACTTGCCTTCTGCATTCTTTCTGAACCAGTTTACGCTGAAGATGCGCGGTGGATTGGGCAGATCCCTTCCAAAGTCGAGCCAGTGATTGAAGTAGTCGGCCATATTGTAGCCCATAAATGGAAGCATGGCGTAAGGATCCCGGCGCACCTTGCCCACTTCGCCAAAGGCTGCAGCGGTCATCTCAGAGCCCATGGTGGCTGCCAGGTACACCCCAAAATTCCAGTTGAATGCCTGATGCACAAGAGGTATTGTGGTACTTCTCCTTCCACCAAATATGAAGGCTGTGATGGGCACACCTTCGGGCTTCTCCCAATCGGGATCGATTACCGGGTTTTGATTCACCGGTGCTGTGAATCGGCTATTGGGGTGGGCGGCAGGCTTTCCACTGTCCTTATCATAGGGCTTGCCATGCCAATCTGTGAGTCCATCGGGCACCTCATCGCTCATGCCTTCCCACCACACATCGCCATCGGGAGTAATAGCCACATTGGTGTAGATGGCATTTTCCCGGATGCTCTCCATCGCACTTGGATTGGTTTTGTAATTGGTGCCGGGCGCCACGCCAAAGTAGCCTGCCTCGGGATTGATGGCATAGAGCCTGCCGTCCTCACCCTTGTGTATCCAGGCGATATCATCACCCACTGTGGTCACTTTCCATCCGCTCAGTGCTTCCGGAGGTATCATCATGGCAAAGTTTGTCTTACCGCATGCGCTCGGAAAGGCGGCAGCCACGTAGTGCTTCTCTTTATCCGGACTTTCCACACCCATGATGAGCATGTGCTCGGCCAGCCAACCCTCTTCGCGGCCCATGCTGCTCGCGATGCGCAGCGCGAAGCATTTTTTGCCGAGAAGGGCATTGCCACCATAGCCACTGCCGTAGCTGATGATGAGCCGCTCCTCAGGAAAGTGGCTGATGTACTTCACATCGGGATTGCATGGCCATGATACGTCCTTCTGTCCGGGCTCCAGTGGCGCACCCAGGGTATGAATGCACTTTACGAAGTCATTGCCCATATGATCCATGGCAGCATCGCCCATGCGGGTCATGATTTTCATGTTTACCACCACATAAGGGCTGTCGGTCACCTGCACCCCATAGCGCGAGAGCGAAGAGCCCAGCGGCCCCATGCAAAAGGGAATTACGTACATCGTGCGACCTTTCATGCTGCCCTTGGTGTAGCCGCTTAGAGTGGTTTTCATCTCCTTGGGATCCATCCAGTTATTGGTCGGGCCGGCATCTTCCTTGCGCCGACTGCATATGTAGGTGCGGTCTTCCACGCGGGCCACATCGCTCGGGTCGCTGAAGCAGGCATAGCTATTGGGGCGCTTGGCCGGATTCAAGCGAATGAAAGTGCCCGCATCCACCAGCTCCTGGCATAGCCTATCGTATTCTTCCTGACTACCATTGCACCAATGAATATCTTTGGGTTGATAATGCTCGGTGAGGCTCTCCACCCATTTGTGCACAGCCGTTTTTTTCTCAGTTATCATTATCTGGTTTTTTTGGTTTTGATGCTAAAGATACACTTCGTTTTGCGCTCTGAAAATGATAAAAATCATAAAAAACAGTTTTTTCCGGAGGCCGTATTTTTTTTCGCTGGGGCTCATTATACCTTGATCTTGTTATCTGCCCGCTGGTTTAGCGCTTGACTTTTCCTTAGGTATTCCTGCCTTATCGGCAAAAGACGAAGGGCGCAAGCGTCCACTGCTCAGGCCGTGCCTATTTGCATAGCGGGTTTCTTTCTACCTTTGTCATCCTCGGCATATCTACAGCCATTGCTACCAATTTATTCGTTTTGTGATTATGGCAGACTTTGATAGAAAAGTCCACTGGGAAAATATCTACCAAACCAAAGACTTCAAAGAGGTGAGCTGGTATCAGGCCAGGCCCCACACATCCATAGACTTCATCAGGCAATCCGGATTGCCCCTGAATGCGGGTATCATCGATGTAGGCGGTGGAGACAGCCTCCTGGTCGATCACTTGCTGGATATGGGCTACAGCAATCTCACCGTTCTCGATATCTCAGAAGCGGCTCTGGACAGGGCGCGAAAGAGGTTGGGGCCAAAGGCTGAGAGCGTGAAATGGATCGTGGCCGATGTGGGTAGCTTTGTGGCCGAGGAGGTATACGAGCTCTGGCATGACCGTGCTGCTTTTCACTTCCTCACCGATGAGCAGGACATAGCCCATTACGTGCGCAATGCTGCCAAGGCCATTGCACCTGGCGGAATCATGGTGCTGGGCACCTTTTCCGATCAAGGGCCCACGCGCTGCAGCGGAATTGAGATCAGGCAATACTCCGGCGAGGCACTTGCAAAACGCTTTGAAGAAGATTTTGAAAAGCAAAGCTGCACCACGCTCGACCACAGCACTCCCTCCGGCAAAATCCAAAACTTTACCTTCTGCAGCTTCCGCAGAAAAGGATGAAGCGCATAGGTTGGGATTGACCCACTAGAGAGCGGGCAGAGCCTTTCGGCAAAATACCTCTCTGTGATGAGGGCACTTCTATTGCGGTGAGGCCTTTGTTTTTTACCCTTGAGGCAATTGATGCGCAGATACCAGCGTTTGCATAGCCAAATCATCATCTTTCATGAAAATCCTACACACCTGGCCCTCTTGCCCTCGAAGCATTTTGACGCAAAAACGTGTCCTGCGCCTTATCGGGGCTTCCTTTCTCTCCCTGATTGCACTGGTCCTAGCCCACAGCGCCGCACTGGCTCAGTCGGCCACTCCTGCAGATGCCAACAAGGATCAAGGGCTGCAATCGATAGGCAAGCGCTTTGAGGTGGGAATAACGCTCTCGCCCGACCTGAACTACCGCCACCTGCGAAGCACAGAAAATGGATTCAGTGCGGGGAGTGTGGAGCGAAGAGATGAGCTGGAAATCCCTTCCTTGGGATTCACGGCAGGGCTTCATGTAGGCTATCGGCTTTCTGAGCGTTTTAGACTTGAGAGCGGGGTGTTTTATGCCAATCGAGGCTTCCAAACCAAGCAAGTGGATTCCTTTTGGCAGCCTTTCGACCCCGGCGGGGACCAAGCTCTGCCCGAATTCAACATTCCAATAGATCAATTCGATGGGGCTAAAGCATTATTGTACCGTTATCACTATGTGGGTATGCCACTTAGGCTCACCGCCGAGTTTGGCTCTAAGCGATTGCGATGGATCGCAGGGGTGGGCCTAATCGGCGAATTTATGCTCAGTGCGAGGCAAGGCATCGTATCCCATCCGGAAGATGGTGATAAGAACCGCTTTTTTCAGGATCAGGCAGGTTCATTCAGGGATTTCGCACTTTCTCCAATGCTCTCCATTGGGGTGGAGTATTTGCTCAGCCCGCGCTTAAGGCTTCGTGGCGAGGGCATGATGCGCTATGGATTGCTGTCTTTACGGGAGCAGCCTTACGCTGAGCACCTTTACGGTCTTGGTTTTCAGTTCAGCTTGCTCTACACCTTCTGAATCCTGAGGTTTTTCTCTGGTAGCCATTGCTCCTCTGACTTGTATGACATGCGATAGCCGGATAAGCTGCGAGGCATCTTTTTTTGCGAAAGCAGGGCTATACACCGCACCACGCCTCGATACCGGCGGAACACCTGTGAAAGCACAGGCCCGAGCCCTTCGTAATGCCAGGGCTCAGGCTGCGCTTCAACAGCGGAGCGAAGGTGCATCAATGGCTGCGCACGATCACCTGCTGCATGATGCGATCACCATTTTGCAGCAGCAGTATGTAGGTGCCTGACTCGAGCGTATTGAGATCTAGCATGGCCTGATTTCCTTGTATTTGCCCGGATTTGACCATTTTGCCCCTCATATCGAAAATGTGATAATTGGAAATGGGGACGAGCTGATCGCCATCTATATCGATGCTTATGGCAGCGGCAGAGGGGTTGGGGTAAACCCGGAGGGATGAGCTGCTCCTCTCATGTGTTTCGCTCGAGAGCAAGAGATCGGCAAATATGGCCACATTGTCGTAGCGGTTGTTGCCATTGCCCTGATCTGTATTGCCTTCGAAAAGTATGCGCACTGCGAAGTTGGGATTGTTTGCTGCCCCACTCACCTGCGAGAAATCGACAAATTTGCTTTCGTAGGAGGTATTGATGTTCACCTCGGTGGTTTCCAGATTTTCATCGCTCCAAGTGCTGCCGTCCAGGGTGTACTCAAAGCGGTTCACGAGCATGCCCGAACCGCTGCGCTGTACATCGTAGCTCAGCACAAGATTCTCATAGCCCACTGTAGGTGAGGGGATCAGCAGGGCGCGGCCCTCTGAGCGGTTTCTCACCCTGAGTGCAATGCCGGCTTCCTCGCCCAATTGAAGATTGAGATCGGAGCCATCGCCAAAGTCATCCATAAATCCTTCGGTAAGCTCCGGATCTTCCACATATTCAGGGAGAAATTCGTAGGTGATAGTAGGGTTGAGACCGGATATCTCTGTAAAGTCGGATGCCACACTCTCCGCTTCGCCTTCCGGCAAATCGTTGAAATGCCAGTAGTACAGCAATGTGCTTGGCAGGGCACTGAGCTCGATGGGCGTGGTGGAGCTCTCATCGACCTCGATCTCTGTCTCAATACCTATAAATCCCTGAGCAGTGACCGCCAAGGGGTAGGTGCCCGGAAGTCGCTGAAAGCTGGCCATTCCATCTGCATCGGTCACGTCGCTCTCGCCATCCAATATGACCATGGCTCCCACAAGGGGGCCTGCTGCGCTCGATACTGCAATTTCGATATCGAGCATGCCGGTGACGTTTACCCCAATGGAGGCGCTGAAGGCCCCTTCCTCGGTAAGTACGGTAATTTCGGTGCTACCGGGGCCCGTGGCCAGCACCAATCCGGAGGCGCTTACGCTTGCAACATCCTCATCGGCAGATGACCATGTCACATTTTGATTGATGGCCGTGGCCGGGGTGACGACTGCTTGCAGCTGAGCGGTTTCGCCCACTACCAGATCGAGGTCATCACCAAGAATGCTTACACCCTCGACAGCACCGCCCAGCGAGTTGCCTTCGAGCACTACATTGTCGATGCGGTTGTTACCACTTTCGCCCTCATTCTGACCGATGAAGTGAATCTTTGCGGCGAAGTTGGGATTGTCATTGGCCGCAGTGAACCCTGAAAAATCATAGCTCACCAGGGCATAATCTGTGACAATATCCACAGGCTCACCGAAGCTTTCCCAGTTGTCGCCATCGGTGGTGACGAGCAATTGCTGCTGCAGCATACCCTGTCCGGAACGCTCTGCTGCATAGCTGAGCATGAGGTTCTCGAAGCCGCTTGAGTTGAGTTCCATCACCAGCTCTGCATTGGCTGAGGGATTGCGTGGCCTGATGCCTCTACCCGCTTCAAAATTGAGCCGGGCATTGATCGCGGAACCGTTTACATCATCCATGATGCCGATATCAGCCCCGGCCTCGTCTATTTTCTGATAGGTGATATTGGGAGCCACATCGCCATTAAATATATCGGCGGGCACAGTTTCCACCTCACCCGATACATCGTTGAAATGCCAATAGTGGATGAGGTTTGCCGTCGATAGGGAACTGCCTTCGAGCACAAGGTTGTCAATGCGGTTATTGCCATTACCGGCTGTGTTTTGGCCCAGAAAGCGAATTTTAACTGCGAAGAGGGGATTGTCATTGGCTCCGGCTATGCCCGTCAGGTCAAACTGTACGAGGGCGTAGTCGGTAGTGATATTGATGGGATTGCCAAGGGTTTGGTAGTTGTTGCCGTCTGTGGTATACCATATTTGCTGCTGCAGCATGCCCTGTCCCGAGCGCTCGGTGGCGTAGCTGAGTTGAATATTCTCGAAGCCTTCAGTGCTCATATTGATTTGTAGCTCTCCATTGGCAGAGGGATTTCTGGGGCGGATGCCTCGACCATCCTCAAAGCCCAAGCGCGCATTGATGCTGGTTCCGGCTACATCGTCCATAATGCCAATATCGTCGCCTCCTTCATTGATTTTTTGGTAGAGAAGTGTGGCCGTCTGCCCGTTCAGGCTAATATCCGCGGGCACTGTTCCTAGCTCCCCGCTGGCATTGTTAAAGTGCCAATAGTGAATGATATCCTGGGCCTCGATTTGTCCCGTGAGAAGTATGAGCGACAAGCTGAGTAGAAAAAAGCGGTTCATTGCAGGTACATTTGGTTTGGCACAAAGATGCAGATTTGACTTGAGCCTGTGATGCTCTGGTGCATTAACAATGGATTAAACTTAAGCCAACATACTAGCCAAGCCTTTGGGCTTCATAAGATCTCAAAACCAGTATTCACTTTTCTTTCAATGCTTTTTGCATATTCGTTTTCTTTCCTCAGCAAGCATTTCTGTTAATCCTATTTTTTCAAAAGGATGTTTTGACGCGCTTCATCCTCTGCCATATTTGCGAAAAGCATGTGGGCGATAGAGGCTGATATGAGTGCTATGCTGTACATTCGTCCCTTTTCGGGGGTATACAGATGGCATGCACATGGCAGCAGCAAGAAAGAATAAGAAAAACAGTACCAATTACGGTCCGGCCTTTGCGCTGATCACCTTGCTTTTTTTTCTGTGGGGATTTATCACTGTATTGGTGGACAGTCTTATACCTCGATTGCGTGAAGTATTTGAGCTGAGCTATTTTGAGGCCGGGCTGGTGCAGTTGGCGTTTTTCCTCGCTTATTTTTTGCTCTCAGTACCGGCGGGTTTTATTCTCTCGCGCATTGGCTATCAGCGGGGCATTGTTTTGGGCTTGGCTACCATGGCCATGGGCTGTCTGCTCTTTTGGCCCGCAGCGGCTTATCGGCTTTTTCCCGTCTTCCTGCTGGGCTACTTCACCCTCGCTGGGGGAATCACCATTTTGCAGGTAGCTGCCAATCCTTATGTGTCGGTTTTGGGTAGTGAGAGCGCCGCCTCGAGTCGGCTCAACCTTTCACAGGCTTTTAATTCTTTGGGTACCGCCCTTGCGCCATTGGTGGGGGCGCTATTTCTACTCAGTGACCGCATTGCAGGCAGCATAGAGATCTCGGGCATGAGCGAGGCGGCACGTGAGGCCTATTTTCGCAATGAGGCTGCCGCCGTTCAGCGGCCTTTTCTCGTGCTCGCTATTGGCATTGCTCTTCTGGCCGGGGTATTTGCCCTGTTCAAGCTTCCGCAAATTTTGCAGAAAGCGCCGCGTGGTGGTTATGGAAGCCTGCTGCGCATGCCCAAGGTGAGGAGTGGGGTGCTCGGCGTATTTCTATACGTGGGGGCCGAGGTGGCTGTGGGCAGCTACATGGTCAACTATTTGCTCAGCATGGGCCTTGATTCCCTTATTCTCGGTCATGACAGGCTGCGGGCTGTGGCTACATTCATCTTGCAAGGAGAGCCCGAAGCGAGAGATCCAAAAGCCCTTTTGGGTGCCTTTGTAGCACTCTATTGGACAGGGGCAATGCTCGGTCGCTTTGCCGGGGCTTATCTCACACGCATCATCGCTCCCGGGCGGGTTTTGATGGCTTTCGCAGTTTCGGCATTTACGCTCATCGTGCTCTCTGTGCTCACTGAGGGTCTCACCTCCATGTGGGCCGTGCTGGCGGTGGGACTCTTCAACAGCATTATGTTTCCCACCATCTTTGGCCTCACCCTCGATGGCCTGGGCGAGCTCAAGCCTCAGGCCTCCGGATTGCTCTGTACCGCTATTGCTGGCGGGGCGGTCGTACCTGTGGCTTTTGGCTATGTAACCGATATGCTGGGATTTAAGGCCGCCTTTACCCTGGTACTGCTCTGCTATGCCTATGTGGGATATTTTGCCTGGCGCAATGCTGGTAAGGGTACGGGCTGATGCAGGACTCTGAGCACTTGCGGCCTAGCAAGACAATTGCCGAGGATGCCATTTGATCACTTTGTATGTTTAGCTTTGTTGGAATAATGCCGATCAGGCTTATTGTCATCCATTTTAGCACAGAAATCAATAAAAAACAAGAACATGAAAATTTCGCTCAAGGCCTGCCTGCTTTTATTGCTCTTTTCGGGAGCTAGCAGCTTAATTACCGATGGAACTGCTTGCACACGTGTGGTGTACAAAGGACCTAATTCCACGGTAATCACTGCTCGTTCCATGGACTTTTCCATAGAAATACCGGCCAATCTCTGGATTTTCCCAAGGGGCATGGAGCGCAAGGGAGAGGTGGGAGCGAACTCCATCGAGTGGGTGTCAAAATATGGAAGTCTGGCTGTGAGCTCCTGGGATATAGCGACCTCCGATGGTATGAATGAGAAGGGCCTTTCGGCAAATTTGCTCTGGCTTACCGAGTCGGAGTATCCGGCTTTCGACAAGACTGGCGATCGAAAAGGAATGTCCATTTCCCTTTGGGCTCAGTATGTTCTGGACAATTTTGCCAGCGTTGAGGAAGCCGTTCGCGCCCTTGAAAAAGAGGAGTTTGCCATCGTTTCCGACTTCATCCCGGGTACCGATAAGTTTACTACTGTGCACCTGTCCATCTCGGATCCACAGGGCGACAATGCCATTTTCGAATACATCAAAGGCAAGCTCGTCATTCACCATGACCCCAGTTATACCGTGATGACCAATGACCCGCCTTATCAGCTACAAAGGGCCATAGCGAAGTATTGGGAGGCCGTGCCCGGCAAAGCTTTTCTGCCCGGCTCGGTGAGTTCTGCCGACCGGTTTGTGAGGGCTTCATTTTTTATCAATTCCGTACCGCAAACGGACAATACCCGCGTGGCCGTGGCAAGCGCTTTCAGCGTAATCCGAAATGTGTCCGTGCCCTATGGTTTTGAGGTGGAGGGCTATCCCAATCTCTCCACTACGCGGTGGCGCAGTGTGGCCGATCATAAGAATTTGGTGTATTACTTCGAGACGGCCCTTACTCCCAATGTGTTTTGGACGGATTTGAAGAAGCTTGATTTTACAGAGGGAAGCGGGGTCAGAAAACTCGATCTTTCCAACAAGCGCACCTATGCGGGTGAGTGCTCAGGGGAATACGTCTCGTCCAAGCCCTTTGCATTTTTGGGGCTGTAGCCGAGGAATGCTTTGTCAGGAAAAGCGAAATTTTCAAGCTTTTGGCTAGGTTTGCCCCAAGGCTGTCATCAGCGTATTGGCAGCCATCATATCTCAAATTCTACAGCAGATGGAAGAAAGCATCCTCACCACTTTGTTTCTCCCTTTGGCTTTGGCCTTCATTATGATGGGCATGGGTCTGTCCCTGAGCATTGGCGATTTCAAGCGGATTGTAGTTTTCCCAAAGGCAGTAGTGCTGGGCCTTGTATGCCAGCTGGTATTGCTTCCTATTCTGGGTTTTGCACTGGTAAAGGCTTTTTCCATCACAGGGCCCCTCGCAGTGGGTGTGATGATCATCGCTGCCTGTCCCGGCGGGGCCACATCCAATTTGATATGTCATCTATCTAGGGGCGATACAGCGCTTTCCATAAGTCTTACTGCGGTTTCATCCTTTATTACTGTGCTTACCATTCCATTGATTGTCAATTTTGCTGTCGATTTTTTTGGGGAGGAGGGCACAGTGCGCCTTCCTTGGGGTCAAACGGTGGTGCAGATTTTCGGGATCACTGTGCTTCCCGTGAGCATAGGCATGTGGTTGAAACACCGAAAGCCCGAACTTTCGCGAAAGGCGGATAAGCCTGTGAGGGTGATATCGGCGCTTTTTCTGGCCTTGATCATTGCTGCAGCCCTGCTAAAGGAGCGGGAGAATGTGATCGAATTTTTTCAACTGGTAGGCCCGGTGACCCTTTTGCTCAATTTGTCCTCGCTGGCCATGGGGCTCGGTGTGGGAGCCCTCTTTCTGCTGAGCCGAAAGCAAAGGCTTACCTTGAGTATTGAAACCGGCATTCAAAATGGCACCCTTGGCATACTCGTAGCAGCCACCCTGCTCAAGAGTCCGGCCATGACCATTCCCAGCGCCATTTACAGCCTTATTATGTTTGGTACCGCTGTCCTTGTGATATTTTTTGGCAATCGGTGGCTTAAATCGGCTTAATAGGAGTGCAGATATTGAGATTTGCATTGGCGATCGGAGCCGTTCTCGTAAGTTGATAAAAAAGGCTTTTATTTGCCATTGTGATAATCAAGATGAAAAGCCTTCCTTTCGCGGCAGTTTTGCTTAGGCTCATTTTTGCTTCAAAGCACAATCTGCTGCAGGCACAGGTGCAGGCATCTCTCTACGAAGGTATGGTGATAGGCGGCTATGTGGATCAAGGAGGCTATCTCAATTTTACCGGGCCCAATATCCACCTCACCCGAGGCCATTCGGTCTATGTATTGGGCATGTTGCCATCCCTGCGCTTTCGCGAAGATGAGGGTAGCCCCCGCAATGCTTTCGTCACGCCAAATTTGGGTATTGGCTTTAGCTACAGCTATAAACTCCTGGCCATTCAAATGCCATTTTATTACAACCCAAAGACGGCTACCGAAAATGGGCGCTGGCATGTGGGCCTCGGTCTGGGATTGAACATACACCGCTTCAGCGAGACCGAAAGAGGCAGAGAAGCCCGGGAAGAAGGCCAAATGTCGCGCTGAGCGATACCATACCAAGCGCGGTAGAATCGGCTCTGAGCGCTCGCCCGGGTCAAATCAACAAGCTTTTCTGAATAAAAAGGCAGGGTATAAGAACCAATTCCCGAGAGATGCGTACCTTTGTCTCGACGTGTGGGTCTCGTTTTTCGTTAAGAGGCCTGCATGAAGTTGGTGGTTTATTCACATTTAGGACAAACAATCGGCTTACAGCGCAAATTTTTACGGCTTAGCGCACCGCATTGTTTGAACGAACCCAGGCAGCCGACTGTTGCCGATGTGAATGAAAAGACCTGTGGCGCCGATCGCGCAAGATCTCCAGAGCATATCTCAACCCCTTCCTCAAGGCGATATCTCACGCCGTGGATCACGCCTTTTAAACCTTAATTTATTGAATCCATGAAGCAAAGTACAGTAAGATTTTCCAAGCAAAAGGACAAAGACTTCAATAGCACCCTCAGGGAGCGCGTCAATGCCTATTTTGCCGAAAAGGGCAAGAGTATGAAGGCCGACAGCAATGCGGTGTTGAAATCGGTGGTGATGCTGGCGATGTACTTTTTGCCTTTCGCTGCACTCTTCATTTTTCAGATCAGCAATCCCTGGATCTTCCTGCTTATGTGGACTGTGATGGGTCTTGGAGCTGCCGGTATTGGGGTCAACATCATGCATGATGCCAACCACGGTGCCTACTCTAAGAATGACAAAGTGAATAAGTACATGGGGCTATGGATGAATGTGATAGGTGGTAATGCGGCCACTTGGAAGCTGCAGCACAACGTATTGCACCACAGCTTTACCAATATCGACGGGCATGACCATGATATAGCCGGGCCACCCATGCTCCGCTTTTCGCCCCATCAGGAGCTCAAGCCCATGCACCGCTTTCAGCACATCTACGCCTGGTTTCTTTATGGGCTTATGACCCTCTTCCGGAGTCTGGTCACGGACTTTACCAATGCCTGGCGCTTCCGCAAATTTGGTCTGATGCGCAACGACAAAGATTTTCGCAAGCTGCTGTGGGATATATTTTTCTGGAAAGCTTTTTACTTCACCTACATCATTGTGCTGCCCGTAATCTTCCTGCCTGTAGCACCCTGGCTGGTGATTTTGGGCTTCTTTATCATGCATTTTGTACTGGGACTCACCCTGGCGCTCATTTTCCAGTGCGCCCATGTGATGCCCGAATGCGAGTTTCCCACTCCCGACGACAATGGCAAGATGGACAATAACTGGGCTGTACACCAGTTGATGACCACTGCCAATTTTTCACCCAAGAGCCGCATCTTCTCCTGGTTCGTGGGCGGGCTGAATTTTCAGGTGGAGCACCACCTTTTTCAGCACGTCTGCCACACGCACTACCGCGAGCTCTCACAAATCGTTCAAAGTACTGCCAAAGAGTTTGGCATACAGTATAACATGCAGAAGAATTTCGTGCTGGCCATCTGGAACCACGGAAAGATGCTCAAGCAGCTCGGTGCTGTACCAGCGCCTGTAGAGCAAGAGCATCCTGCATTCAAAAAAAATAAATGAATCAAACAAAATCAAAATCCGGTAGCCGCAACAGGCGACCGGGTTTCAACAGCGCCAAGCCCAATGGGCAGCGCAACAAAGCCAATGCCAGGCCCCAGAGAGGGCAGGGTGGAGGCGCAGCACCACGTGGCCGCAAGGCCGACACCAAAACCATGGATGTGCGTCTGCTCACTAAGCAGGCCGTAGCCCATGACACTGTAGAGCTGGCACCGGGTAAGCCATTTGCAGAAATGCCCCTTTCGGAAAAACTGCAGCTAATCCTGGCCAAAAAAGGCTATACCAGCCCCACACCCATTCAGCAGCAGAGCATCGAAGCCCTACTCGATGGCCGCGACCTGATGGGTATCGCCCAGACGGGAACCGGTAAAACAGCTGCCTTCCTCTTGCCTCTTATTGAGCGCATGCTACGCGGTGAGCAGCTTACAACCCTCGTGGTGGTGCCCACGCGCGAACTTGCCTTGCAAGTGGAGGAAGAGTTTCGCAGCCTTAGCAAAAACCTGGGCCTCTACGCGGCCTGCTTTATTGGTGGCACCAATATCAACCGCGATTTGCAGAAATGCGCCCGCCCAAGCCACATTGTGGTGGGTACTCCTGGACGTTTGCTCGACCTTGCCCAACGACGCGCCCTGCGCATGGACGACTTCGACGTGCTTATACTCGATGAGTTTGACCGCATGCTCGACATGGGCTTTGCACCCGATGTGAACCGCATCGTGCGTATGATGCGCAATCGCCGCCAAACCCTGTTATTCTCTGCTACAGTAGACAAAAGTCAGCAGCGCCTGATCGATGGCCTGCTCAAGGATCCTGTAGAGGTGAAGGTGAGTACAGGCGAAGCAACCGGCGACCACATAGAGCAGGAGACTGTTCGTGTACCCGAAGGCAAGAACAAGTTTGGCGTGCTCACCGACATGCTCTCCGATCCCGATTTCGACAAGGTCTTGCTCTTCGCCGAGACAAAACGCACCGTAAACCGAATGGCTGCCATGCTGCTCAAAGCCGGTGTGAAGGCCGCGCCCATCCACGGCAACAAATCACAAAACGCCCGTCAATCGGCCCTTGACCACTTCAAGGTCGGCAAGATTCAAGTGCTGGTAGCCACCGATGTGGCCGCCCGCGGCATCGACGTGAGCGATGTGACCCACGTAATCAACTATCAGGTGCCCCGCACCTACGACAGCTATGTGCACCGCATAGGCCGCACGGGCAGGGCGGGTAAGGCCGGAAGGGCTTTTACTTTTGTGGATTGAAGCAATTTTAATTGATGAAAAACGGCGACCATGAGCATCATGGTCGCCGTTTTAGTTTTGCTTCCTAAGGCTTTACTCGACCACCACAAGGCGCTCGGCATGGGTGCCGCGCGTGGTGCGAATGTTAAGGAGATATATTCCGGGGCTCAGTCCAGAAACATCAAATCTCACATTGTTTCTGCCATGGATCAGGTGGCCATGGAACAGCGATTTGATCACTCTGCCGTCGAGACCCATCAGCTGTATGTCAGCTTCAGTGGATTCATTCAGATTAACTTCGATATTGACTTCAGCCTTGCTAGGATTCGGGTAAACCTTGCAGTCTAACAGTTTTACAATCTGATCATCAGCACTCAGTGTAATTTGCGAGCTGTAAAACCCGTTGGAACTTGACTGCCCTGCGCCTTCGACTTCCTGCAGTGTATACAGCGGAAAGGGAATACCGCTGGTAAAAAACTGGTGCTGTATATCAGAAAATGGTATGTTGCCGATGGTGTCGCCCATAAGTACTGTATAAAGAGTACTTTCAGCTGCAATACGCACCCTCAATACATCGTTGAATGTACCGGCGGGTGTCGTGAGGGTACCGTATGCATCTACATTTCCGGTTATCGTTCCGATTTCAATATTGAAAACCTCCGGGCCTACTTCCGTTACCCGCTGGAAGGGCTGCGAATAGCTTGCATTGTAGCTAAGCGGAAACGATAATAAAAGCCTCGCAGGGTCATAATTCACTTCAGAAATTACCTGTCCAGGTGCGGTAAGCGATAAGATCTCCATACTGGATTGATCAATCGAGTAGAATTGATACTGACCTTCATTTCCCGTGTCAAGGGCATGGGTGGCACCTTCAACCTGATCACCACCCGGTAGGTCAGAAGGAAGTTTGTACTCTGCCTCTGTGGCAGCGGTACTCGTGATTGCCGAAAAGTCCCAAACTTGGTCAGGTCCGGGAGCTGACATTTCTACAGGCTGGCTTACGTGGCTCATTGCGGTGGTGCCTACAGAGTTGACGAAAGCATCTGCCTGTATTATGGGTTGTGCGTTTGCCGCTAAACCAGTAGCCACGCTTGCAGCTGCGAAAAAATAAAGTTGCTTCATGATAGATAAATTGAGTGATTAAAAATGTTAAGTGGTTCAAAGTAAGCATTAGTTTTCGAATGATTCAGCACTCGGAATAAGTCGCGATGGTGTAAACACCAGATTACTAGATGGAATACTTGTTTTTACTTTTCTATTCACGAAGTAAGGCCCTTGCGGCTTACACCCAGTTATTGGGAGCATTTTAACTTACAGGCTGCTGCGACCAGGAAGGAATGTCGTAAGACTTTTAATTCTGTGGAATGGTTCTTCGGTCTGAAATGATATCAAAGAGCCTCACGGAAGTGGGGCTTTTTGTGTTTCATTGATGTGGAGGCATCATTGGTAGCTTGGACATATTCCAGCCTTTCAGAGCTCCCCGTATATTGTAGCGGCTTCATTTTGACCAACTCGATAGCACCTCATTTTGTTCTGAATTTATACCTTGCAGCTCGATGTCTTGGTGACCTGTCGGTGAGCCACGCCATTGTGAATAGTCAATGGCGATGTACCCATTCATTCAAGCTTTCACCAAAGAAATCGAAACATTACTCAACAATTAAAACCCACCTGAAATGGACTTTCAAATCAATAGCTTCGAGGAATACAAAGAGCGCTACCAAGCCAGCGTCGACAATCCCGAAGCCTTCTGGGCCGATATTGCCGGCCATTACTCATGGAAAAAACCTTGGGATAAGGTTCTGGATTGGGAATTTGATACGCCCTCGGTAAAGTGGTTTTTGAATGCCAAGCTCAACATTACGGAAAACTGCCTGGATCGCCACTTGGAAAAGCGGGGCAACAAGCTTGCCCTGATTTGGGAGCCCAATGATCCCAAAGAGCGCTTTGTGCGCTATACCTACCGCGAGCTGCACGAGCATGTATGCCGCTTTGCCAATGTGCTCAAGTCAAAGGGCATCAAGAAAGGTGACCGCGTGGCCCTGTACATGCCCATGATTCCCGAGCTCACCATCGCCGTGCTGGCCTGCGCCCGCATCGGGGCGGTGCACAGCGTGGTATTTGCCGGCTTTAGCGCCAGCGCCCTTGCCGACCGTATCAATGACTCCCAATGCAAAATGGTCATCACAGCCGATGGCCTATTCCGCGGTACCAAGGAAATTCCCGTAAAGGGCGTGGTGAATGAAGCCCTAAAAAGCTGCACTTCCGTGGAAACGGTGCTCGTAGCCGAGCGTACCCAATGGTCGGTAAAGATGGAGGAGGGCCGCGACTTCTGGATACACGAGGAAATGGACAAAGTAAGCCACCACTGCCCGGCCGAGCCCATGGACAGCGAGGACATGCTCTTCATACTCTACACCTCGGGCAGCACAGGCAAGCCCAAAGGAGTGGTGCACACCTGCGGTGGCTACATGGTGTATGCAGGGTATAGCTTTGCCAATGTATTTCAACCTGATGAAAGCGATGTGTACTGGTGCACCGCCGACATAGGCTGGATCACCGGACATACCTACATCGTTTACGGGCCTTTGCTCAATGGCACCACCACGGTGATGTTTGAGGGGGTGCCGACCTATCCCAGCCCGGGCCGCTTCTGGCAGGTATGCGACAAGCATGGTGTGAACCAGTTTTACACTGCACCAACAGCCATACGCGCCCTCATGGCAGCAGGAGAGGATCACGTACTGAGCTATGGCCTCTACACCCTTAAGGTGCTCGGTACGGTGGGCGAACCCATCAATGCAGAAGCATGGGAGTGGTACCACATACACATCGGCAAGGAGAAGTGCCCCATTGTGGATACCTGGTGGCAAACAGAGACAGGAGGCATCATGATATCCGGCCTCGGAAAGCACAGCCCCATGAAGCCCGCCCATGCGGGCTATCCACTGCCCGGTATACAGCCCGTGCTGCTCGATCAGGAGGGCAATGTGATCGAAGAAAATGATAAAGAAGGGTACCTTGCGATGAAATTCCCGTGGCCGGGAATTCTCCGCACCACCTACGGAGACCACGAGCGCTGCAGGAACACCTACTTCAGCCATTACAAGGGCTATTACTTTACCGGCGATGGTGCGCGCAGGGATGAAGATGGCATGTACCGCATCATAGGCCGTGTGGACGATGTGATCAACGTATCAGGCCACCGCTTCGGTACGGCAGAAATCGAGAATGCCATCAACTCCAAGGACGACATTGTGGCCGAAAGCGCTGTGGTGGGCTACCCCCACGAAATCAAAGGTCAGGGCATTTACGCCTACGTAATCACCAAGGAGAAGCCCAGCAACCCCGACAAGCTCCGCGCAGAGATTGTGGAGGCCGTTGTGGCCCAGATTGGCAAAATCGCCAAGCCCGACAAGATTCAGTTTGTAAGTGGACTTCCCAAAACCCGCAGCGGCAAGATTATGCGCCGCATATTGCGCAAGGTGGCCGAGGGCGATACCTCCAATCTTGGCGATACCTCCACACTCCTCGATCCCGACGTGGTAGAGGAGATCAAAGAGGGAGCGCATTGATACGATGTGGCATCTTAGATGGCCTCTGTCTTGGCTTATCGCAAAAATAGAAGCTGCGCGTACATCTTATTTTGCGGAAGCAGGAGCCATGTACAGCGCCCAAATGATGAATAGCAGCTGAATGGGCAGGCGCAACCAAGCCAGCCAACAAGGTATGTGATAGCCGGAGTTGACCTCAGCAAGCGCCGCACAATCGATTGCGACATGCCAATGCACAGGCAGGTAGACCACGCACATGGCAGCAATCATGTACCAGCTCACACCTCTTGTGGCCGGATAGATAAGGCCGGCAGCCAAAATCAGCTCCGCGACGCCGCTCAGGTAAATGAGCATAGTAGGGTGTGGCATGTATGGAGGCATTTGCGCCAGCAGGAAATCATCGAGCACAAAATGGCTCAGGCCCGCTCCGAGTAGCAGCAAAACCCAAAAAATGCGGCTCCAGAAGTGAAATGTAGATTTTGAAATCATTTTGTGAGCAGGTATTTGTCATCGCTCAAAGGGAGATGCTCACGCCAAGCGATTCGGAGCATTAAGGCGAATGGATTCCACCAAATGAGATCGTTGGTGATGAGGGTATAGCCAAATGCGGGGTGCGCAGTGCCCTGTGTAAGGCCCCATACATAGACGATGGGCCCAAAGATCTTGCCGAGAAAACCGACAACCACATTGGGCCAATGCCGCACCAGGTCATACGATGCCCACCAATAGCCCAGTCCGTAGAGGCCGATGACCATGCCCATACCCTGCCATATCATCATGTGACGGGGAGCTGGCATGCCGCTGAGCTCAAAAAACCACTCTGGGTAGAGCACCTGCAAGCCTCCCCACAAGAGCTTGTTTACAGCAGCAGCCCGAAGCACTTTTTGCAGAATAGCTTGCATGGAAGAAGGATATGGGCTCTAACACTTCTCGTGCGCTAAAGTTGCCTGTCGGCACAAGCTGCAGAATTGACTACCCATCCATCCTGGATTTTCGGCATCCTCTTATTGGCTATGTCGTGCTCAAATGCCAATCGGAGCCACCACGAATCCGGCCTCCTGCAGTCGATTGATCAAGCCGCAATCTTTGAAGAGGTGCATCAGGCCCACCGCTATGAAGCAGCTTCGCTCCATGAGCAATTGTGGAAGCACTTCCATCCATTGGGCATTGCGCTCAGCGATCACAGGATCATCAACGGGGCATGGCGCGTCGAGGGCGTAATTGCCAATGTCGAGGCGCATGTAGCGATGCACCAGCTCGCAGCGCCCGGCATTGGCTTTGCCCTTCCGCATGCTCCGTATGTCCTTGCGTATCATAGGCCGCATGGCTTTCCAGGTGTTCGATCCTATGCCCTCATTGATCAGCCTGGATTGCGCGCTGTCGGTTTCCAGTCCGAGGGTCTCAATGCCCAGTGAGTCGGCCAGATGGTAAAGGTATTGATCCATATGGTCGAAACGATCCCCCTCGCGAACCGATCCGCATAGTTCCTTTGTGAGTTCCTGATTGAGCTTCCAGTAGAGCTCTATGGGGCTGAGTTTGTGCAGGGGCACAGTCCAGTCTGAGCTGTAGCCTTCCAGCCATGCTACTTCGCGCGGGCGGAATACTTCGCGGTAGGAATGGTCAGCTTCCCGCAAATTCATATTCGCCATCAGCTGCTCTGCAGGATCTATGGACTCAAAAATGGCCAATTCGCTCGATGCGAGCGCCGAGAGCAGGCCCCCTAGGCTGTCTACCCATGTATTACCCACCTGATGGAGGGTGCCCAAAAGGTAAGAGCGATGAGGGCAATCACGGTGCTCAATGCTCCAGAGTACAGTATTCTGGGACTTGCCAATGGAGTTGAACAGCAGGGTACTGCACAGGGCCAGGCAGGGCCAAAGGATTGCCAATTTACCCCTGTGGCCCTTTCTCATCCTATTGATTGCTTTTGCCATGATCAACTTGCACAAGCATGCTCTGTGCCATTTTGATTCATCCCCAAGTGCATTGACTCAGGATAAAATCACCCTTTCGATTGCAGGCCTGCCGAAGGAGTATGGAAGGAATGCAGGACTCTCGCAGGCTTCGGTGATAATAAGGCTGGCTACCTTGCCCGGTGTGATGCTACCGTGGGTATCGGATATCTCCATGGCCGCTGCCCCATTGATGGTGGCTGCATTGATGGCTTCGGCCGGGGTGAGGCCCATCTTGATGCAAGCGAGCGACACGGCCAATGCCATATTTCCAGAAGGGGCAGAGCCAGGATTGTAATCGCTCGCCAGGGCCAGAGCGGCATTGCGATCGATCAGTTGGCGGCCGGGGGTGTAGTCCAGGCTCAAAAACAAGCTGCACAAAGGAAGTGCCGTGGCGATGGTGGCCGATCCCGATAGGGCCTCGAAGTCTTCTTCATCCATCACCTCGAGGTGATCCACGCTCAGCACCCCTGCAGCCACCAATTTGGGAATGGCTCCCATGGCATTGAATTGATTCACATGAATTTTGGACTTCAATCCAAAATCGGAGGCGCGTTCCACTATTTCCAGGCTCTCTTCGGTGCTGAAGTAGCCCTTCTCGCAAAACACATCCACGTAATCGGCCAACTTTTTTTCGGCTACAGCCGGTATCATCTCTTCCAATATCAGGTCGATATAGGCGCGGCGCTTCGAGGCATAGGCAGCAGGGATGGCGTGGGCACCCAGAAAGGTCGCTTTGATCTTTACCTTGCTTTCCTCCTTGAGCCGGGCTACCACGCAGAGCATCTTCAATTCGGCCTCTGTGCTCAGGCCGTATCCGCTTTTGATTTCCAGTGCACCGGTACCTGATTCCACAAGTTGTCTAAGCCGCAAGAGGGAAGACTCAAAGAGTTCGTCTTCATCCATTTGGGCAAGCTTTTGGGCCGAGTTGAGTATGCCGCCGCCGCGGCGGGCTATTTCTTCATAGCTCAATCCCGAGATGCGATCTTCAAATTCTTTTTCGCGTGAAGCGGCAAAAACCAAATGGCTGTGGCTGTCGCACCATGCTGGCAATACATAGCGACCTTCGGCATCTATCACCTCGAGGTTGCGCCAATCTTCTATACCGCCCCACTCTTCCATGGAGCCATAAATGGCAATGCGACCATTGTCTACGGCGAGAAATGCATTTTCCAGCATGGAAAGCTCATTCATTTTCGCACCGCGAAGCACTCCGGGTGAGTCATCGTATACTGAGAGCAATCCGCGAATATTCTTGATCAGCATGCGCATGAGGCGAGGAATTTTGCAGAGCTGCAAAGGTGCAAAAATACAAGTATTTCGCCCTGAGGCTGGGGTCAAATAATGCTATCTTTGCCGCCATGGCAGGTAATTCATTCGGTCAGGTGTTCAGGCTCACCACCTTTGGCGAGTCGCATGGAGCGGCCATCGGAGGGATTGTAGATGGCTGCCCGGCAGGGGTGCCCATCAGTGTAGAGGAGGTGCAGCGCGATCTCGATAGGAGGCGTCCGGGCCAAAGCGATCTGAGCACGCCGCGCAAGGAGTCGGATACGGTGAGCATACACTCCGGCATTTTTGAAGGCAGGAGCACCGGCCACCCCATCGCCTTTAGCATACCCAATAGCAATCAGCGATCTAAGGATTATGATGCCTTGAAGGACACCTATCGCCCCTCCCATGCCGATTACACCTATCAGGCCAAGTATGGCATTCGCGATCACCGTGGCGGAGGGCGCAGCAGTGCCCGTGAGACCGCCTGCCGGGTGGCTGCGGGCTCCATCGCCAAGCAGATGCTCCATGCAGCTCTCAAGCTGGAGGTGAGGGCCTATGTGAGTGCCATAGCCGAGGCCGAGTTGAAGCTGTCTGCCGGGGAGCTCGATTTTTCTCTTCCGGAAAATGAGCTTCGATGCCCGCATCCTGCTACAGCCGCCGAAATGCGAAAGCTGATCGAAGCTGCCCGCGAAAGGGGCGACACCCTGGGAGGTGTGGTGAGCTGCGTGCTGCGCAATATGCCTGCCGGTCTGGGAGAACCTGTATTCGACAAGCTCCACGCCGATCTGGGCAAGGCCATGCTGAGCATCAATGCCGTGAAAGGCTTTGAGATAGGCAGTGGATTTCAGGCCGCCCGCATGCGGGGCAGTGAGCACAACGACGCCTTCGAAATGCGCGATGGCAAGGCCGTGACCGATACCAATCACAGCGGTGGAGTGCAAGGAGGTATTTCCAATGGTATGGACATCCACTTCAGGGTGGCCTTCAAGCCAGTAGCGAGTATCAAGCTTCCGCAAAATACGGTAACCCGCAGCGGTGATGCCACCCGCATCGAGATTGGTGGCAGGCATGACCCCTGTGTATTGCCCCGGGCGGTGCCCATTGTGGAGGCCATGGCCGCCCTTGTAATCGCCGACCATTACCTGAGAAACCGCAGCGCTGCCCTATGAAAAACTGGCCTCTGCATTGGAAGATCATCTTCGGGCTCTTGCTCGGTATCGCATGGGCTTTTGCTGCTAGTGCTCTGGGCTGGAATCAATTCACCCGCGATTGGATCGATCCCTTTGGGGTAATCTTCATCCGCATGCTCAAGTTCATCGCTGTGCCCCTCGTCATGTTTTCCATCATTGCCGGTATCTCCGGTCTTGAAGATATCCGCAGGCTGGGCAAGCTTGGCGCAAAAACACTCGGCATCTATTTAATCACCACAGTGTCTGCCGTGGCCATAGGCTTGTTTCTCGTCAATGTCACCAAGCCGGGCCATTTTGTGGATGAGGATACGCGCATCAAGAACCGCATAGCCTACGAGTTGTGGGTGGAGCAAAGTCCGGGTGTCGAGATACTGGATGGTAAAAACCTGAGTGCTGATCCGGCTTACGCCGAATATGTAGAATTTGCCCGTGGCCTCGCTGCCGAAAGTCCTGAAACGGTTCAGAAAAAAATGAAGGCTGCCGAAGAAAAGAAGGAGGAGGGGCCACTGAGCTTTTTGGTGGAGATGGTACCTGAAAACATCCTGCTCTCCATTTCCAATAACGGCCTGATGCTGCAAGTCATCTTTTTTGCCATCTTTTTCGGAATTTGCCTGGCCTTGGTGCCGCATGAGAAGGCCAAGGAGGTCAAGAAATTCATCATCGGGGCCAATGAGGTATTTCTCAAGATGGTCGATGTGGTGATGCAGGCGGCACCCTTCTTTGTTTTTGCACTTATGGCCGGTGTGCTTTCCAATATGGCCGACTCACCCGCCGAAGTCTTCGAAATTTTCAAAGGCCTTGGCAGCTATAGCTTGATACTCACCTTTGGCCTGGTCTTCATGGTTTTTATTTTCTACCCGCTCATTGTAAGTGCATTTGCCAGAAAGATTAGCTACCGCGAATTTCTCAAACGCATCAGCCCGGCCCAGTTTCTGGCCTTTTCCACCAGTTCCAGTGCCGCCACCCTGCCGGTTACCATGGAATGCGTGGAGCAGAATATCGGCGTCTCGCGAAACATTACCAGCTTTGTACTGCCCATCGGAGCCACTGTCAACATGGATGGCACCAGCCTCTACCAAGCTGTGGCAGTGATCTTTTTGGCTCAGCTTCACATGGTAGACCTCAGCCTGGGCCAGCAGCTCACCATTGTGCTTACTGCTACCCTCGCCAGCATAGGTTCTGCAGCTGTGCCCAGTGCAGGTTTGGTCATGCTCGTGATTGTACTGCAGAGCGTTGGCTTAAACCCCATGTGGATCGCAATAATTTTTCCCGTAGATCGTATTCTTGACATGATGCGCACCGTAGTGAACGTTACCGGCGATGCCAGCGTGTCGACCATCATCGCAGTGAGCGAAGGAGAACTCAATTACAAGCCCGATCAAACCCTTTAAGAACCCCCTGAACATGAAAAAGGCACTCAAAATATTCGGTATCACCATCGTGGTACTCTTCTTAATCTTGCTCATACTTCCCTTCGCCCTGAAGGGCAAGATTGTCGAGCTCATCAAGGCCCAAGCCAACGAAAACCTGAATGCACAGGTAGATTTTAGCGATGTGCGCCTCTCACTCATCCGCAATTTCCCCAATCTCTCAGTAGGCATCGAAGAGCTCAGCCTCATTGGCATCGAGGATTTTGAAGGAGATACACTCACCTACATGGATGAGCTTTTCCTTACGGTAAATGTGATGAGCGCCATTCGCGGCGATGAAATTGAAATCAAGACAATCGACTTGCGCCGCCCTGTAATCAATATTTTGATTCATGAAGACGGAAAGGCCAATTATGATATCGCCAAGGAGAGCGATAGTATCGAAGAGGAGGAGAGCGCCGAAGCTGCATCAGATGTGAATCTAAATATCAAGTCTTATTCCATCATCGATGGCCGTGTGGTGTATGATGATGCCAGCCTTGGATTTTATTTACTCCTCCACGGGCTCGATCACCGGGGCAATGGAGACTTCTCACAAGAAGTCTTTACCCTTTACACGCAGAGCAGCATTGAGGCCGTGGATGTGAAGTACGGAGGCATCAAATACCTGCGCAGGGCAAAGGCCGATCTCAAGGCCGATATTGCAATGGATTTCAATGAATTCAAGTTTGCCTTCATGGAAAATGAACTCGATGTGAACCGCCTGGAGCTCGCCTTTGATGGGTGGCTGGCCATGCCTGGTGATGACATCGAGATGGATATTTCCTTTCAATCCCTCAGGTCGGATTTGCTCACTATTCTTTCTTTGGTACCGGCCGAGTTTGCCGATGATCTCGATGGTGTGGAAGCGCAGGGTACGCTCAGCCTCGATGGCTATGTGAAGGGAATCTACAATGAGGCCTCCATGCCGGGCTATGGTATCGATTTGCTTGTGGAGTCAGGGCGCATCCAATATCCAGATTTGCCGAGGAGCATAGAAAACATCGGTATTGAAAGCCATATCAAGAGCCCCGGCGGAAGCGATATGGACTTGCTGACTGTGGATGTGCCACGCTTTTACATGGAGATTGGCAAGACACAGTCTCAGCCCAATACCGTCGATGCCATGCTCGCATTGCGAAACCCTGTGAGCGATCCGGCCATCAAAACACGTGTGGATGCCGACCTCGATTTGGGCAGCTTCAAAGATGTACTGCCCCTCGGTGATGACCTTGAGCTCAAAGGCATCTTTGCCGCCCACTTTGCCCTCGATGGTGTGATGAGCGATATCGAAGCTTCGCGCTTTGACCGCTTCACAGCGGGAGGAGATGTTGCGCTCCAAGATTTTGTCTACAGGGAGGGAGATATGAAGGTCGGTATCTCCACAGCCGCGGCCGACTTCAGTCCCCAGCGCTTCAATATCTCGAAACTGTTGATGGACTATGATGAGATCAATATGTCATTCTCCGGATTTGTAGACAACTATGTGGCTTACGCCCTGAAAAGCGAAGACCTTCACGGTCGCTTCAATTTCACTGCCGACCGCATTGACCTGAACCGCTACATGGGTGAAAGCGAGGAGGAGGATGTGGAAGAGCAGGAGGAAGAAGAAAGCAGCTTTGGAATCATAGAAGTGCCGGCCGGCTACGACCTGAGCCTGGAGGCTACCATTGGTGAAATTCTCTACGGTGAGGTATCTATGAAAAATGTACATGGCGAAATTGGTATCAAGGAACGCAGGGCGGCCTTGCAAGATCTCAATTTCGACATGTTGGGAGGCAATGTAGGCCTCAATGGCTCATACAGCACCGCAAATCCGGAAGTGCCTCGGGTCAATTTCGGATTCGACCTGAAGAACATTGACATCGATGCCATGGCCGATGCATTTCGGGCGGTGGAAAAGATGGCTCCGATCGCCAAGCATGCCAGCGGCGCCATCAGCAGCCGCTTCAGCATACAGACCGACCTCAATGCCCAGATGGAGCCGATATACGAGGGGATGAGGGGTTCCGGTAATCTCAGGAGCAGTCTGCTCGTGCTGGAGGGCGGGGAGTTTATCGAAAAGCTCAGCAGCACCTTGAAGTCTCCTAAGCTTGCACGACAGGAAATTCGCAATATCAACCTCAGCTTCGTGATCGAAGACGGGCGCATCGTGACCTCACCATTTGACGTAAGTATCAACCAAATGGAGGCCAATATTTCGGGCTATAGCAGCTTCGATCAGAAGATTGATTACCTCATGAAGATGAAAGTGCCCAGAAGCGAACTGGGCTCTGACTTCAACAAAATGGCCGAAAGCCTCCTTTCAAAGGCTGGCTCACTTTTTGGAGGTCAAGGAGGCCTGAGTCTCGGTGAGACCATCAAAGTAGATGTGCGGGTGCACGGTGACCTGAGCAGCCCGAGCATCAGTCCAAGCTTTGCCGGCATGGACGATGTGGTGAGCAGCACCAAAGATCAGGTAAAGGAAAAAGTGGAAGAGAAGGTGCAGGAAGTCATCGACGATACCAAAGAGAAAGCGCGGGAAGAAGCCCGAAAGCAGGCTGATAAGATTTTGGCCGACGCCCAGCGCAAGGCCGATCGGGTGGTGAGTGAGAGCGCTGATGCCGCTCGGCGCATCCGCGAAGAGGGAGAGCGCGCTGCCGAACGCATCTTGCGTGAGGCAGGAAGCAATCCCATTGCACAGGCAGCGGCCCGTCCGGCTGCCGATCGGGCGAGAGAGGAAGCCAATCGCCGGGCCAATCAGGTGGAGCAGGAGGGAAAGACCCAAAGTGACAGAATCATGAAAGAGGCTCGAGATGAAGCCGACAGAATACTGCAAGATTAGGGAAGGCAGCTACAAGCCAGGGCAGCAGCCATCATGGCTAAGCGCTTCACGCACGGGGCACAGCGCTGGATTGGGCCCTTTGGTGCCGCTACCATGCAGTGGGCGGAGGCGCGGCTATGGCATACTGATCCTCGTATGGGCTGTTCTGGCACTATGCGCGCTTTCCCAAAACGAGCTGCTCGCACAGAACTGTGAGGAGAGCGAAAACCGAAAGGCCCTGAAATGGTTGGACAAGGCCAAGGATGGCTCCCACAGCAACCGCGAGAAGCTCGACTTTGCAGAGCGCTCCCTGCAGGCAGATCCCGATTGCATACAATGCTTGATGCTCCGGGCTAGATTGCTCTACCGCATTGCCAATGAGGAGAGAAGCAGCCTGGATCCGGCCTTGAACAGTTTCGTACAAGTGGCCTCTGCCTGCCCGGGCTACCACGCAGATGCGCATTATTTCGCCGGGCTGATACAGTATGTCAATGAGTCTTATCGTGAGGCAGTGGAGCATTTCGAAGCCTTTTTGCTCTTTGATACTGAGGCGGGCAAGCGCTCCCGCGACCATGCCGCCAAAGAGAAAGATGTGGCACGATTGCTTCCGGAAATCCGCTTCTATGTGGATTTTTACGACAATCCTGTGCCTTACAATCCCGTACGACTCGACAAGGTGAATAGCGCTGCTGATGAATACCTTCCCATGCTCTCACCCGACAATGCCTTTCTCTTCTTTACCCGCAAGGAAAAAATCAAGGAAAAGGGCAGCGTGTATTCCAGGGAGGTGGAGACCTTCATGAAAAGCCGCCGCGAGGGAGGCAACCTCGATTACGATCATCCCGAGCCCTTGCCGCCGCCCTTCAATGTAGGGGATAACTACGGTGGGGTGAGCATTTCGCTTGACAACCGAGAGATGTTTGTTACCGTTTGCAAGCCAGCAGCTTCGGGATATAATAATTGCGATATCTACATGACCCATTTTGATCGAAAAAAAGATGAGTCGGGAGCTGTGGTATTCGAGTGGTCGGGCTTGCAAAATCTAGGGCCAAATGTGAATACTCCGGATGGTTGGGAGGCCCAGCCCAGCATTTCGGCTGATGGGAAAGTGCTCTATTTCGCGAGCGTGAGAGCGGGGAGCACCCCCGACAAAGACGGCAATCCGAGCATCGATATATACAGCTCCGAGCGCATGCCAGATGGCGATTGGAGCCCTGCTGAGCCGCTCAATGTACAAATCAATACCCCCGGCAACGACAAGAGCCCCTTCCTCCACTCCGATAGCCGCACCCTCTATTTTTCCAGCAATGGGAGACCCGGTGCCGGCGGCTACGATATCTATTACTCCCGACAGGACAGCGCCGGCAATTGGACTACACCGCGCAATCTGGGTTATCCCATCAATTCCAATAAGGATGAGCATGGCCTGGTGGTGAGCACCGATGGCCGCACAGCCCTTTTCGCTTCCGCAAATCCGGCCGGATCACGCAGCCTGGATATTTATGCCTTCGATCTTCCCCAAAAGGCAAGACCCGAAAAGGTACTTATTCTTAAAGGTAATGCACTGGATGGCAATGGAGAAGCCCTGCAAGATGCCCGGATAGAGCTCAAATACGCCCGGAGTGAGCAGACGCGCGATTTTAGTGTCGACGAGGAAGACGGCCACTACGCAGCGGTGGTCAACTTGCGCGAGGATGAGGAGGTGCTCGTATCGGTGAAGAGCAAAAGCACTGATATCGCCTTTAACAGTCGGGTGTATACCCTCGCCGATACCCTTGAAAGTGTGCGCGAACTCGACCTTAAATTGGAACGCATAGAACCCGGTAAAACCTACCGCGTCAATGATATTCGCTTTGCCACTGCCTCCAGCATTATCGATGCAGCTTCCCGGAAGGTGCTCAAGGAGTTTGCCTCCTACCTGCTGGAAAATCCCGGCCTACACATTGAGGTGCTCGGTCATACCGACAATGTGGGAGACCCTTACAAGAATCTGGTGCTCAGTACAGATAGGGCTTTCGAGGTATTCGGTTACCTCCAGGAGGAAGGTGTGGAACCGAGCCGACTCAGCTTCAAGGGCTACGGCGAAACCAAGCCCATAGTGCCCAATGACAGCCCTGAAAACCAGGCCCTGAACAGACGAACAGAATTTCGTGTATTGCGCAAATAAAGCCTGCGCGGCATTGCTTATATTTGCAAGCAAATTAAAACCCTATGAAGATCCCTACACGCATTGCACTCTTTGCAATTACAGTTTTGTTTTACGCTTGTGGCGCTCCTGATAGCGACCAAGCCCAGGAAAGCGATTCCGATCCCGCCAAAGTGGTGGAATTGCCAACAGTACATTACTATGGAGACAGCATCACAGCTGATGGAGCCTTGAGCCCCCACGATATGCTCAGCATGATGGAAGGCCACGACAGCCTGGAGGTAAAGCTGAGGGCCAATATCAATCAAACCTGCAAGATGAAGGGCTGCTGGATGACCCTCGACATGGGCGATGATCAGGAGATGCGTGTGCGCTTCAAGGATTATGGATTTTTCGTTCCCAAGGAAGGAGCCGAAGGCAAGGAAGCCATTATTGAGGGTGTTGCTTTTGTAGACACCATCACCGTGGAGCACCTGCGCCACCTGGCCGAAGACGCCGGTAAATCAGCCGATGAGATTGCTGCCATCAATCAGCCTGAAGTTTCTGTGAACTTTGAGGCAAGAGGGGTGATCATCAGCGAATGATATTTGGAGCTTTAGTGCATTAAGGCCGGAAGCCCGAAGATAAGCAAGCGCAGCAATGCGCTTTTTTCTTGGACTTGGTCGGCTGCCGCGAGGGCCTCGTTTGTCAAAGACCCTCATCCGCTGAGCAAAGCGAAATACATACCTTTGATGCAAATCCACAGCAATGATCGAAAGCCCGGTTGATAAGCAAAGCTTTTTTGAGCGAAAAGGATTGAGCGATGATGAACTGCTCGCACTCTACGAAGGCATTCTCAAGCCCCGAATGATCGAGGAGAAGATGCTCATCCTCTTGCGCTCGGGCAAGATATCCAAGTGGTTTTCGGGCATAGGGCAAGAGGCGATTGGTGTGGGCGTGTGCATGGCCCTCGAGCCCGATGAATACATCTTGCCCATGCACCGCAATCTGGGCGTATTCACCTCTCGCGGCTTGCCCCTCGCACGACTCTTTGCACAGTTTCAGGGCAAGGAACTGGGCTACAGTCAGGGGAGGGAGCGCTCCTTTCACTTTGGGGTGAAGGAGGCCAATATTGTGGGAATGATCTCTCACCTCGGGCCGCAGATGGGCATTGCTGACGGTATCGCCCTCGCGCACAAATTGAGCGGGGAGCAAAAAGTTGCTGCGGTTTTTACCGGTGATGGTGGCACGAGCGAAGGTGATTTTCACGAAAGTGTGAATACTGCTGCCGTGTGGGACTTGCCGGTACTCTTCATCATCGAAAACAATGGTTACGGACTCTCAACCCCCTCCAAAGAACAATTCCGCTGCGCCCATTTTGTAGACAAAGCCCCTGGCTATGGAATCGAAGCCGTGCAGATACACGGCAATAATGTGCTGGAGGTATACACCCGTATCCTTGAGCTGGCTGAGGATGTACGCCGCAATCCACGTCCCGTGCTGGTGGAGTGCCTCACCTTTCGCATGCGCGGCCACGAGGAGGCTTCCGGCACCAAGTATGTGCCCGATGAACTGATGCAGGAGTGGGCCGCCAAGGATCCACTGCGCAATTATGAGGCATTCCTGCTCAAGGAGGGTGTGTTGACCCAGCAGCGCATAGAGTCCATGCGGGCATCCATTAAAAATGAAATCGATGCAGGCCTTCAGGAGGCTTATGCTCAGGAGCCCATCACGGCCGATCTGGAAAAGGAGCTTCGCGAGGTATACGCACCTTACACATATGTGGAGCATGAGCCTTCCGGCAAAATGAAGGAGATGCGCTTGGTAGACGCCGTGAGCGATGGCCTGCGTGAGGCCATGCAGCGCCATCCCAAGCTGGTCTTGATGGGGCAGGATATCGCCGAATATGGAGGCGTATTTAAGGTCACAGAAGGCTTTGTAGAATCCTTTGGCAAAGAGCGGGTGCGAAATACCCCGCTTTGCGAGGCAGCCATCTTAGGTGCAGCTTTGGGGCTGAGCATCAAAGGCTATAAGGCCATGGTCGAAATGCAGTTTGCCGATTTTGTATCGGAGGGCTTCAATCAGATCGTCAATAACCTTGCAAAAATCCACTACCGCTGGGGGCAGCATGCCGACGTGGTGGTGCGCATGCCTACAGGAGCTGGCGTACAGGCGGGGCCATTTCACTCGCAGAGCAATGAGGCTTGGTTTACCCATGTACCCGGACTCAAAGTACTTTATCCAGCCTTTCCTCAGGATGCAAAAGGATTGCTTATCAGTGCTTTTGAAGATCCGAATCCCATTTTGTTTTTTGAGCACAAGGCCCTCTATCGCAGCCTGAAAGGGGAAGTGCCTGAGGGATATTACAACATGCCCATAGGAGAGGCTGCGGTCTTGAATGAGGGCTCAGAAGTTAGCATCATCACCTATGGCATGGGGGTGCATTGGGCCCTGGCATTGCTCGATCAATTGCCAGATGCCTCCATAGAGATCCTCGATCTGCGCAGCCTGCTGCCCATGGATACCGAGTCCATTTTCAAGTCGGTGCGAAAAACCGGTAGGGCATTGGTGCTGCATGAGGACACCCTCTTCGGAGGTATTGGGGGAGAGATTGCTGCTCAGATCACGGAGCATTGCTTTGAAGATCTCGATGCCCCTGTGAAGCGCTGTGCCAGCTTGGATACACCCGTTCCATTTGCCGGCAATCTCGAGAAGCAGTTTTTGGCGAATAGCCGCCTGCTCAAAATCATGGAAGAACTCCTGGCTTACTGACTTGTAGACAAGGTCTTTTGACTTTATACCCTCTTCTCCTCATTACGTGTATTAGGCTCACGACTTCCCTTATAGAGCTGAAAGCCGGAGTAGCGGCACTCAATGCCTCCATTGAGCAAGTGGTGGCTTATGAATGATCTCAGACTCAAGGCAAACATGGCTTCGCGATTGCCCGATAGTATCCATGCCCTGTAGCCTGTAAAGTCGGCCTTGAGCTTGTCGCCAATGCGCTTGTAGAGTCCCTCCAGGTCGCGGTCGTGGAGCCGCTCCCCGTAAGGAGGATTGAGCACCAGAAATCCCGGGGCAGGAGGTGGGCTATAGCCAAAGAAGTCGCCATGGCTTACTGTGATCACATCTGATAGCTGGGCTCTTTCTACCGATTCCTTTGCCATACGGGCGGCGTGGATGTCGATATCCAAAGCCACTATTGGGTGTGCGGGCTCGGTGATGCGCTGCACGCTTGCCTCGCGAATGATGTCGAATAGCTCCGCATCGAAGTCCTTCCAATGCATGAAGGCAAAATCTTTTCTCATAAGTCCGGGAGCGATCTTCATGGCGATCATCGCCGCCTCTATGGCCAGGGTGCCCGAGCCGCACATGCCATCTACGAAAGCGGTCTTGCCCTCATATCCACCCAGCATGAGCATGCCTGCTGCGAGGCATTCATTGAGTGGTGCTTTGGCTTCCCGTGCCCTGTAGCCCCGCATATTGAGGGTGCGGCCTGAGCTGTCGAGGGATATCCATACATCCGATCGATGGATCTTGACATGAACCACCACATCGGGCTGCTTTATGTCCACATTGGGCCGACTGCCTTGCACATCGCGAAATTGATCGACGATGGCGTCCTTTACCTTGAGGGCTGCGTAATGGCTGTGGCGGTGGAGTTCGCCGCTCACGGTCGATTTTACAGCAAATGTCTTCTCCACTGAGAAGAGCTCCGTCCATGCGATGGCCTTGGCACCCGTGTAGAGTGCGTCTTCGTCGGCTGCTTTGAAATGGCGTAGGGGTTTGAGCACCCTCAATGCAGTGCGCAAGCGAAGGTTAGACTTGTAGATGAGGTCTTTGTCGGCAGTAAAATGCACAGCCCGCCTTGCCGGCTTTACATCATTGGCACCTATGCTGCTCAGCTCTCTGGCCAGTACTTCTTCCAGTCCCTGCAAGGTGGTAGCCACCATGGCAAATCGTCCGGGACGTGCTTTCTTCGAATGTCTGTGCTTGTCCTTAGCCTCCTGCCTTCTTTGCTTCATGTCCCTGATTGATCAGATAGTTCACTACTTTGTCACGGTGATCGCCTTGCACCATGATTTCGCCTTCCTTGGCGGTGCCGCCCACACCGCATAGCGATTTGAGCGCGCTGCCCAAATCTTTGAGCTGAGCTGGGCTACCCATATGGCCTCTGACCACGGTAATCACTTTGCCTCCGCCTTTTCTTTCCAACCACACCCTGAGTTTTTGCTTTTGAGCTCCGGCGGAAGTTTGCCCCTCGCCGCGGCCTTCATCGCTTTGAATATTACCTGTGCTGTAGACCAATCCGCCGCTTTTTTTCTTTTTAGCCATAAATATTTTCTTTTCGTGACCGGTCTCATTCATTTGATTCCAGCGCGCTCGTATATCTGTTCACCGTGCCGATCCATGTGGGCCTCCATAAAACCGAGTGCCTGCAGCACATTCATACGGCCAGCGATGGGATGCTTGAAAAGGGCCAGACCCAGTTGATCCTCACTCAGGTCTTTGAGCAATTCTGCAAGTTCTTTTCTCACATGTAGATAGTTTTCTTTGGTGGAAGTGTAGTCGAGGTTTTCCGGCATTTCCCCCAATATGGCGGGGGCTTTGTATTTCTTAATCCGGGATCCCAGGGCGAAGCGCAATGCCCAGCTGCGAAAGGCAGCAGACATCCCCGTTTTGGGGCTTTCCTGAATGCCTTGCATTTTCTTGTGGATATAGTTCGAGCTCTTCTGCTCGGAGCTGAGTAGGTGGTGCAGGATTTGTAGGCTATTCCATTTGCCTTCAGGGGCTTTGAGCAGGCGCTCATCACTGCATCCATCCATGGCCTTCAGCAGGCTATTGAGCTTTGCATTGAGCCTGTTGAATCTGGATTCCAATTTAGCGTGCATCGATGGCTTTCATTTGAGATTATGCTATTGTCACGACCAAGATCGTACAATTAGGACAATCTACGAAGGCATCGGAGCAGCCTAAAGGGTTTACCTGCTCACGCCGAGGTCGAAACACAAATTTAGGCTGCCTCTTGGGCCTGTCGAAGTGGTGTTCAACCTTGGGTTGATCATCAGTTCCTTGGCTTGCTTATTCAGCTCCTGATCCATAAACACCAATCGATCGGGATTGATGAAGTGGGCTACAGTGGCCTTGAGCCGCTCGGTAGGATAGGGGATACCGCCATCTATTCCAATGTTTGGAATGGTATAAAAGCCAAAGGCGGGAATAAACCTCCTGGTAACGGGCGAGGTGAGGGCAAGGAGATGCCGAATCTTTAAGCGTTGGGTCATGCTCACCGCACAGTTAATGATCAGTCTGCTACCAATGCCAAAACCTGCGACTTCCATGCTGTTCCAAAGTGCGCACAATTCGCCACATCCCTCATCCTGCATTTTGCCAATGACCTGGTGGATGTTCTTATCATACTTTGCGAAAGCGGTTTCAAGTGGCAGGTATCTATCCGGCCTGCGGATCTGAATGCGCGCCCCTCCATAGATCTTTTCTCCTCCCGGAGAGGTAGCAATAATGACGTATACATCAGGATCATTCACCCATTCAGCATTTGCAGAAGCTACCCGTTGAATGCCGTGATGGGCAAGCACCGCTGCATGCCCTTCAGCAAAGCGCATACTTGTTTTTACATCGTCGATAGCCCGGTACGCACGTATGTGCACCTGGCTGATCTTTGGTGCTGTAGTGGTGGTGGTAGCAGTAGCAGTTGTAGTACGTCTAGTCCAGGAAGAGTTCATAGGGGTCAAGGAATTTTCGGCCTTTGAGCACTTTGTCACCCAAAAGGATTTTACGTGATAAATGTGTGACAACCCCGGCACCTGAGCTTACTTCGGAAGCAAGCTGGGGCCATCGGCCAATGGATTTTCCCAATTCACTTATCGACAGCTTCATTCGCTCGGAAGTTTCCGCAGGCGACATAATCCGGGCGGTCATCTCGGGAGTCCAGGTACCTGAATCGATTACGGTTTGGCACTCCTCGTCGCTGAGCCTGCCATGTAGAATGCCCAAGTCGGGCTGCAGGTCAAAACGTTCAATATCCACCATGCCCCGATCCGAGGTTTCCATGATTACAGGAATTCCGCGTTCGCGGGCTTTTACTCTCGCAAGGATCTTGATGGCTAAGCTATCGCATTCTTCCACTAAGAGGTCTAAGGGCTGGCGATCACCTCCTAAGAAGGCGTCGATATTGTCAGCATTCACTCCGCTTGAAAACACCTCTACCTTCAGATAAGGGTCAATTTCTGCAATTTCACGGGCGGCGATTACTGCTTTGGGTAGTCCGAGATTGCATACGCTTGAGCGCAATCGATTGAGATTGGAGAGCTCCAAATCATCGAAGTCGGCGATGCGAAGCACTCCCACGGTGCGCTCCATTGCCATGGTAAGGGCGATGCCGGAACCAACAGAAAGTCCAATAATTCCAAGTCGCTTGCTGCGCAAGGTTTGCTGTTCTGAGGCAGTGATCTTGTGCTGATTGCGGTTGGTGCGAACCTGCACAAACTCCGCTTCGCTCAGGAGGTGTACAAGCGTATTTCTCCAGGAGTAATAAACCCAAGTACCGTAAAGTTCGGGATTATCTCCCAATTGTTGGCGGGCTGCAATTAGCGAATCTTCATCGCTCCAAGGGCGTGATGGCTCCTGCATTTTTATCAGCTCGGCTACTTGCGCATCTATGGTGTCGATGACGGTCGGCCTTCTGCTCTCGAGGATCTCTGAACGACGGGGATTGGCTAATCCATTGCAGGGCAATAGCTCTACCCGGTATCCTAATTTACTTGACTCCAGTGTTGGTGCATTCACGATTATGGCTCAATAATTCTTAAAAAATCAAAAATATCCGCTCTTCTCCTTTCGCTAAGATTGTGATATTAAATGTTTTGAATACGATGTTGAAAATCAAAAACAACCGAAACGAAGATTATAAAAACTTCCGCACCCACCAAATATATTTTTGATTTTTTTCTCCGCCACTATCACATTATCAAAGCTTTGCCTCTTCGACGGATCTTTGTAAATCATCGTTGAACCAACTGCTCAAGCTGATTGGGGCTATTTAAGAAGCAATATGAGGGGTAGAATGAAGGGCT
>SLDS01000234.1 GCA_007125175.1 Flavobacteriales bacterium
AGAGCCTTGTAATCGAGATGCTTTGGAAACCACTCCCTCTCTTCGCGTCTCGATACAATTTTTCAGGCAGGCAGCCTTTTTGTTGTATTGGCGTGCTGGTACAAGCCTGAAAAATCACTCGACCTGACGGTTCTTTCCCAATTAGAGATTCAGGCTTCAAATCTGGAATCCGGATGGTATTTAGTTAAAATATAATGCGCTGGTAACATGGCAGATACATCGGTGTTCATTAGTAGAATGGCATGAAACCGCATTCACAGGCTGTGCCTACATATAGAATACCCTTCATGGTATGAAGACATGCCTGCTTACCATGCTCTTCTCATTGAACACCAGCCCATAACGTATGCTATGCACCATCTTCGAGCTCAGCGGTCAATCGGTATAGTTGATCGCTCAAAGCCTTCGAAACGGGCAGCAGAGGCAGACGCAAGTGTTGCTCACATATGCGCAAATGGCTGAGCACTTCCTTTATTCCGGCCGGATTGCCCTCTGTGAAAAGTGCATTCATCAGCGGAAGCAATTTGTAGTGCAAGGCCCGTGCAGCTTCGAAATTTGCCGAAAGGCAGAGGCGTATCATCTCGCCAAAGGTTTGGGGGAAGGCATTGCCTACTACCGAAATAATACCGTGACCACCACAAGACATATGCGGAAAAGCCAGTGCATCATCACCACCTATTAGTAGAAAATCATCGGGAAGTCGGGATGCCAACGCCATCACCTGCTCCATGCTGCCTGCGGCCTCTTTTACGCCTATCAAGGCCGTCAATTCTTCCGCCATGCGGAGGCAGGTATCCGGCAGGATATTGCTACCTGTGCGCGCAGGCACATTGTAAGCGATCACTGGTTTGGGGCTCAGCTCACAGAGCCGCTTGTAATGTTGAAAAATACCCTCCTGCCCGGGACGGTTGTAGTAGGGACTTACGGAGAGAAAAGCAGCCACCTCATCGTGCTTCCAGTCGGCCATGCGGCGCGCCACCCTTTGGGTATCATTGCCGCCAAGGCCAAAGACCACCGGCAATACAGACTTGTTGACCTCTAGCACAAATTCGAGTACAGCGATTTGCTCTTCTTCGCTCAGTGTAGGCGATTCAGCAGTGGTACCCATCACCACGAGGTAGTCGGCGCCCTTGTGCAGATGCTTTACGAGGCGCTCCAAAGCGGTGTAGTCGATGCTAGCATTCTCCGCAAAGGGAGTGATCATAGCAACCCCAAGGCCCTTAAGCGCGCTCTTCATGGCTATTGATTTTTCGTAAGTAATGATTCACCTGCTTTATGTACTCGTCAAAGGTAGCACGCTCATCGCAACGAATCATCAAGTCATAGAGGTGTTCGTACGCTTCGCTGTAATGCCCCACCTTGAGACGGGCCTTACTCATGCGCAGTACGTAGCGCAAGGGCAGGCTGGGATCTTTCTCAAGATCAATCAGTATGTCATAATCCTTTTCGACAAAGCGCTCAACCTCCTCTCCGGTGGGCTCCATGAAGAAGTCGAGATTTTTGGAAGTGAAGTAATCGTAACGCAAGCGGTGCAAGTGATAGTGCGGAATGTCTTTATGGTCTTCTATGTAAGACAATGCCAAAACCTCGCGTATGCCCAGCTCAGCCTTGAGGAATTTCACGTATTGCTTTACGAGTATGTAAAATCCTTCACCCTTCTCGCGGTAAAGGAGGGCCACACTTCGCGCTGTGGCAAAATTGGCCATGGCGGGCTTACTACGCGGGTCTTTCCGCATTTTGAGGCGACGCTCACCCAGGCTTTCTTTCAGTTGTGTCCAAAGGCTCATTCTGATGCGATCATGTTAAGGTATTGCTCTTCGCTGAGGATGTTGACCCCCAAGCTTTCGGCTTTCTTGCGCTTGGCGGGCCCCATCTTATCACCGGCCACCAGGTAGTCCGTATTGCTACTCACCGAGCTGGCCACCTTTCCCCCGTAGGCCTCTATGCTGCGCTTGAGTTCATCGCGGGAGAAGTTTTGAAAAACCCCACTCACCACCAGAGATTTATTTTCGAATACGCTCCCCTTTTGCTCTTTGTTCTCCTTCTTGATCTCCATTTGCAAGCCATGTGCTCTCAGGGCTTCTACCATCTCGATATTGTGCCTTTCGGCAAAAAAGTCGAGCACGGACTCAGCGATGCGCTCACCAATTTCGTCCACTGCCATCAGGCTATCCATATCCGCAGCCATCAGTGCATCAATGCTGCCAAAATGCCGGGCGAGCTTGCGGGCCACAGTAGCACCCACGTAGCGTATGCCCAAGGCGAAGAGTACTTGCTCAAAGGGAACATTCCTTGAGGCCTCAATGCCCTCGAGGAGTTTTTCAGCTGATTTGTCGGCCATGCGCTCCAGAGGCAGCAATTGATCCTTTGTAAGGGTGTAGAGATGCTCGGGGCGCTTTACCAGTCCGGCCTCGAATAGCTGGGCCACCGTTTCAGCTCCGAGGCCATCGATGTTCATCGCCTTTCGGGAAATGTAATGCTCAATACGGCCCTTGACCTGTGGCGGACAGTGCTCCGTATTGGGGCAATAGTGCAATGCTTCGCCCTCCTTGCGAATGAGGGCTGTACCGCAGTCAGGGCAATGGGTGGCATAGGTGAAGGGATGGCTGTCAGCTGCGCGCCGGGTGAAATCCACAGCCGTGATCTTGGGTATTATCTCGCCACCCTTTTCGACCTGCACAGCATCGCCGAGGCGTATGTCGAGGCGCGCGATCTGGTCGGCATTGTGCAGACTGGCGCGCTTTACCCTCGTGCCGCCCAGCAACACAGGCTCCAGCTCGGCCACGGGAGTAATCGCACCCGTACGGCCTACCTGATAGCTCACGGCATGGAGTCGTGTGGTGGCCTGCTCAGCCTTGAATTTGTAGGCCACTGCCCAGCGCGGCGACTTGGCTGTAAAGCCGAGCTCATCCTGCAAGGCGTAATCATTCACCTTGATCACCACCCCATCCACCTCGAAGGGCAGTTGGCGGCGTTCGTTTTCCCAATAGCTCAGAAAGGCCTCAATCTCCTTTATGCTTTTGCAGCGCTCGATAAAGCGTTTTGAAGGATCGGGCGTTTTGAAGCCCCAAGAGGCTGCGGCCTTCACATTGTCAAAGTGATTGTCGCCGGGAAGTCGATCTCCATACAAGCCGTAGAGCATGCAATCCAGGCTCCTGCTGGCCACAGCTGCCGAATCTTGCAGCTTGAGGGTGCCGGCTGCCGTGTTGCGTGGATTCATGTAGGCCTCCTCACCGGCATCCACCCTAGCGGCATTCATTTTGGCGAAAGCCTCAAGCGGCATGAAGATCTCACCCCGAATCTCGAAGCGATCTGGATAGTCGCCCTGCAGCACGAGAGGAACACTGCCGATGGTGCGCACATTGGTGGTGATGTCTTCTCCGGTCTCGCCATCACCCCGCGTGAGGGCCTGTGCGAGCTTGCCATCCTCATAGCGCATGCCAATGGCCACTCCATCGTATTTGAGTTCGCACACCCACTCGGGTTCCTCAGCGCTGGCCTTGCCCACGCGTGCGGCCCAATCCATCAGCTCATCGAGGCTGTAAGTATTGCTCAGGGAGAGCATGGGGTAGCGGTGCTTGACCTTCTCAAACTTGCCGCTTATGTCACCTCCCACACGCATGGTAGGCGAATTGGGGTCGCGGTATTGGGGATATTCCTCCTCCAAATCCTGCAGGCGTCTCAGCATACGGTCGAATTCCTCATCGCTGATCTCAGGACGGTGATCGATGTAATACAGCCGGTTGTGCCTATGCAGATCTTGCCGCAGGGCCTCTATTTCACTTTGTACAGACTCAGAACTCATTCTTTACCTCGGGGTCGAAAATGGAACGTGCGAGTTTAAACAATTTCACCTGAACATTGACCAATGCAATGGGGCCACTAAAAGATTCACGGATTTCATCGGGTACCCTACCCACCACTCGGTAGCCGGCTCCGGCCCCTACGCTGAGCCAGTAGGTGATATTGTAATCCACGAAAGCCGAAAACTCAGCGGTACTGAAAGGCACTTCGGTATGCTTCACGCGATCGTTGAGCCCTCCCGGGTTGAAGTACACATCCACATTGCCTCCACCCAATTGCAGGCCGGCAGCTATGAGCCACTTGCGATCAAAAAAGAGCACCCGCTCGTAGTAGAGTGCGGTATAGCCCAACTCGTACTCCACCAGAGATTCATCAATCTCAAAACCGAAGTCGCGGCTGAAAAAGCGGTTATTGAGAAAATAAAAACCGACCCCAAAACGGTGAATGCGCCGGTATTCCACCCCGGCGCGCAGACCGGCTACTTGCACCCACTGATCCTGTAGGAAAGTGCGGCGCGCATCGAAGCCAAAATCGGCCTTGAGGGTGTTCTGATAAGGCTCGAGCTTGCGCTTGCCATTGAGCAGGCGCACTGTATCCGATTGGCCAAACTGGGCCATCAACCCTGACAGGCTGATCGACATGGCTATGCAGAGTGCTAATCTCAACACTTTCGGGCCCTCACCATTCGATCCATCTTATTGATATCCTTGCGGCACTCCACCTCCATATACCCTCGGTCGCGCAGCAGTTGGCACAGCTCAGCACCGTGATCTCTATTGATTTCGAAGTAGAGGGCTCCACCCCGGCTCAGATGGCTATCGGCGAGGTCGACAATGCGGCGGTAAAACAGCAGTGGCTCATCATCGGGAACGAATAGGGCCTCATGCGGCTCATGGTTCAGCACATGGGGCTCGATGCCGCCTTGTTCCGATTGCTTCACATATGGCGGGTTGCTCACTATGACGTCGTATTCCACAAAACCGAAACTCTGCTGCTCGAGCACATCAAAGTGAAAGAAATCGATATTGAGCTTGTTGTTGCGTGCATTGCGACAGGCAGTATTGAGGGCGTTCACACTGTTGTCGACCCCGGAAACCCTTGCAGCCGGTAGGTGGCTCTTGGCAGCAAGTGCGATACAACCCGATCCGGTGCAGATATCCATGAGGCTGCCATCGAGCTCAGCATTTTCCTGAATCAACCAATGCACCAGTTCCTCAGTCTCAGGACGTGGTATCAGCACCTGTGGCCCCACCTCGAGCGGGAGCCCGTAAAAAACCATCTTGCCGAGCAGGTGCTGAATGGGCCTACCCTGCTTGAGCCCGCTCAGAATATCCATCATGCGATTGAGGTAAGGCTCCAGCACAGGCTCATCGCCCGAGAGCAATACATCGGCGCGGCTCATGTGCATGAGGTCTTCACACACCATGTAAATGAAGGTATCGATCTCCCTGCGCGGATACAGGTCAACGAGTTCGCAGCGATACAGATCTGCAATTTGCCCTATGGTAAGGTGCCTCTCAAGCATGGTTTCAGCTGAAATGCTAAGGTAGTGAATCGCGGCAAGAATGCACAGGCCAAAAAGGGTCAAAAAGGCATGCTTTGGCTGCGCTGAAAAGTGGCTGTGTAGGGATCCGCGATAGTACTGGCCCCTGAGCAGGCTGCACCGGGGGCCAAGACTGCCGAATGCAGCAATCCGCGTCATCCAATTTTGCCGAAAGGCAGGCCCGAAGCAAATCTATTTGAGCGGGGAATGCTTTCTTTGCCCCGTGGATGAGCACCGATACATGATGCGCTGCCTCGAACTGGCCGCTAAGGGCAGTGGACGTGTTGCACCCAACCCGATGGTAGGAGCTGTGCTGGTGCACGATGGCCGCATTGTGGGCAGTGGTTTTCACCAAAAATACGGAGAGGCGCATGCGGAGGTGAATGCCATAGACAATTGCAGTGTAGACCCATCCAAATGCACGCTTTATGTGAACCTGGAGCCTTGCTCTCACCATGGAAAAACGCCTCCCTGCGCTGAACTCATCATCCGCAAGGGCATTCGCCATGTGGTGATAGGGCAGGAAGATCCCAATCCATTGGTGGCGGGCAGGGGAATTGCCATGCTGCGAGAGGCGGGCATAGAAGTGCAATGCGGTGTGGCAGGCGAGCAAGCCGAATGGCTCAATCGACGCTTCAATACCTATCACCGACTCGGGAGGCCATATGTACTGCTCAAATGGGCGCAGAGTGCCGACGGCTACATGGATTTGGACCGGGAGGAAGGAGGGCCGCGCCGCCCGAACTGGATAAGCCATCCCGCAAGCAAAAAACTGGTGCACAAGTGGCGCGCCGAAGAGGGAGCCGTGCTGGTAGGTGCGGCCACCCTGCTCCACGATGACCCCAAGCTCACCGTGCGTGCTTATGGCCATCGACCCATACATCGGGTCATCCTGAGCCAAAGGGGCAAGCTGCCCGCTGCTGCCCGTATGCTGGGGCAAACTGATGCCATCACCGTGCTGAGCAATAGCCCCCTGCCCGCTCCGGGCTGGCAGGACAAGCAGCGGGTGAATTGGGTGAGCCTTCTCGAGGGCGGGGAGGGAACTTCCTTTCTGGCAGCAGCCCTGAAGGCACTCCATGACCTCGGCCTTAGCAGCCTGCTCGTGGAGGGCGGTGCACGCACCCTACAGGCCTTTATCGCAGAGGGCCTCTGGGACGAGGCCCGCATCCTGCAGAGCAATCAGAGCTTCAGCAGCGGATTGAAGGCACCCGAGCTACACATGCGCGAATCCCGGCGCTACCGCTATGGAAGCGACTTAATAAGCACCTATTTCAAGCCATGATACTCCTGCTCATCAGCATAATGTGCTCAAGCGGCATTTACGTCATCTTCAAGTATTTTGACCGCTTCGGCATCGATACCTTTCAGGCCATTGTCATCAATTATTACGTAGCGGCGGCATTTGGCTTTTGGTACCTCGGCGGCATTGACCTGGGAGCCCTGCTCAGTCAGGGCTGGCTGTGGTGGGCCCTTGGTATCGGGCTGCTATTCATATCCCTCTTCTACCTCATGGCCCTCACCAGCCAGCAACTGGGCGTGACGGTAGCCTCCATCGCTTCTAAGATGTCCCTGCTCATCCCGGTGGTCATCCTCATTTCCATCGATCCGGATGAGGGCATGCCTGCGAGCAAATTGATCGGTGTGGGTATCGGGGTGCTGGCTGTGATCCTGGCCTCCATGGGAGGCAGCGTGCGCAAGTCGGAGCAATCCCTGGCCTGGCTGCTGCCCGCAGTGCTCTTTCTGGGTTCGGGAGGGCTTGACTTTTTGCTGGCCATGGTGCAAAAGCAATACCTGAGCGATAGCGTGAGCTACAAGCAGTTTGTCCCTATCCCTTTTGCGGTGGCCGGCCTGAGCGGTACGCTGATCTGGCCCTTCACGGTGCGCAAAGCAAAGAAGGCCCTCAAGTGGCGCAATGCCATTGCGGGTCTGGTACTGGGGCTTGTGAATTATGGAAGCATATACTTCGTGCTGCGCGTGATAGGCAGCGGAGTCATGGATCGCTCCAGTGCCATACCGGCCAATAATATTGGCGTGGTGCTGCTTTCGGCCCTTCTGGGTGTGCTCTTGTTTCGGGAGCGCCTTTCGGCAAAAAATGTGGCAGGTGTGCTCCTGGCCGTAGTATCGATTGCCCTGCTTACCTATTTCCGGTTTTGAGTCAAAGCTACCGCACCATAAAGATCAAGGGAGAAAGCCTGCACAAGGTGAAAGGCAGCAAGCACTTTGGCTATGCCATGCACGTGAGGGATGAGGAGGAGGTGGCTGCGCAGCTCGAATCGCTTCGCAAAGAGCATCACGGGGCCCGCCACCACTGCTACGCCTGGCGACTGGGCAGGGGTGGGGAGCGAGAGCGGGCCAATGATGACGGAGAACCCGGCAACAGTGCGGGCAAGCCCATCCTCGGCCAAATACATCGCTACGATCTTACGGATACCCTCGTAGTGGTGGTGCGCTACTTCGGAGGCACCAAGCTCGGGGTAGGCGGGCTCATTGATGCCTATCGAACAGCAGCTCAAGAGGCCATAGCAAATGCGCAAATTTTGGAGAGAAATATTCTGGCCCACTACAAGCTGTCTATGCCCTATGGCTGCATGGGCGAAGTGGAAAAACTGCTGCGCATGGCCGGATGGGATATTGAGGATATCAGTATGCAGGAGGTCTGCACCATGCGTCTGGCCATTGAGCAGGAAAAAGATGAGCAACTTAGGGAGATGATGAGCAGATTTGACGATCTTCGCATCGATTTCATTGGAATGCATTGAGCTATTCCGCACTGCAAGCGCCTGCCAAAGCTTCGTGCTACCACTTTTTGCGAAAGCGAAAAGAGCAACAAAGCGAAAAATACAAGCTGATGGAGCGGCGGGAGCAGGCATGAAGCGGATGGCTCGCAAAAGGACGACAAGAGGAATGGATTACTCCTTACTGAAGAAATTGTGCAGCATCCCGGCCACAGCTGGCGATGAGGGCCGAATGACAGAATTTTTACTACGCTACTTCAGCGAAAACAACAAGCACTTCAAGCATACCTCTCAGGTGATCTCGGGACCGGGATTTCAGGAAGTGGTCATCGCTGTATTTGGCAAGCCGCGCACGGCGATCTTTGCCCATACCGATACGGTGGGCTACTGTGTGGCCCATGACCGCGAACTTGTCAAGGTGGGCAATCCCAAAGCTGAGGATAAGACCCTGCTACAAGGCTTTCACAAGGGTGTGCTAGAGACCTGCGAACTGCGCGTGCACGATGGCAAAAAAAAGTCGGGCAAAGGGGATTCGAAGCGCAAAAAGCAGGGAAAGGATGAGGAAGCAGGACTGAGCTACAAGGCACCGGTGCGTTTCGAGCCTGGCACTCCACTCACTTATGTACCCAAGTGGAAGGAGAGCAAGCAGTACGTGAGCTGTGCCTATATGGACAACAGGCTGGGCGTGTGGAACGCCCTGCAGCAGGCCAAAACCATGGAGCATGGAGCGCTGGTATTCAGCACTTATGAAGAGCATGGCGGAGGTACTGCGCAATTTGCCGGAAAGTTTTTGCAAGAGAACTTTGACGTGCAGCAAGCCCTGATCAGTGACGTAACTCTGGTATCCAAATCCATACGCCACCGCAAGGGCGTTGCCATTTCCATGCGTGATCGGGGCATTCCCAGGCAGCAGTACGTGCGGCGCATCATCGAACTGGCCAAGGAATCGGGCATCCCTTACCAGCTCGAGGTCGAGAAGGCAGGCGGTAGCGATGGCCTGGCATTGCAAGACAGCAGCTATTGCTGGGACTGGTGCTTCATAGGGCCGCCCGAGGCCAATTACCACCAACCAGGGGAGAAAGTGGCCAAAGCCGATATCGAAGCCATGGTGGAGCTCTATGCCCTGCTGCTGAGGGAGCTGTAAGCTGATGGCAATAGGCACCGCTACTGGCGGGTCGCTCTTCGGCTGTTTCTCGGTAAATTCTACCTTTGGTCGGGAAAACACGGCGCCCGCTGCGCTGTTATCTTTTCGCTAAAACGATTTTATGAAGGATGTACTAATCGTAGGTGCCGGCTTGGTAGGCTCACTGCTTGCCGCAAATCTCTCTCAAAAAGGCTATAGGGTGAAGGTTTATGAGCGTCGCCCTGACATGCGCAAGCAAAGCATGAGCGCAGGAAAATCCATCAATTTGGCCCTGAGCGAACGCGGCTGGAAGGCCATTGACATGGTGGGCCTGAGGGAACGGGTGCAATCGGTGGCCATACCCATGTACGGGCGCAAGATACACGACATCAAAGGCGAGGTGACATTTCAGGCCTATGGACTGGAAGGTCAGGCCATCTACTCGGTATCGCGCGGCGAGCTCAATGCCGTTCTCATGGACCGTGCTGAAAAAGATTTGGATGTGCAAATTCACTTTGGCTGGAAGTGCATAAGCGTGGACTTTGAGCGCAGTGTGGCCCATTTCGAGCATAGCGAGACCGGCGAGCAGCGAGAGGAGGTGGCAGATTTGATCTTTGGCACTGACGGTGCCTTTTCGCAGGTAAGGGCCGACATGCAAAAGACGCCCCGCTTCAACTACCAGCAGGAGTTCATTCCGCACGGCTATCGCGAGCTTTTGCTTCCCCCCAGCGATACGGGCGAATACCGCCTCGAAAAAAATGCCCTGCACATATGGCCTCGCGGGGGCTACATGCTCATTGCCCTTCCCAATTTGGACAAGAGCTTTACCTGCACCTTGTTCATGCCATACGAGGGTGAGCCCTCCTTTAGCAGCATTGAAAATGGCGAGGGCGTAGATGCCTTTTTCAAGCGGGTTTTTCCCGATTTTCATGCGATCATGCCCGGGCTGGAGGCCGATTACCATGCCCATCCCCTCTCCGATCTTGTCATCATACGCTGCTATCCCTGGGTGCGCCATCGCACCTGCATACTGGGCGATGCCAGCCATGCCATCGTTCCCTTTTACGGACAGGGTATGAATAGCGGATTTGAAGATTGCAGCGTGCTCAACACGCTCATCGATGCCCACGACAATCAGTGGGATGGCATACTGGATGAATTCCAAAAAACGCGCAAGCCCGATGCCGATGCCATCGCGGAGCTCGCCATGCGCAACTATATCGAGATGCGCGATCTGGTTGGCGACGAGCGCTTCCTGCTGCAAAAGAAGATCGAAGCACGTATCCACGAGCGCCACCCGGACAAGTGGATGCCCTTGTATTCGCAAGTAACCTTTAGCCACAGGCGCTACTCTGAGGCGCTGAGGGAAGGGCAAGAACAAGATAAAATCATGGACGAAATTATGGACATGCCCGACATTGCACAGCGTTGGGACAGTCTTGAAATAGAGACGAAAATACTAAGCGCAAAAAACCGTTAAATTCGTAAGCATACAGGAAACCCAAGTAAATGCAGAAACGTATCACTGGCTACCCCCTTGAGCTTGCGTTGAACATTGAAACAAGAATATGCGCAGCCTCTTACTTATACTTTGCTTCTCACTGACTGTGAGCGCCTGGGCCCAAAGCAGCGGGCGCAAGCATCGCGATATCTTTCCCTCTTTCGGGGAGTATCAGCGCCGGGGTTGGGTGATTAGTCCCCTGCTCACCTATGCTCCTCCTGCCATGAAGAGCTCTCCGCAGCGGGTCTTTCCCGGCAATGATGAGGTATATGATATCAGATTTAATCCGGCGGGTCGTGTGGGTATTGGACTCGAGGTGGGCCGCTTCAATATGACCGACAACCTGCGCCACATCCACTCGGTGGAGTTTGGTATTGGAGTAAAAACCTTCAGGGCCGTGGAGCGCTTTGAGGCGACGCTGGATGATCCCAACCGGGTGAACCCCTTCGTGCTGAGAGGCGATGGGGATTTTCAGCTCAACTATGCCACAGCCTCAATCCGGGTAAACAATGTGAAGCAATTTTCGGATTACAGTTTTTTGATCAATTCTATAGGCATCAATGCCGACTACCTCTTTTCGAGCAATATGCGTTACAACGATCGCGGTTTGCCCATTTCGTTACTCGACCCGCAGTCCTTTTTGCTTCAAGCGAATTACCGCATCGGATTCGGTTTCAAGCTCACCAAGTCACTGGTGGCCGTCCCATCTCTTGAAACACCGCTGATCACGGCCTTGCCATTTGATGATTTCAAGTCGAGCCTCCATGTGTTCAATAGCCGCTACCGACCTATTGTATTGCGGATATCCTTCTTGCTGCTCGATAAAAAATCGGCGCGAAAATGCCCGAGCAAGGGCCGCTCCAACAACAAGCGCGAAAACCTCTTTGGTATGACGCAACGCGGCAATCCCTGGTAAGCACGCTTGCATAGGCTGTCCGTTTCTCTTCGACAAGCTTGATGACTTATTTATCTTGTAGCGCAGTTCTGAAAACCAGATTCCTTCCTTCTTTTTCTGTTCTTCGGCCCACTCAAAGCATAACCGCGAAGTTCCACAAGCTTTGGGCTTCAACTGCTTTTCCGTGATAGCAATCATCCTGCAGCTGTTTCACAAAAATGAGCGAACTTCGCAGCATGAAAGGAATATTTTGCTTGTGGGCAGGCCTCTCCTTGGGCTTTGCCTGCATGGGCCAGGGTGAGCAGCAAGCCAATCCCTTCCGGCAGTTGGGTACTGAGCTGCCGACGCCCAATGTGTACCGCACCGCATCGGGTGCCCCCGGGCCAGAATACTGGCAGCAAAGGGCCGATTACAAGATAGAGGTCGAGCTCGATGAGGAAAATCACCGCATCTACGGAGTAGAGACCATCACCTATTTCAACAATTCACCCGATGTGCTCCAATATCTCTGGGTGCAATTGGATCAAAATCGCAGGGCCCTCGATAGTGACAGCTACAAGATTCGCCAAAATGAATTGAGCGAGCGCATGAGCTTCAATCGCTACCGCAGCCTAACGCCTTGGTTTGACGGCGGCTTCAAGCTCGAAGAGGTCAGCGACAACAGGGGCAATGATCTGGCATACACAGTCAATAAAACCATGATGCGCATCGACCTGCCTCAGCCTTTGGTACCCAATAGTGCTGTGAGCTTCCGCATCAAATGGCATTACACGATCAACGATCGCGGCGAACTGGGCGGTCGATCCGGTTTCGAATGGTTTGCCGACGAGCAAAATGCCCTATACACCATCGCTCAGTTCTATCCTCGGATGGCCGTGTACAGCGATGATATGGGGTGGAACCACAAGCAATTTCTCGGAGCCGGAGAGTTCAGCCTCCCTTTCGGAAATTACGACGTGAAAATCACTGTGCCCTCCGATCATATCCTGGGCGCCACGGGTGAGCTCCAAAATGCCCGGGAAGTGCTGAGCCCAACTCAAAGAGAGCGTCTGGAGCGCGCGCGCAATGCCAGCAGACCCGTAGAAATCGTGAGCCAGACCGAAGCCGAGGAGAACGAAAAATCGCGGGGGAGAGGCACCAAGACCTGGCACTTCAAGGCGCAGAATGTGCGTGACTTCGCGTGGGCCTCATCCCGCAAATTTATCTGGGATGCTCAAGGGGTCGATATCGGCGGAAAGAAGGTGCTCGCCATGAGCTACTATCCAAAAGAGGGCAATCCACTGTGGGGTCAGTATTCCACTGCCGTGGTGGCCCATACCTTGCGCAGCTACAGCAAGTACACCTTTGACTATCCATATCCCGTGGCCATCTCGGTGAATGCTGCCAGTATCGGGATGGAATACCCGATGATATGCTTCAATTACGGTCGCTGCGAGGAGGATGGCACCTATAGCGAGCGCATGAAATACGGTGTGATCAGCGTAATCATTCATGAAGTAGGCCACAACTTTTTTCCCATGATCGTCAATAGCGACGAGCGCAACTGGACTTGGATGGACGAAGGTCTCAATACCTTTTTGCAATACCTCACCGAGCAAGAATGGGAGCGCGACTATCCCAGCCGCAG